>CAYQCP010000004.1:0-117147 GCA_964416005.1 uncultured Gemmatimonas sp.
AGAGAGACAACAGAGAGACAACAGAGAGACAACAGAGAGACAACAGAGAGACAACTGAGGTGGGCGGTGATCGCGTAACCCGCCGCACGTCTGTTGTCTCTCTGTTGTTTCTCTTACTTGAGTTGCGCCACCGCCGCCTCGACCTCCGCCTTCGTCACCGTCATGGGCAACCGCATGCCGCGTTCGCCCGCCTTGCTCGGCACCTGGGTGGATGCCACGCTGCCGTCGGCGGCAAGGCGCACGAGTGCCGTGGCCGTGTTGTGATCACCGGCACCCTGCGTGACATGGAACACGAGCAGCCACCGCCCTTCGTCCGGCCACTGCTTCTTGACGGCAAAGGCGCCCTCGCGCGCCAACGGCACGAAGTTGAGCGTGATCGTGCGACGCTGGCCATTCACGATGCCCTCGGCGGTGCCGCTCACCGGCAGCCCCACGGGCGTGTTGTGATGGAACGCGTGCACGACGAGGAACGCATCGCGTGCCTTCGGATCGAAGGGGTTGCCCGGGTATTCGATCGTGATCCAGGGCGGTCCGGCCATCGCCGGCGCGGCGATGACGAGCAGCAGCGGGACAACGGCGAGACGCAGCAGTCTGGTGAACATCCTTCCTCCTGGTTCGGGGGACGCACCCGCCCCGCACCCCCGCACTTACGGGGGTGCACCGGCAGGCGAAGATCGTGGGGTTACGGCGAGGTCGCGGTCACTCGCCCCTTGAACGAGCGCACGGTGATGGTGGCCCCGGAGGCGCCGCCGCCGAGTTCCTGGACGACAGCGCGCGGCGCACGCGCCGGATCGGCCATCGAACGCATTCCAAACAGGTCGCTGACCGCGGCGGTGACGACGAGCGAGGCGTTCGTCGAGCGCGGGAGCACGAGATCCACGTGCCCGGCGTGCGTGTCGACGGCGAGCGCGCCGCCGGCGCCGATGCCGCCCTCATAGCGCACGTCGCCCGTCACCGTCTCGATGCGGCCGCGGCGCGTGAACCCGCCGTCGCGCACCGTCACGCGCCCGCTGACGGTGGCAATGGCGCCGTCCTCCGAACCGCCGGTGAATTCGACGCGCCCGGTGGCCGTCTTCAACCGCAGGTAATCCGGGGACGCCTGCACCACGAGGTCGCCGCCCATCGTCTCGGCGGTGATCTCCTGCGCCGTGCCGTTGATGCGCACGGTGCCCGACGCCGATCCACAGTCGAGTGGGCCGCTCGTGCCATCCACGCGCACATCGGCCTCTCCGCCGCGAATCCAGAGGCGTGCACGCCGCGGGACCTTCACGATCAGGTCGGCCATGGCCTCCACCCCGTCGCCTTCGACGCCGCCCTTCGCGCCCTGGCGCCCTCCGCCCAGGTAGAACTGCGACTTGGCGGAGATGGTGCCGGTCACGACGATGGAGTCCACGTCCCACCCGACGACGCGCACCGAACCGGATGAGACGAAGAACTTGAACATGCCGGTCGGATCGAGCGGGAGCCGGCGGTTGATCTTCTGTTGGGCGGGGAGCGATGCCAGCGGCACGACGCCGCAGGCGAGCAACACGAGTGAACGCAGTCGCATGGTCATGTCCTAGCTGGAGCGGAGCGGGAGATCATTGGCGCGCCGCAGGAGGTCGAGCTTCTGGCGGTATACGGAGTCGAGCAGGTCCATCAGGTCACGGCTGGCGGGGTCCTTCTCGAGCGCGGCGCGGGCCTCGCCAATGGCGCGGTCAATGGTGCGCAGGCTCTGCTCGACGGCTTGCACGGTGGCCGGCGACAGGCGCGACCGACGCGCCTGAAGCACCCGCTCGAGGTCCGCGGACGCGTCGTCGTAGTCGGCCCAGATGTTCAGAACGACTGGCCGGGCACTGCCTGCGCCTGGCAGCGCGACGCCCGCATTCGAAGCAGGCGCCGCATTGCCATCGCCAACGGGTGCGGTGGCCGTCGCCGGCGCGTCGGCCTCACTCCGCAGCACGAGAACGGTCGTCGCCAAACTGCCAGCCACCAACACGGCCGCCGCCGCGGCAATGCGCCACCGGGTCGCGGTGCGATTGCGCAGGGGGACTGCCGGGACGCCCATCGGGACGACGCGGGCCGCCTCGATGCGCGCCCGGATGGCAGGCCATGCGTCCTTGGCGGGCGCGACCTCGCGTGGCAGGTCGTCTGCAGCACGCTGCAGGGCGTCGAGGCGCGGGTCGTCGGGAGGAATGCGGTGGTCAGTCATGCTTCAAGTCCCTCGATGAGCAGCTTTCGGGCGCGGTGCAACTGGGCCCGCACGGTGGCGGCGGCGACGCCCTGCATCTCGGCGATCTCCTCGTGCAGGTAACCCTCGATGTCGTGCAGCACGAAGGCAGCGCGTGCACCGGCGGGCAGGCGCGCGATGGCGCGCTCGAGGTCGATGCGTGCGTCCGGATCGTCGGTGACGAACCCACGCACCGGGTCCACGCCCAGCGACTCCGGTTCGTCGCTCGTCACCACCCGCGCCTCGCGCCGCAACTCACCGCGCTGCGAGACGAGATAGACGTTCACCGCCACCCGGTGCATCCAGGAGCTAATCGCGCTCTCGCCGCGGAAGGACGGGAGTTTCTCCCAGATGCGTACGAAGACATCCTGTAATAACTCCTCTGCACCCTGTCCCCCCGTCAGCCGGATGCAGAGCGCGTTCACGCGGCCGACATGCGCCCGGTACAGCCGCTCGAACGCGTCCAGGTCGCCGCGCTGGGCGCGGGCGATGTCGTCATCCAGCGGCGACGGGGCGGGGGAGGCGGCGGGGAGCGGGGACATGGGGGGTCGGCACTGAGATGCCGCAGAATCGCCCAGCGTTTAAACCGTCCTTCAGGGAACCGAAACGCGCACGGCGTACAGCCTGAATTCGCTGTACGCCGTGTGCCTTACGACCGATCGGTCAGCTCTGCCTGATCCACCGCGCCAGCTCTCGCATGGTCGGGCGCTTGCCGTACATCAGCAGGCCGACCCGGTAGATGCGCGCCGACAGCCAGATGCAGAGCGCGCAGGTCACCGCGACGCCCGCCAGCGTTCCGGCGAGCTCGTACCATGGAATGGAAATAGCGCTCATCCGCATGGGCATGATGACGGGCGCCGAGAAGGGGATCCAGCTCACGATCTCGGCCAGGCGGCTCGTCGGGTTGAGCATGACCGGCTGCGCGAAGATGATGCTGAAGACCAGGAGCATGATCACCGGCTGCGCCGCCTGGTTGGCGTCTTCCTGATTGGACACCATCGCGCCCACGGCCGCGAACAGCGCCGCGTACAGGCCATACCCGAGGATGAAGAAGAGCACCAGCGCCACGAGCAGCATGGGCGGCACCTGCGGCAGCGGCAGGTTCGGCATGGCGGGCATCCCGAGCGCCGAGAAGATCTGCACGCGGAACTGATAGAGCCCCGCCGCGCTGCCGATCCAGACCGCCTGCTGCAGCAGGCCGACCGCGCCGACGCCAATCACCTTGCCGGCGAGCAGCACGTCGGTGGACACCGAGGACACGATCACCTCGGCCACGCGCGTCGTCTTCTCCTCGAGGACGCCACGCAGGATGTTCTGGCCGTAGAGCACGATCATCATGTACAGCAGGAAGGCGATGAGGAACCCGAAGATCGCGCTCCCGATGCCCGAGCCGCCGCGTCCCTTGTCGGTGATGCGCTCGGCGCTCATGGAGATCTTCACGCGGGTGAGCGACTCGACGCGCTTGGGGTCGAGCCCCTCGCGCTCCAGCCGCTGGCCGAGAATGGCCGACCGCAGCGCGTTCTGGATGAGCTCCAGCTCCTGCAGCGACGACGCATTGCGCCCGGCGTAGCGCGCCTTCTGGTCCTGAATGGTGGCTGAGTCGACCACCAGGTAGCCGCGGCGCGTTTTCGCCATCACGTCCCTGGTGGCGAGCGACTCAGCCGCGGCGACTTCGGAGGGCGCGACGACGACGACCTGGGTCGTCGACGGATCGCCCATGGGACCGCCGGTCAGTCGCGTCGCCACGCGGTCGCCCAGCCCCGTCGTGGTCGCGTCGATAATGCGAATGTCGGCGACGCGGACGTCCTTGATGCCCCGCACCGACAGGTAGGCGGGGAGCACCATGATGACGCCAAAGAAGACGGGGCCAAAGATGGTCACGATGATGAACCACTTGGTGCGGACGCGCTCCAGGAACTCGCGCTTGATGACCGTCCAGAGCTTAGCCATGGCCTTGCATCCCCTCCTCCACGCCAGTCGCCCCGACCCGGTCGAGGAAAATCTGGTGGAGCGACGGCTGGATCAGCTCGAAGCGCTGCACCTGCGCGCCGGCGCCGACGAGGCGCTGCAGCAGCAGCTGCGGGTTGCCGCCCACCGTCATCTCGATTTCGAAGTAACGGTTGTTGTCGTCCATCTTGAGCACGAGCGCGCGGTCCGAGAGTACGGCGGAAACGGCGGCACTCGGATCGCCGCCCAGCGCCAGCGCCACGTTGAGCTTGTGGTGCTCCGACTTCACTCCGGTGACGGTGCCGTCGAGCACCTTTTCGCCGCGCGCGATGATGCACACGGAGTCGCACAGGCGCTCGGCGTTGTCCATGAGGTGGGTGGAGAAGACCACGGTCTTCCCGCGCTTCTTGAGCTCGACCACCGTGTCCTTCAGCGCCTGCGCGTTGATCGGGTCGAGGCCGCTGAACGGTTCGTCGAGGATCACGACATCGGGGTCGTGCAGCAGCGTGCCGATGAACTGCACCTTCTGCTGCATGCCGCGCGAGAGTTCGTCCACCTTCGCATTGCCCCAGTCCTTCTCGGGGCTCCGGAGCGAGAGGCGCTCGAGCCACTCGGTGATGCGGCGGTCCGCCGTCTTGCCGTCGACGCCCTTGAGCTCGGCGAGGAAGCGCAGGAGGCGGCGCACCTGCATCTTCTTGTAGAGGCCGCGTTCTTCGGGCAGGTAGCCGAGCCGGTCGAGCAGGCCCGGCGTGAGATGGGGAGAGCCGAGTACGGCGATCGATCCCGAATCGGGAGCGATCACATTGAGGATCATCCGGATCGTCGTGGTCTTGCCGGCGCCATTCGGCCCCAACAGGCCATAGACCGATCCGCGCGGCACCGCCAGCGAGAGGTCGCGTACGGCGACATGCTCGGCAAACCGCTTGGTGATCCCCCGGAGTTCCAGGGCGAGTTCAGGCATGGGTCCTGACGTTGAAGGTCACACGAATATAGGACGTGGGGGCAGGGTGCAGGGTGCAGGGTGTGGAAGGAGGCGGAGGGCCACGCCTTGAGACCAATACGCAATTAGGTGACACTACGCTCATGCTGCGCCGCTTGATTCTCGCCATTGCCGTGCTTTCCACCGCCTGCGGACCTCGTGCCGAGCAGGCGGGTGGGCCGAAGATGCTTGTCGCCTTCAACGCGGGGTCGCTGGCGCGTCCGATGCGGGCGGCGCTCGATTCGTTTGCCGCCCGCGAGGGCGTGCAGGTGCAGCAGGAGAGCGCCGGCTCGCTGGAGACGGCGCGCAAGCTCACCGAGCTGGGGTCAGTGCCGGACGTCATCGCGCTCGCCGATGAGGAGGTCTTTCCGCAACTGCTCATGCCGGACCATGTCACGTGGTACGTGCGCTTTGCCCACAACCGCATGGTGCTGGCGCACACGCCCCGGGCGCGCGGGGCCGACAGCATCACGGGGGACAACTGGTGGCAGGTGCTGTTGCGCGACGGCGTCGAGACGGGGCGCAGCGACCCCCAGCTCGACCCGAACGGCTATCGCACCCTGCTCGTGCTGCAGCTCGCCGAGCGCCACTACGCCCAGCCGGGGCTCGCCGAACAGCTCCTGCGGGCAATGCCGGCGCGCAACGTGCGCCCCAAGGAGGCCGACCTCGTCGGACTCCTGCAGGCGGGTGAGTTCGACTACATCTGGTCGTACGAGTCCATGGCCAAGAACCTAGGCCTGAACTTCGTGCGGCTTCCCGAGGCCATCGACCTGTCGTCGCCCGCCGACTCCGCGCTGTACGCGACGGCCCGCGTGAAGGTACGCGGCCGCGGAGCCGATTCGCTGGAATTCCGCGGTCGACCGATCGTCTACGCGCTTTCGGTGCCCACCGCGGCGCCACACCGCGCCATCGCCGAGCAGTTTGTCCGGTACCTGCTCTCTGCGGACGGCCGGCGCGTGCTGCGGGGCGAGGGACTCGATGCGCTCGAGGTGCCGGGGGTGGTCGGCAGCGGGGCACCTGCTGGATTGGTGCCGTGACTCCGGCGAGTGCCGTGACACCGTCCGCAACGGCCGGCGCGCCGCCGGGTCGCGGATTGCAGCGGGTCATCGCCGTGCTCGCCGCGCTCGCCAGCTCGCTGCTGCTGCTCTTCCTGGCCGTTCCGATTGGCCAACTCATCGGGGCAGGCGGTGCCGATGGCGTACGACAGCTCGCGAGCGACGCCGAGCTTCGCAGCGCGCTCTCGCTGACGGCCATCACCGCCACCGCTGCGACGCTGCTTGGCGTGCTCGGCGGCACGCCGGTGGCGTACCTCCTGGCACGCCGCGCGTTCCGCGGACGCGCCGTGCTCTCCGCCGTCCTCGACCTGCCGTTGCTGATTCCGCATCCCGTGGCGGGCATCGCCCTGCTGCTCCTGCTTGGGCGTGAATCGGCCCTCGGCGGGACCCTGCTGGCGGCTGGACTTCGCGTCGTGGGGACGCCGCTCGGCATCGTCGCCGCCATGCTGTTCGTGGCGGCGCCGCTCTTCATCAGCGGAGCGCGCGAGGCGTTCGCGCGCGTGGATCCACGCTTCGAGGCGGTGGCGCGCACGCTGGGCGATCCTCCGCTGCGCGCCTTCCTGCGCATCACGCTTCCACTGTCACGGCGCGGGCTCATCGCCTCAGCGGTGGTGATGTGGGCGCGGGCCGTCAGCGAGTTTGGCGCGATCGTCGTGCTCACATACAATCCGAAGGTGGCGAGCGTGCTGAGCTACGACCGCTTCACCAGCTTCGGACTGCGCGAGGCGCTGCCAGTGGCGGCCGTGCTGGCCGTGCTCGCGCTGATTCCGCTCACCGCGCTGCGCACCCTCAGGGGCGCCGACGACGGGATGACGCGATGATCGAGTGCCGATCCCTCAGCGCGCGCCACGGGAGCTTCCAGCTCGCCGATGTGTCGTTTGCCGTGCCAACCGGGCAGTTTGGCGTGGTCATCGGTCCGGCCGGTTCGGGCAAGACGACGTTGCTCGAGACAATTGCCGGTGTGGTGCCGGCCACGGCAGGCCAGCTCTGGATGCACGGGCGCGACTGCACCACGCTCGCCCCGGAAGCGCGGGGGCTCTCACTCGTCTATCAGCATGCTTTTCTGTTCCCGCACCTGAGTGTCGCCGCCAACATCGCGTATGGCGCTGCCTCGGCGGAACTCGCCGAGGAAGTCGCTCGCCGCTTCGGTGCCGACCTCCTGACGGGACGTCCGGTGCGCGCCCTCTCCGGCGGCGAGCGGCAGCTGGTGGCGCTGGCCCGCGCCTTTGCGCGCCATCCGGCGGTGGTCCTGCTCGACGAGCCGTTCAGCGCGCTCGATCCGCGCCGCCGCACGATCGTGCGCCGCGAGGTGCGCGCGCTGCACCGCGAATGGGGCGTGACGACACTGCAGGTGACGCATGATTTCACCGAGGCGGGACTGCTGGGCGACGTCGCCGTGCTGCTCGATGGCGGGCGCGCGCTGCAGTCCGGCCCTCCGGACGAGGTGTTCCGGCGCCCGGCATCACCGTACATCGCGGAGTTCCTGGGCGCCGAGAATGTGCTGGCGGGTGCGGTGCGCGTGCTGGAGGAGGAGGCGCCCGACTGGCTGGAGGGGGAGCCGGCGCCGATCGCGCACGGCTATCGCGCCATCGAGTTCACGTCCGGGCCGCTCGTGCTCTACACCGTTGGGGATTTCCCGGCGGGCGACGGCTACGCCGTCATTCGCGCCGAGGAGATTGTGCTGTCGCACGAACCGCCCACTGGATCGGCGCGCAACCGGTTCCGCGGCGTGGTGACGGAGTGCGACACGCTGGGTGCGCTGACGCGCGTGACGGTGGACGTGGACGGCGTGCCGCTCGTGGCGTCGTTGACGACGCGTTCCGCCAAGGAGCTCTCGCTCGCGGTTGGGATGGACGTGACGGCGTCGTTCAAGGCGATGGCCGTGCACCTCTGCTGACGCATCACCTACCGCAGCTTCCCCATCATCCGTCCCCACAGTCGCACGAGCACCTGCCGCGGAAGGACGCGGGCGATCAGGGCCATGGTCTGCGTGCGTCCGCCCACGAAGACCGTGGCGGAGCGACCGCGCCGGACGGCAGCCAGCATGCGGGCGGCGACTTCTGATGCCGGCATCAACCGCTCGCCCTCGACACGCTTCACGCCGCTTGACGCCTGAAACCCCGTATCGGTGCCGCCGGGGCAGACGGTGATGACGCGCACGGCGCTTCCCTCCATCTCCTCCGCCAGCGCCTCGCTGTAACTCAGCACGAAGGCCTTGGATGCGGCGTAGGCAGCCATCCCAGGCAACGGCTGCAAGGCGGCCGATGACGCCACGTTGACCAGCGTTCCGCCCGACGGTTGCTGCGCCATGCGACGCACGGCTCGTGTGGAGGCGTCCGCGAGGGCCTCGATGTTGACGGCGACGACGCGCGACTGCGTGCTCTCGGGAACGTCTCGCACGTTGCCGCGTGCGCCAATGCCGGCGCAGTTCACCATGCCCGCGAGCGGACCGTCATCGATGGTGCGCGCGACGAGGGCACGTCCGTTGCCGGTCGCCAAGTCGGCGTGCACCGGCAGCGTGCCCGGACACTCCTGTCGCAGCGCCTCGAGCCCCGCCGCGTCGTAATCGACGGCGACGACGGTATGTCCCGCGGCATGCAGCATCGTCGCCAGCGCCTTGCCAATGCCGCTCGCGGCGCCGGTCACGATCCATCGGTCACCGGTGGACGCCGTCCCCCGCGCCAGTTCCACAAGTCCCCGCCGGCGGGTCACGCGGGGCGAGAAACCGAGCGAGCTGAGCCGCGCGCTCGTGGCCATCAGGACGTCGGAGTTGAGGCATTGCACCGAGAGCGGGAGCCAGCGCCGCAGCGCACGGGCGGGCGCGGTAACCAGCGCGGGCAGCGTGATGGCTGCGGCCGGATGCCCCGTGATCTCGCCCAGCTCGCGGAACAGCGTGCCAAGCGAGACCGGCTCGTTGTCCGTCACGAAGAAGGCCTGACCAAGCGCCGATGCGTGGACTCCGGCGAGCAGCAGCGCGTCGCACAGGTCATCGACGTGCACGACGCTGACGCGTCCGGGGAAGTTGATGCGCGCGGCGAGCTTTCCGGCGCGCGCCATGCCGAGGAAGACCCGCAGGTGGCTGTCGGCGCGCATATGCGGGCCATACACCCACGTCGGACGCACGATGGAGTACGGAAGCCCCGAGGCCGCCACGAGCCGTTCACCCTCGAGCTTGCTCGCGCCGTACCGCGTGAGCGGGTGCGGCGGCGAGCTCTCGTCCAACGGCTCCGTGCACGGGTCGCCTGGTGTGCGATCCACCGCGCCGATGGAGCTGGCATAGACGACGCGCTTCGGTGCGCAGCCACGCAGGGCGTCAAGCAACCGCTCCGTGGCGCGCACGTTGCCGCGTGCAGCCGCCTTGCCGCCCGCGACGGAGGCGTTCGCCGCAAGGTGATACACAAGCGCGCCCTGTCCGCACGCCGCGGCAATGGCGTCGAGCGGTGCCTCGGCGAGGTCCAGCGCATGGCACTCCACCTGGCCGCGCAGGGCGTCGGGGAGCGTCTCAGGATGCCGCGCCACGGCGACGACACGCGCCGGCTGGCCCTGCAAGCCATCGCGCACCAGCCGTTCGAGCAGTCGGCTGCCGATGAAGCCGGTCGCGCCGGTGATCACGACGCGCATCACGAGGCGACTCCGTGCATCTCGACGCAGGCGGGCTTCGACGCCGCGGACGCGAACCAGGCGGCTGTCAGGACGACGGGCATCAGGAACGGCCCCAGCGCGGTCGCCGCACGCGTCCACGCGGGGTGCGGCCCTGCCTCTGCGAGCCGTCCCTTCTTGGCGCGGTTGTAGAAGTAGTTGTGGCTTCCCGTCAGCAGGTTGAGCACGGTCTGGTACCAGCCGAAAATCTCGTACTCGGCGTTCCACCAATATGGCGTGACGGCGGCAAAGCCCGCCTGCTGCAGGCGCGATGCAAGCCCCTCGGGACTGAAGTGCGTGAGATGCCGGGGAACGTCGGCGTAACACCAGAGAGTGCCCGCGACATCGGCCTGCAGGGAATCGAGGTTGGGCACGCTCACATAGAGCACGCCACCCGGCCGCAGCAAGCGCCGGGCCAGCGCGAGCGTGGCCACCGGGTCGGGCACATGCTCGAGCGCGTGCCACATCGTGACCGCGTCCAGCGACCCATCGGCAATGCCCGACGCACCAACCGCGCGGTCGTCGAACGGCGCGGCGATGAACCGCACGCCAGCCCCGGTGTTGGCAAACGACGCATTCGCCGCATTCGGCTCGAAGACCGAGACGTCACACCCCGTCGCGGCCAGCGCGTTGGCAAAGGCGCACGCACCGCCGCCGACGTCAGCGACCCGCGGACGGCGGTCCGAGGGGAGGAGGGGACGGACCCGCGCCACTCGCTGGCGCATGAACCGCCGCAGCAGGGCGCGCTGCAAGGCGTTCATGATCTCGCGCTGCACGTCGGGCGTGATCACGCGCGCCGAATCGCTGGGCACGGGTTCCGTGTAGCCGGTGGCGCAGGCGGTGCAGAGCACGACATGGCAATCGCCAAGTTCACGCACGTCGGCGCTCGTGTGCAGCGGCAGCGCCAGTTGATGCCCGGCGTCCGCCCCGCAGAGCGGACAGCGTGCCGTCGAGCCGTCGGATGGAACCGCTCCACGCTCGCGCCAGATCTCGAGGTTCTCGGAGGAGCGGGAACAGATGCCGGCCGCGTGGCCGACGTGGGTGAGCGGCCCGGCCAGCCAATGTGCGAACCCCGAACGGCGGGGCACGATGCGCGGTATCGACATGCTCAGCCCGCCTCCGGGCGGCACACCGGCACCGTCCGCTGCACGTCGAGCACGGAGTAGTTCTCGTCCCGATACACGACCACGCTACCATCCGGCACTGTGGACTCCGCGGGAAGCACGTAGAAATCAACGTGATCAGCGGCGAGGCGTGCCAGGCGCTCACACGTCGGGTAGGAATATGGCCTCGGATCGAACCGGTGCGGCCCCCTGACGATGACACCCAGCGACGTGAGCCGGGCCACGGCCTCCGGCACGAACTTGCGCACGTACATCAACTGGTTGATGTCGTGCACCGTGGCGTACGCCCCTCGGCGCGTGACGAGCCGGAAGCGCACCCAGTTGTTGTTGGCCGGTGGTATGGCGAACAGGCTTCCAGGGGGAGACGTGGTGAACGCCCACCACATCACGCCGGACTCCTTGGGCGCCGGAAGCGACAGCCGCAGCTGCGCGTTGATGCGTGCGGGTGTGTCCGGTAGCCAGCCCGGTCCCAGCGGCTTTGCGAGCATGATGGAGAGCACGGGCAGGCTCAGTGCCGGCAGCCATGAGACCCAGCCACTGCGCGCCTGACGCGGCGCGCTGGCCAGCGGCGACGCGAACAGCAGGAGCACGGACGCGGCCAACCCGGCCGCCGTCGCAATCCACCGCAGCGACATGGTGGCCGCCGTCAACGCGTCGAGCGCCGGCGCCTGCCGAGCGAGCACCACGAGCAGCAGCAGGATGCCAGCCGTCCACGCTGCAAGCCCCACCGTGGCCAGCCGTCGATCGGGCGACGGGCGCAGCATGATGCCGAGCACAATGGCGAGCGCTGCCTCCGCCACTACGAGGTCGGGATAGACCACCGCCAGCACGCCGGCGAACGGGGCCAGCCACGCATATCGGCCGGCGTAGGATCGCCGCGCCAGCGCCAGGATCGCCAATCCCATCACCAGCGGCTTCGCCAGCAGCGTCGCGCGAATGAGATAGAGCGGGAGCAGCGCCGGGACCGGCATGAGATTCATGACGAGAATCCACGCCGCGGCAGTCGCCGTCAGCACGGCCGCCGCCTGTCCCGCGCGTCGCGCGCGGCCGCCCTGCGTGGCGTAGGACAGCGCAATCGCCAGCGCGAGCGCGTACCACGGATACCCGGCGGCGTGATCGCGGAAGAAGGTGTGGTAGCCGAACGTGCGATGCACCTCCCAGAGCTCGCTTCCGCCGGCTGCGGACGGCGCGGGGAGATGACCGAGCAGGTAGACGACGTTGGGCAGGGCGACCAGCGCGGCCGGAAGCCAAGCCGATCGCATGGCGCCACCGGAGAACGCTCCCGGCACCACACTGACGACGGCGATGCCGGCGCAGACGCCCAGCGACGGATGGAGGGTGAATGCGAGCGCGCAGTACAGCAGCGCGGCACGCAACCGCTCCTCGAGCGCCGCCGTGACGGCAAGCAGGCCCAGGGGCACAGCCACCGACGCAGTAATGAACGAGAGCATCGGTTGTGCTGACCAGTGCAGCGTGCCTCGATAGACCGGAGTGGCCGCGATCGCCAGCACCAGGATCACGCGCTCGCGATCACTGAGCTCCATGGCGCCCGCCAACCGCCAGACCGCCAGGAAGAAGACGACGAGCGACAGGGCCAGCAGGACATACCACGCGACGTCTACATTGAGGCCCAGCGAATAGAGCGCACTTGCCAGCTTATAGAGGTGAAACGGCCCGTCCATGCTCCCCTGGATGAGCAGGTCGCCCTTGGGATACGTGCCGGGGAAGGCCGTCTCGAGCGCGATGGGAAGCGCCAGCCACTCATCGAAGGCGGTGGGCGCCCCCCGATACGCGAGCAGGTAGGCCGTGGCGCCGCACGCGGCGGCGAGCGCCTTCGGGGAGTGCAAGACGCGGGTCACGACGTACCGTGACCCGGAGGTGTTGTGAGGAGCTGATCGATGATGCCAGACGTCAACAGGCGATTGGCCCGCAGGATCTCATCCTCCTGCTCCCAGTGCCCGCTCGACGTATCCGTGCGCGGCACGTAGCATCGGAACGCTTCCAGCGGCACCTCGACCATCACGTCTCCGCCCCGCACGAGGTAGTGCCGCGTCGAGGCATCGTAGCCTACGTCCAGCGCTCGGGCGAGCGCGACGAGTGGTTCGCGACCGACCTCGCCGCGCAGCAGCCCCTGCCGGCGCTTCAGCTCTTCCAGCAGCGCATGCCGCAGGGCGAACGTGCGCGGATTGATGGACTCCCTGGGTTCGTAGAGCATCGGCGCTATTTCCGGCAGACGACTGCAATGTTCCAGGCCCACCAGCGCAGGCCGGGGATGCGCAGTAGCCCGCGGTCCACCGCCGCCAGCACGCCATGCAGCCTGGCGATGGACGCATAGTCCGTGATGATCTTCTTCCAGTACCGCTCGGCGTTGGGGTGGACGCGCAGCCCGACGAAGAACCAGACGAAGACGCCGAGCGCGGCGAGCCAGAAGAAGCGCGCCTCCACCTTCCCGAACGTGCGCCGCAGCAGGCGCAGGTCGTCGCGGCCCAGGGGATGTTCATCCTCGGTGCGCACGGCGGTGGCCATGCGGCGATAGACGTTGATCACGGGGTTGTAGCGCAGCGGATCCCAGAACACCGCAACCCCGCCCGGCCGCAGGACGCGATGCACTTCCGCGATGCAGCGGGCCTGGTCCACGTGGTGCAGCACATTGGCGCCGTAGACGACATCCACGGACGCATCGGCCAGCGCGAGCACCGCCCCATCCATCTGCACGGGGGTGATGGAAGCGCCATGGAGCGCAGCGACACGCCGCGCGAGCGCCAGCATGCCGCCGCTCAGGTCGGTGGCGATGACGCTCGCGCCGTGCATCGCGAACCAGGCCGACGCCTCGCCGAGGCCGGCGCCCAGCTCGAGCACCGTCTTGCCGCGCACGTCACCGAGCGAGGCGTGGATCCAGCGGTTCTCGGGGCAGGTTGGCAAGGTGAAGGACTCGCGCACCGGAACGGACGCGGGGTCCACCGAGCTCGCCCACTCATCGTGGAACGCCTCCTCGCGGTGGAGCAGGTCGCTGGTGCCCGTCACGAGAGCACCGGAAGCGAGCGCGTGACATCGGCGTGCCGCGGCACCGCCTCGAGCAGGGCGCTGGCGCGCGTGTGGTCCACCGGATGGGCCGTGTTGATCTCGTCAATGATCTCGATCATCTGCTCGGCGGTCATCGGCCACGGCTTCCGGGCGGACGTCCCGCTGAGGAAGAGGGCCGAACGCTTCAGTGTCGTGAGCGGCCAGCGCGCGGTGATGGTCATTTCCGGGAAGCTGCCATACATGCACCCGCCGCAGCGGCTCGTGATGGCGTGCACCGCCTTGCGCATCTCGGTCTCGCGGTACCAGCGGGGAAAGTCCGGGTGCCAGACGGGGTAGCTCTCCTGCAGCACGTGATCGCAGCACGGCTGCAGGTCGCCGTTCGGGCGCACCGCGAAGTAGAGCCCCGGCGAGTCGCACACGTCCTCGTTGCGCCGCCGCCACGTCACCGGCTCGCGCCGGATGAAGCGGCGCACGTTGTCGAGAAACTCCGGCGAGTCGTAGAGCAGGTGTCCGCTGCGCTTGAGCGCGAGGCACTCCTCGAGCGTTTCGTCCACCAGCGAGTACATCGCCGGCGGGAAGATCATCTCGCGGTCGTAGCTGCGGAAGTTGTGCACTTCCGCGGGGTCGGCCACGTGCGCCGGCACGAGCGACACGTACCAGCCCACGCGCGTGGCGAAGCGAATGATGTTGGGGATCTCGAGCAGGTTCTGCGGCGAGAGCACCGTGCCGAACGCGGCAAAGGACTTGCGCGGCGGGTAGGCGTGCGTCACGCGGCTGATCGCCTCGATGGCACGCCGCCAGCTGCGGTCGTGCGAGCCGTTGAGGAAGTCCTGCTTCTCCGGCACCAGCGAGTCGAGCGAGATGGAGATGTCGCGTGCGCCGGCCGCGGCCGCCTCCTTCAGCTGTTCGAGCGTCGCGAAGCCGTTGGTCTGCGTGCGCACGTGGAGCCCGCGGCTCGTGAACGCGCGGATGATGCCCGGCAGGTCGCGCCGCACAAACGGCTCACCGCCCGTCAGCAGCACGATGCCGGTGCCGATGGCCGCCAGGTTGTCGGCCATCGCCTCGACCTGCGGGAGCGACACCTCGCCGACGTCGGCGTTGGCATAGATGATGTTGCACTGCTTGCACGTCAGGTTGCACCGCGCCGTGACGTAGAACTGCACGTACAGCGGGTGCCGCCCCCGGTCCAGCAGACCGCGCGCCAGCGCCAGCTTGGTGCGGAACGAGAACATCAGGCGTTGGGGTCGAAGCCGATGCGCTCCTTCACCACGTAGAGCGGCCGCCGCTTCACCTCGCCGTAGATGCGCCCCACGTACTCGCCGATGACGCCGAGCGACAGCAGCTGCACGCCGCCGAGGAAGAGCGTGCCGATCCACTGCGCGGCCCAGCCCGGGATCACGCCGACCGTGAACAGCTTGATGTAGAACGCGTATATCACGCCGATCATCGAGAGGATGGAAACGAACAGCCCCAGGTAGGACGCGAGCCGCAGCGGGACGGTCGAGAACGAAAAGATGCCGTCGAGCGCGAAGCTGAACATCCGGGAGAACGGGAACTTCGTCTGTCCCGCGGCGCGCGGCAGCCGCTCATACGATACGCCCTCGTGGCGGAACCCGGCCCAGACCACGAGGCCGCGCAGGAACCGGTCGCGCTCCGGCATGTCGCGCAGGGTGTTCACCACCCGGCGGTCGAGCAGGCGGAAGTCGCCGACGTCGGCCGGGATGTCGGCGTTCCCGAGCGTCTGCAGCAGGCGGTAGAAGACGTGCGCCGTGCCGCGCTTGAAGGCCGTCTCGCCCTGCCGCGTGGCCCGGACGCCGTAGACCACGTCGGCGCCGTCGCGCCAGCGCGCGACCATCTCGGCGATCACTTCCGGCGGGTCCTGCAGGTCGGCGTCAATGACCGCGACGGCATCGCCGGTTGACGCATCGAGTCCGGCGGTCAGCGCGTACTGGTGCCCGAAGTTCCGGGAGAGCGCGACGATGCGGACGTCGGGATCCGCGGCGGCGATGGCGCGCAGCTTGGCGAGCGTCCCGTCGCGGCTGCCGTCATCCACGTAGATCACGGTGGCGCGGACGGTGGCAATGCTCCGCGCCACCTGCGCGAGGCGCTGGTGCGTCTGCTCGATGACCGCTTCTTCATTGAAGCAGGGCACCACGATGTCGAGGGTGCCCGGTTCCGTACGTGCCATAGCTGATTGTCCCGGAAAGAGCCCGTCGGTCATGCCGCAGCACCGGCGGGCCCGGCCACGTCGCGTCCCACGCCGCAACCTAATACGCGCATGCCGTTTCCGTCTCCTACAGCCTGTCCAATCCTTCGCGCCCGATCACGGGATTCCACGGCAGCAACTCGTAGTTGGCGAGCCCCTGCTGCCAGAAGGGGTCCCCGTCGCGCACGGCGTCGAGCGCCGCCGCCGAATTGTCGTCGGGGACGCGCAGCAACAGCACGCCCCCGGTGCGGGGAACGACCGGCCCAGAGACGACCAGCGTTCCCGCCGCCTTCAGCTCGCGGAGGTAGGCCCGGTGCGCCTCGGTGGCCGCTTCGATCACCTCGATCGGCGCGCGATAGCGGATGATGGCCAGTGCGTACATGCGCCTACCACGCGATGCCGTAGTCTTCGCCGTGATGGGACGCGGCGCCCCACATGGTCTTGTGCTTGCGGTCGAGCATGATGGCCGTGATCGGGCCCGACGTCCGCTCCTCGTATTCCATCGTGTATCCCATACGCCGCAGCTCACTGCGCACGTAGAACGGCAGCGACTCGGCGGCGAGCATGCGTCCCGGCCGGCTCTCGTGCTGGCCGAAGGACGACCGCATCTGGAACGAGTTGATGTTCGGCGCCTCCACCGCCTCCTGCGGCGTCATGCCGAACTCGGTGACGTTGAGCAGGAACTGGAGCAGGTTCTGGTCCTGCGAATCGCCCCCCTGCACCGAGACGGCGTACAGCGGCGCGCCATCCTTGAGCGCGAGCGACGGCGTGAGCGTGACGCGCGGGCGCTTGCCCGGCTCGATGACGTTAAACGGCCCGTCCTCGGGCGCCGTGACGAAGCTCTGCGCGCGCTGCGACAGCCCGACGCCCGTGTTGCCGGCGATCACGGCGGGAATCCACCCGCCCGACGGCGTGACGGAGATCACCCAGCCCTCCTCGTCGGCGGCCTGAATGGACGTCGTGCCGGCGTAGAACGCTTGCTTGAATGCGCTGTCATCTCCCGTCTCCCATCTCCCGTCTCCCAACTGTGCCGGCGGCACCCGATCCTGCTGTCCGCTCCTCGGCAGGTTAGTCGCCGCCGGCACCACCGTCCACGCATCCAGCTGCGCCTTGAGTGGATTGGTGCGCCCTTCGAACGGATACGGATCGCCGGGCTTGATGCCGGCATCGTTGCGCGTCCAGTTGATCTGCCCGTACCGCGCCTTCGCGTACTCCTTCGACAACAGCCCCTTCATCGGCTGGTCCTTCGCAAAGGCGGGATCGCCGTAGTAGAAATCGCGGTCGGCGAACGCCATCGACATCGCCTGGTACACGGTGTGCAGGTAGCGCGCGCTGTTGTAGCCCATCCCCTTGAGGTCGGCATTCTCGAGGATGTTCAGCGCCTGCAGCAGCGCCGGTCCCTGCTGCCACTGCTGCAGCTTGTAGACCTCGACGCCCTTGTAGTTGGTCGAGAGCGGCTCCTCGATCTTCACCTTCCAGTCGGCGAGGTCCTGCTCGGTGAAGAGCCCGCCTTCCTCGCGCACGCCGCGCACGATTTCCTTGGCGATGTCACCCTTGTAGAACCGGTCGTACGCCGCATAGATGGCGTCCTTGCGGCTCTTGCCCGCCTTCAGCGCCGCCTGCTCCGCCTCCACCAGCTTGCGCAGTGTCGCGGCGAGGTCCTTCTGCACGAAGATCTCGCCGGCCTCCGGCGCTTCGCGCCGCTCGCCGAGATGCGGCAGGTAGACGGCCTTGGAGTACTTCCACTGCTTGATGCGGGCCTTGTTCGCCTCCATGGAGTTGGCCGTCTGCGCCTCGATGGCGTAGCCGTCGGCCATCTGGATCGCGGGTGCCAGTACCTCCTTGAGCGACAGCTTTCCGTATTCGGCGAGCATCGTCATCAGGCCGCCCGGCGTGCCGGGAGTGACCGCCGCCAGCGGGCCGAACTCCGGGGGATACCGGTAGCCCTTGCCGCGATAGAACTCCGCCGTCGCGCCCGTCGGGGCCACGCCCAGTGCATTGATGCCGATGACCTTCTTGAGTCCCGGGTGGTAGATCAGCGCCTGGGTCTCGCCACCCCAGCTGAGCACGTCCCACATGGTGGTGACGGCGCCGAGCATCGCGCAGGCGGCATCAATGGCATTGCCGCCCTTGGCGAACATCATCGCCCCGGCGGTCGCCGCCAGCGGCTTGCCCGTGACGGCCATCCAGTGGCGCCCGTGCAGGGGCGGCCGGGCGGTGCGTTGGGCGGGGAGGGAACTCGCCAGTCCGATGGTGGCGGCGAAGGCCAGAACAACGGCGGTCAGCGTGCGATTGCGCATCCGTGGAATCCTCGGTCGGGTACACCCTGGCGGTCGCGCGGCGTCTGCGACGCGCACGCGGTATTCGTCATCAGCAATACTCTACGGGAGACCCTATCGTTGGCTAGGGTGGCGGCTCGCGGGCACCCTTCGGTGACGGTACTTTCGTCGGCATGACACCGATGCTGCGGTTCCTCGCTTCCCCGCTCGTCCTGCTGGTCGTTACCGCCTGGCCGGCGGTGGCCCAGGGCGACGGCACTTCCGACGACGCCATCCGCGTGAATCAGGTGGGCTACCTCCCCGACGCGCCCAAGGTGGCGGTGGTCTGCGCACTCGCGCCGCGCGCGGTGGCGGACTTCGAAGTGGTGAACCAGGCCGGCAAACGGGTCTTCGGGCCGAAACCGGCCACGGCGGCCGGCAAGTTCGGGCCCTGTGCCGCCACCTACCGCCTCGACTTCAGCGCGCTGCAGACGCCGGGCACGTACCGCATCCGGGCCGGCACGCTCACGTCTCCTGCGGTGAAGATCGGACCGACGGTCTGGAACGGGCTCGCCGAGATGCCGCTGCGGTACATGCGCCAACAGCGGTCGGGCTACAACCCGACGCACGACCGGGTGGTCCATGCGAAGGACGGAATCATCGTGGATCACCCCACCCGCGCCGGCGAGTACCTGCCGGCGACCGGCGGATGGGCCGATGCCTCGGACTACCTCCAGTACGTCACCACCTCGGCGACGGCGACGTACCAACTGCTGCAGGCATGGCGCGACAATCCCAAGGTGTTCGGCGACGCGCATCTGGCCGACGGCCGGCCGGGGACCAACGGCGTGCCTGACGTGCTCGACGAGGCGCGCCACGGGCTGGCGTGGCTGCTCCGGATGTTCCCCGACGATTCGCTGATGCTCAACCAGCTCGGCGACGATCGCGACCACATGTTCTTCGACCTGATCTACAACGACTCGGCCGACTACGGCTGGGGGAAGGGCGGACCGCGCCCGCTCTACCCGTGCACGGGAATTCCGCAGGGACTGCTTAAGTACCAGAACCGCGCCACCGGCTACGCATCAACGGCGGGCAAGTTCGCCGCCGCATTTGCGCTGGGCGCGCAGCAGCTGCGCAACCGCGAGCCGGCGCTGGCCGATACGCTCCGCCGCAAGGCGATTGCCGCCTTCGCGCTCGGCGAGAAGTACCCCGGGGCGTGCCAGACCGCCCCCGGACGCGGCGCCTACTACTACGAAGAGGATGACTGGGAAGACGACATGGAGCTGGGCGCCGCCGCCCTCTACGCGCTCACCTCGGATGCCAGGTATCAGGCCAAGGCCATGCAGTATGCGGCGAAGGCGAAGGTGAAGCCGTGGATGGGCGCCGACACCGCCAATCACTACCAGTGGTATCCCTGGCACAACATCGGGCATTACGAAGCGGCGCGACGCGGCACCCTGCAGGAGCGTCTGCGGCTCTCCGGCTACTACCGCGACGGCCTCGCGGCCGTGGCGAAGAAGGCCGACAACGGCTTCAACATGGGCGTCCCGTTCATCTGGTGCTCCAACGACCTGATCACCTCGCTGGCGGTGACGGCGCTGCAGTACCGCCGCATTACGGGCGACAACGAGTTCCGCGGACTCGAGCAGTCGGCCATCGACTGGCTTTTCGGCACCAACCCGTGGGGTGTGTCGATGGTGATCGGGGTGCCGGCGGACGGCAACTTCGCGCGCGACCCACATGCGGTGATCTCGGTCAAGCTGAAATACCAGCTTGACGGCGCGCTGCTCGACGGCCCCGTGTACTCCTCGATCTTCAAGAACCTGGCCGGCATCGCGCTCACCAAGCCCGACGCGTTCGCCAAGTGGAACACCGGGCACATCGTCTACCACGACGACTGGGGCGACTACTCCACCAACGAGCCCATCATGGACGGCTCGGTGAACGTGCTCTACCTGCTGTCGTGGCTGGAGCGGCGGTACTGATACCACGAAGATTGAAGGGCGCGAAGGGGCGCGAAGTACTACCGCTTTGCCGCGGATTACACGGATCAAGGGCCGGATGGACGCGGATCAATCTTGGGGGAGCTTCCACAGCAAGCCGAGTCAGCGTGCCAGGCGCCCTAAAGCATGATCCGCGTCATCCGCTTCCATCCGTGTAATCCGCGGCGAGGCAGTGAAACTTCGCGCCCTTCGCCCTTCGTGGTTGTCGTTACGGCAGCTGCATCACCTCTAGGCGTGTCGGCTTTGCCGCGCTGTGGTACACGCGCATCGTCGCCGTCTTGTAGTCGCTGGGTTTCGCAAAGAAGATGCTCGGCACGAACGTCTGCGGATTGCGCTCGATGTGCGGGAACCAGGTGCTCTGCACCTGCACCATGATGCGGTGCCCCTTCTTGAAGGTGTGGTGGATGGACGGCATCTCGAACCGGATCGAATCGGCCTGGTTTGGCACCATCGCCACCGGCTTCTCGAACGAACGGCGATAGCGCGCGCGGAACGGTTCGCCGCGCACGAGCTGCTGGTAGCCGCCCACGATGAAGCCGCTCTGGTCACCCGCCCAGTTCGGGGCGTTGCTCGGGAAGACGTCAATCAACTTGACGATGAAGTCCGCATCGCTTCCGGTCGTGCTGACGTGCAGCACCGGGCTCACCGGTCCGGAGAGCGTGATGTCCTCCGTCAGGACATCCGTCTGGTAGACGAGCACATCCGGACGGCGGGCCGCGAAGCGCTGGTCATCCGTGATGTAATCGCGCGGCATGCCGTTGGGTTCGATGCGCCCCACCACGGGCACCGGCTTGGCTGGATCGCTCACGTACTGGTCGTAGGCGCCGTTCGTACTCGGCGGCGTGAATCCGAGCTTGCCGTCGGGATGCAGGTACAGCGCGGTCTTCTTCGCCGCTGGCGCGGGCCACGAGGGATACGAGTCCCACGTCTCACCGCCCGTGCGGAAGACGTGCACGCCGGTCGCCACCAGCTTCGGCGCGCCCTTCAGGTGGTGCGCGAACCACGGATACTCCACCGAGTCGCGGTAGAACGGCCCCGTCTTGTAGTTCCAGCGCAAGTTGCCAAGCACCGTGCCGTCGCCGCGGCTCCACCCGCCGTGCGACCACGGGCCGACGATCAGGGTGTTGTCGGTGGAGGGGCTCAGCTTGGCGATGCTCCCATACACCCACCATGGTCCGTGCAGGTCTTCGGTGTCGTAGAAGCCGCCGACCGTCAGCACCGCCGCCTTCACGTCACGCAGGTGCCGCCGCACGTCGCGCGCCTGCCAGAATGCGTCGTAGGTCGGATGCTCGAGAATGTCCTCCCAGAACTGACTGGTGCCGGGCGTGATGTACTTGCGAGACCCCGGGCCCACCGGCCCCATGTCAAGGTAGAACTGATAGGCGTCGTTGGACTCGCGCGTGAACGGATAGCGCTTGTCCGGCCCCGGTTCCGTGCGGGGCCCGCGGCCGAAGCCGGTGTAGAAGCCGAAATTGTGCGCCAGCAGGAAGGCGCCGCCGTGGAAGTCGTCGTCGCCCATCCAGATGTCGGTCATCGGTGCCTGCGGTGAGCAGGCCACGAGCGCCGGATGCCGCGACAGGCAGCTCGCGCTGGCGTAGAAACCAGGCCACGAGGTGCCGTAGATCCCCATCCGGCCATTCGTCGGCAGGTTCCTGAGCAGCCACTCGATGGTGTCGTAGGTGTCCGTCCCCTCGTCCACGTCGGTCGGCTTCTCGTGCTTCTCGAGAATCGGCGTCATCTCGCGGAAGTTGCCTTCGGAGAAGTTGCGACCGCGCGCGTCCTGATAGACGAAGATGTAGCCGTCGTCCACCCACTTCGGATTGCCGGACGGGCCCATGGACGCGCGAAACAACGTGTCGCCGTAGGGCGCCACCGAATACGGCGTGCGTGACATCAGCACGGGATACCGCTTGCTCGTGTCCTTCGGCACATAGATGGACGTGAAGAGCTTCACGCCGTCGCGCACCGGGATCCGCACTTCGAGCTTGCGGTAGTTCTGGCGAATGCGCGCCGCGAGGGCGGCGGCCTCCGTCTGGGGCTGGGCAAAGGCAGGCACCGCGAGCAGCGCGGCGAAACAGGCGGCGATCAGTCGGCGCATGGCGTCCGGGTCCGGATGAGGTGGCACGTGGTCGAGCGTGTTTCAACGACCGCAACCATGTAGCATGCCGTTCGTCAGAAACAACCGCCAGACCGCGGCGCTCGCGAGTGCGCGATTCCGGCACGACAGGTGAATCCTGACACCGTGTCGTGAAAACTCTGATCCATAGCAATGGACGCAAATGGCGAATTTGCCTCCATCCCCTCGGGGCCTCCTCCCACCGGCGCCGCTGCGCTCTCACACGCCATGACCGACAAGCACGAAGTTCCCCGCACCATGGGCCAGCAGGCCGGCCGCCGTTCCTGGGCCGAGCCGTGGAAGATCAAGATGGTCGAGCCGCTGACCATGACCGACCGTCCGGCGCGCGAGCGCGCGATGGTCGACGCGGGATACAACACCTTCCTCCTGCGCTCCGCCGACGTCTACATCGACCTGCTCACCGACAGCGGCACGAGCGCGATGAGCGACCGCCAGTGGGCGGGGATGATGGTCGGCGACGAGGCCTACGCGGGCTCGGAGAACTTCTACCATCTCGAGCGCGCGATTCAGACGTACTACGGCTACAAGTACCTCGTGCCCACGCACCAGGGACGCGGCGCCGAGAACCTGATCAGCCGCACGGAGATCAAGCCGGGCCAGTACGTGCCGGGCAACATGTACTTCACGACGACGCGCCTGCACCAGGAAATGGCGGGCGGCATCTTCGTGGACGTCATCTGCGACGAGGCGCACGACCCGCTCAACCGCAACGCGTTCAAGGGGAACGTCGACCTCGGCAAGCTCGACGCGCTCATCAAGGAGCACGGCGCCGAGAAGATCGCCTACGTGTCGCTCGGGGCCACCGTGAACATGGCGGGCGGCCAGCCGGTCTCGATGGCCAACGTCAAGGCGCTGCGCGCCTGGGGCGACAAGCACGGCATCAAGATCTACCTCGATGCCACGCGCGCGGTGGAGAACGCTTTCTTCATCCAGGAGCGCGAGACGGGCTATGCCGGCAAGAATGTCGCCGAGATCCTCAAGGAGTTCTGCAGCTACACCGACGGGGCCTGGATGAGCGCCAAGAAGGACTCGCTCGTCAACATCGGCGGCTGGGTGGCGGTGAACAGCTGGGAGACGTTCGAGGAGCTGCGCAACCTCGTCGTCGTCTTCGAGGGGCTGCACACCTACGGCGGCCTCGCCGGGCGCGACATGGAAGCGATGGCCATCGGCACGGCGGAGTCGGTGCAGGACGACCACATCCGCGCGCGCATCGGGCAGGTGCGCTACCTCGGCGGCCTGCTTGAGGAGTGGGGCGTGCCGATGATGGAGCCGATCGGCGGGCACGCGATCTTCCTCGACGCCAAGCGCTTCTATCCGCAGCTCAAGCAGGACGAGTTCCCGGCGCAGACGCTCGCCGCGCAGCTCTACCTCGACAGCGGCATCCGCGCCATGGAACGCGGCATCGTGAGCGCCGGCCGCAACGCCAAGACCGGCGACCACTACCGGCCGAAACTCGAACTCACCCGCCTCACCATCCCGCGCCGCGTCTACACCCAGGCGCACATGGACGTGGTGGCCGAGTCGGTGAAGGCCGTCTACGAGCAGCGCGAGTCGGTGAGGGGGCTCAAGATGATCTACGAGCCGAAGTACCTGCGGTTCTTCCAGGCGAGGTTTGAGCCGCTGTGAGCGCTCGAATCAGACACAGTGCGATAGCATAAAGCAGTTACTACAGCTTGAGGGGCGCCGCGATCATTCGCAGCGCCCCTCGCAGTATCTGCCCTACTCTGTCGCTCTCTGTCTCACTCTACATGGATAGACTGCCCTTCCGGAACTCCCCCACTCCAATCATCGCATTGATCAGCACCGGCCGGCCGGCGCGCGCGATCTCCCGCGCCTCGCGCAGCGTCGCCTCGACTTTCGAGGCATCGTCGAGCAGCAGGCCGCGCGCGCCGAGTGACTCCGCGGTCTCGTGGAACCCGGTGCGTCCGAGCTGGGTGCCCACATCGTCTCCGAGCATCGGCATCTGGCCGCGGGCGATCTGCGTCCAGGCGCCGTCGTTGCCGACGACGCAGATGACGGGGAGTCCGTGGCGGACGAAGGTGTCGAGCTCGACGACGCCATAACCGGCGGCGCCGTCGCCCCACATCAGCCAGACCTCGTCGTCGGGGCGCGCGAGCTTGGCCGCCATCGCGAAACCAGCGCCCACTCCCAGCGTACCGAACACGCCAGGGTCGAGCCAGCGCATCGGCGCGCGCGGGCGCACGACGTATGACGCGGTGGCCACGAAATCGCCGCCATCCGCGACGACCGTCGAGCGTTCCGTCAGCAAGTCGTCCACCTCGCGGCAGAGTGCCAGCGGATTGACCGGCGGCAGCAGCGCTTCGGACTCGGCCGCGATGGCCGCGTCGCGTGCTGCGTCGCGCTCCGCGAGGTGCGCGGCCCACGTCGGGCACGCCGCACGGGCGCCGGCGCCGGCCAGCGCGCGCACAAACAGGTCGGCGTCGGCACAGACGGCCAGCGAGCTCCGCCGGTTCTTGTGGAGTTCGCGCTCGTCACGGTTGGCCGACACGATCGTGGCGCGACTGCCGATGTGCCGGCCATAGTCGAGCCGGAAATCCATCGGCACGCCACAGAGCAGCACGAGGTCCGCCTCGCGCAGCGCGTCCTTGCGGTGATGCCGCACCTGCCGTGCGCTGCCGGCGCCGAGCAACCCGCGTGCCGTGCCGGCCAGGAAGACGGGGACGTCCAATGCGCGCACCGCCTCGGCCAGGGCGCCGCTCTCCGCCGCACATTCACATCCCTGGCTGCCGATGACCATCACCGGGCGCTCGGCGCGCCCGAGCATCGCCGCCACGCGCGCCACGGCGCGGGCGCTCGGGTGCATGCGCATCACGTGCACCGGATCCTGCGGCACGGCGCCGCCAGGAGCGAAGACCTTGTTGGCGTGCCGGTTCAGGTACCAGTGCTCAAGCTTCTTGCGCAGCGGCGCGCCGGCAGCAGGGGGCGTGCTGAGTCCCATCGTCTCACGGACCAGCGCCTCCGAGTAGAGCACGTCGAGCGGCAGTTCCACGAAAACCGGCCCCGGCACGCCCTCACGCGCCACGCGCAGGGCGCGCTCCAGCACGTGCACGATGTCGGCCACGCGCCGCACCTGCTCCGCGTGCTTCACGTGCGGGCGGATCACCGCCATCTGGTCGATATCCTGCAGCGAGCCGCGCCCGCGCAGCACGGTGGCGGTGGCGCCGCCGATGATGAGCATCGGCGACCGCGCCATGCGCGCATTGGTCAATGCGGTGAGCGTGTTCGTCACGCCGGGGCCGGCCGTCACCACCGCGACGCCGACGCCGGTCAGTCGCGCCGTGGCATCGGCGGCAAAGGCGGCCGTCTGCTCCTGCCGCGTGTCAATGACGCGGATGCCGCGCCGCTTGGCTTCGACGAAGATCGGTGCGATGTGTCCGCCGGCCAGGCCGAACAGCGACCGCACGCCATGCCGATGCAGCACCTCGGCCACCAGGTGGCCGCCGCTTGGACGCGACGGGTCGGTGGCGGGCATGTGTTACTGCGCTGCCACGGCTCGCCAGGTGACGGCGGTCGAAGCGTTCCACGCGGCGTCGAGCGCGGTCACCACCACCACATCGGCCTTCTCCGCCGCGCTCGAGTACGGAAGGTTCACCAGGGGACTCGTGCCGAGCACGAGCTTGTAGTTCCACGTGGTGGCGTTGCGCCACTGCACCATCCACCACCGCGCCGGCTCGGCGCCGCCCGGCGTGATCGTCGCGCGAATCATCCCGTTCTGATCCGTGACGGCGATGGTCGGCGCCGCGGGCGGTGTCGCATCGAGCCAGGTGTACGCCGGCACGAGCGTGTTGGCCGTGAAGCTGTTCTTGGCGAGCGAGTCCGCGAGTCCGCGGGCATTGGTCCGCACGGCGGTGGTGTTGTAGAGCAGCGAGCCGCTTCCGCCGCCGGCATTCGGCCCGGACCGGAATCGCGTCACCGCAAGCTGGTTGGTGATCTCCGCTGCCGACGTGAAGCCGCCGTCAGCCACTCGGTACGCGGCCAGTCCCGGCCAGAGGTGCCGCTTCTGCGCGTTCACCGAGATCCACCAGTCGAGCAAGGAGGTGAAGTTCTGCCCCGTGCTGGCGAGCGACCAGTACAGCTGCGGCGCGAAGTAATCCACCCAGCCGTTCTCGAGCCACTTCCTGGAGTCGGCGTAGATCGCACTGTACGCGTCAAGACCCGTGATGCCGGCGGGATTCCCCGGTCGCCAGATGCCGAACGGCGAGATCCCGACCTTCACGGACGGCTTCGCCGCGTGCACTTCGGCGTACAGGCGCTGGATGAAGGTGTCCACGTTGCGGCGACGCCAGTCGGCGCGGGCCATCGGTGCGCCGCCGGCCGCGAGATACCGGTTGTACGACGCGTCGTCGTTGAAGACCGGCGCGCTCCCCAGAGGATAGGGGTAGAAGTAGTCGTCCATGTGCACCGCGTCGACGTCATACCGATTGATGACGTCCTTGATGACATCCATCGTCCACGTGTGCACATCCGGCTCGCCGGGATCGAACCAGAGCTGGCCCTCCCAAACGCGCGCCAGGTCGGGCCGTGCCCTCCACAGGTGATTGGCCGCAAGTTTGGCCGAATCGGCCACGTTGCCGGCGCGGAACGGATTGAACCAGGCGTGCAGTTCGAGTCCGCGCGCGTGGGCCTCATCGACCCACGTTGCGAGCGGATCCCACCCCGGATCCGCGCCCTGCGTGCCCGTCAGCGCCTTGGCCCACGGCTCGAGCGTCGAGCGGTACAGCGCATCGCCCGACGCGCGCACGTGCAGTATGACGGCGTTCATGCGCAGCGCCTGGGCCTTGTCGAGAATGACCCGCATCTCGGCCATCGCCTCGGTCTGGCTCATGCCCGTTCGTGACGGCCAGTCGATGTTGGCGACCGTGGCTACCCACAGTCCGCGGAACTCGCGCGCGACGGCCGGCGGGTCCGCGCTCGGCGGCGTCACCGGGGGCGTCACCGGCGGTGTCACCGGCGGCGGCGTAACCGGCGGCGTCACCGGCGGAGCTGTCGGGCCGTCGCCCGAGCAGGCGGCAGCAAAGGCGAGGGCAGCAAGTACGGCGAAACGGCGCATGACTAAAGGTGCGGCGCGGGGTGCGGTGTGGGGAGTGGTGAAGGCAGATGGTAGAAGGTAGACGGCAGATGGTAGACGTCGGCCGGCCGTTATCTACCCTCTACCTTCTACCCTCTACCATCTGCCAGCGCCCCCAGCAACGCCTGCCACGGCAACTTCGCGCACTTATGCCGCGCCTTGAACGTTGCCACACCGGCCAGCGCATCCAGCTCGCCGAGTGACGCATCGGCGGTGCCGCTCGCCAGCATCGCGTCGAACCGGCGGGCCAGCGCCTCGACCTCATCGCGCGTGCGGCCATGCACCAGCCCCATGAGCATGGATGCAGTGGCCTGCATGATGGAGCAGCCCGTTCCCGTATACCGCGATTCGACAACGACGCCGTCGCGCACGAGCACTGACACCGTCACATCGTCGCCGCACAGCGGGTTCTTCACGCCATGCACGCCGGTGGCGCGCTCCAGCGTTCCCTTGTGGCGAGGCCGGCGATAGTGGTCGAGAATGCGCTCCTGATAGAGCGCGGCCAGCCCCGCGTCCGCGCCCTTGCCCGGTGCGTCTTTCCCCGTCGCGCCCTGTCCGCTCGCGGCGGTGCCGGGTTCAGCCGACGTGGGCATGGAACCGCACCTGCGCCTTCCGCAGCGACGCCACCAGCGCGTCCACGTCCGCCGCGGTGTTGTAGACGTAGAAGCTGGCGCGCACGGTGGACGTCACATGCAGCGCGCGCATCAGCGGCTGGGCGCAATGATGCCCGGCCCGCACGCAGATGCCGTCCACGTCGAGCATCGTGCTGAGGTCGTGCGGGTGGATGTCGCCGAGCGTGAAGCTCACCACGCCGCTGCGCGCCTCGGCGGACGCGGGGCCGTACAGGTGCATGCCCTCGATCGTGGCGAGCTGTTCCATCGCGTAGCGCGTCAGCGCCACTTCGTGCGCACGCACCGCGTCCACGCCGAGGGCATCGAGATACCGGACGGCGGCGGCCAGCCCCACCGCGCCTTCGACGTTGGGCGTGCCCGCCTCGAACTTGTGCGGCAGCACGTTCCAGGTGGAATCGCCGTCGAAGACGAACTCGATCATGTCGCCGCCGAACTGGTACGGGTGCATCGTGTCGAGCACGGCGCGGCGCACGATGACGCCGCCGATGCCCATGGGACCGAGCATCTTGTGGCCGCTGAAGGCGTAGGCATCCACGCCGAGCTCGTCAAAGCCCACGCGCAGGTGCGGCGCCCCCTGCGCGCCGTCGCAGAACGCCACCGCGCCGATGGCGCGCGCGATCTTCACGATCTCGCGCACGTTGTTGATGGTGCCCAGCGCGTTCGACACGTGCCCAAACGCCACCACCTTCGTGTTGGCGGTGACGAGCAGGCGCAGCTGGTCGAGGTCCACCTGGCCGTCCGGCGTCAGCTCGCAGACGCGGAACTCGGCGCCGACGGTGCGCGCGAGCTGCTGCCATGTGACGAAGTTGGCGTGGTGCTCGAGGCGCGTCACCACCACGCGGTCGCCGCGGTGCACGTGCGTGAGCCCCCACGCCGTCGCCAGCAGGTTCATGGACTCGGTGGTGCCGCGCGTGAAGATCAGCGTGTCGGCGTCCGCCGCGCCGAGGAAGCGCGCGATCTCGCGGCGCGCGCCATGGTAGGCGTCGGTCGCCGCACCGCTCAGCTTGTAGGCGCCGCGGTGCGGATTGGCGTTGGCCGTCTCGTAGTAGCCGCGAATGGCGTCCAGCATCGCGCGCGGCTTCTGGGACGTGGCCGCCGAGTCCAGGTAGACCAACCCGGGATTCGACGCCAGCAGCGGAAAATCGGGACGCACATCCCTGAACCCGGCGGCGCTCATGCGGACATCACTCGGTGCTGACCGGCGCGTCGACCGCGTCGTTCTGGGTGAGCGCGGCGTGCATGGCATGCCACGCGAGCGAGGCGCACTTGACGCGCAGCGGGAAGCGCGAGACGCCGCCCAGCGCCTTCAGCGAACCGAGCGACTCGGCGTCCTCCGGGTGCACGCCGGTGACGACGCCGTGGAACTTGGTGAACAGCTGCTCGGCCTCGCCGCGGCTCTTGCCCTTGATGGCCGCCGTCATGAGCGACGCGCTCGCCTTGGAGATGGCGCACCCGCTGCCCTGGAACGACACGTCGCTGATCTGGTCGCCGTCGAGCTTGAGCCAGATGGTGAGCTGGTCCCCGCACAACGGGTTCTTCCCCTCGGCGTGCGCGCTGGCGTCGTCCATCACGCGGAAGTTGCGCGGCCGGCGGTTGTGGTCGAGGATGATGCTCTGGTACAGGTCGTCGAGTTCAGCGGACACGCAACGCTCCTTAGACCGTGTCGGGCGGAATGAAGCGCGCGAACAGCAGCGCCTCGAGCGCCACCTTGAGCGGCTCGAGTTCGATGAGCTCCAGCACCTCGGCCGCGAACGCGTACGTGAGCAGCGCCCGCGAGCGGTCGGCGCCGATGCCGCGGCTCTTCATGTAGAACAGCGCCATGTCGTCCAGCTGCCCGACGGTGGCGCCGTGCGTGCACTTCACGTCATCGGCGAAGATCTCGAGCTGCGGCTTGCTGTCCACGCGCGCGCCCTCGCTGAGCAGCAGCGCCTTGTTGGTCTGCTTGCCGTCGGTCTTCTGCGCTTCGGGGTGCACGAAGACCTTGCCGTTGAACACGCCATGCGACGTGCCGTCGAGGATGCCCTTGTAGACCTCGCGGCTCGAGCACGACGGCGCGATATGCTCCACGAAGGTCTGGTGGTCGGCATGCTGCGCCTCTTCCAGCGCGTAGAGCCCGTTGAGCCGCACCTCGCTCCCGTCCCCCAGCAGCTTGGAGAAGACGTTGGTGCGCGACAGCTGGGCGCCGACCGCGAAGGAGAAGGCGTGGTAAATGGAGTTGCGATCCTGCGTGGCCTGGATCGTGCCCACGTGGAAGGCGTCGCCGCCTTCGCGCTGGACCTTGTAGTGGTCCACGCGGGCGTTCTCGCCCACCACCACCTCGGCCACGTGGTTGGTGAAGTAGGCCCCGCCGCCGATCGTCGCGAACGTCTCGACGAGCGTCAGCTGGGCGCCGTGTTCGGCGATGACGAGCGTGCGCGGGTGCAGCGACGCGCCGTTGGCATGGCTGTCGGTGACGTAGACGATGTGCACCGGCGTCTCGAGCACCACGTTCTTGGGCACGCGAATCACGACGCCGTCGGCCATGAACGCCGTGTTCAGCGCCGTGAAGGCGTGCGCCGAGGGGGCGAGCGTGCCGAGACGCTCGGCGAGCAGCTCCGGGGCTTCCTTGAGCGCGTCCCCGAACGTCATCACCTGCGCGTCCACGTCGAGCTGGGCGAACGAGGAGAGCGTCGGTTCGTAGCGGCCATTGACGAAGACGAGCAGGTGCCAGTCGTCCTGGCCGTAAGTGAAGCGGGCGATATCATCGGCCGTCAGCGTGGTCGCCGTCGACCGCACCGGGCGGAAGATCCGCTCGGCGATCGGCGACACCGAGGTGAAGTGCCAGTCCTCGTCGCGCGTGGTCGGGAAACCGACGGCCTCGAACTGCTCGATGGCGGCAATCTTCAGCTTCGGCAGGAAGTCCCTGGCTGCGGGACGCTGCGCCGCCGCGTCGAAGAGCTCGCGGTAGTTCGAATGCGCGGTCACGCCGTCGCCCCCGCCGTCTCGAGCAGCCAGTCGTAGCCGCGCTCCTCGAGCTCGAGCGCCAGTTCCTTGCCGCCGGAGCGCACGATGCGCCCCTGCGCGAGCACGTGCACGTAGTCCGGCACGATGTAGTTCAGCAGGCGCTGGTAGTGCGTCACGACGATGGTGGCGTTGTCGGGGCGCTTCAGCTTGTTGACGCCCTCGGCCACGATGCGCAGCGCGTCGATGTCGAGCCCCGAGTCGGTCTCGTCGAGGATCGCGAGCTTCGGGTCGAGCACCGCCATCTGCAGGATCTCGTTGCGCTTCTTCTCGCCGCCCGAGAAGCCGGCGTTCACGGAGCGCTGGAGCATCGACTCGGTCATCTCGACGATCTTCAGCTTCTCGGTCATGACGTCGAGGAACTCCATCGGGTCGACTTCCTCCTGGCCGCGCGCCTTGCGGAGCTCGTTGTAGGCGGCGCGCAGGAAGTAGGCGTTGGAGACGCCGGGGATTTCCACCGGGTACTGGAACGCGAGGAAGATGCCGGCCTGGGCGCGGATCTCGGCGTCCATCTCGAGCAGGTCATGGTCCTCGAACGTCACCGAGCCGCCGGTGACCTCGTAGCCCGGGTGCCCGGCGATGACCTGCGCGAGCGTGGACTTGCCCGAGCCGTTGGGGCCCATGATGGCGTGCACTTCGCCGGCGTTGACCGAGAGGGAGATGCCCTTGAGGATCTGCTTGTCGCCGACGTTGGCGGTGAGGTTGTCAATCTTCAGCATGATATGTGTGTCGATGGTGACGGGAGACGGAAGACGGAGGACGGAAGACGAGTGAGGCAACGGGGGCGGTCCACGGGAGACGTAGTGTCGTCTCCCGTCTGCCGTCTCCCGTCTGCCGTCACTACCCCACCGACCCTTCCAGTGAGATGCCCAACAGCTGCTGCGCCTCGAGCGCAAACTCCATCGGCAGTTCCTTGAAGACTTCCTTGCAGAAGCCGGCGACGATGAGCGAGATGGCGTGCTCGGCGTTGAGGCCGCGCTGCTTGCAGTAGAAGATCTGGTCCTCGCCGATCTTGCTCGTGCTCGCCTCGTGCTCGAGGGTCGCCGTGTTGTTGGAGACCTCGATGTACGGGAAGGTGTGCGCCCCGCACTGGTTGCCGATGAGCATCGAGTCGCACTGCGTGTAGTTGCGCGCGCCCACGGCCTTGGGGAGCACCTTCACCTGCCCGCGGTACGAGTTCTGCCCGTGGCCGGCCGAGATGCCCTTGGAGATGATCGTCGACTTCGTGTTCCGGCCGATGTGGATCATCTTCGTGCCGGTGTCGGCCTGCTGGTGGTTGTTGACCACCGCCACCGAGTAGAACTCGCCGGTGGAGTTGTCGCCCTGCAGGATGACGCTGGGGTACTTCCACGTGATCGCCGAACCGGTCTCGACCTGCGTCCACGAGATCTTGCTGTTGGTGAACGCCTTGCCGCGCTTGGTGACGAAGTTGTAGATGCCGCCCACGCCGTCCTTGTCGCCGGCGTACCAGTTCTGCACCGTGCTGTACTTCACCTGCGCGTTGTCGAGGGCCACGATCTCGACCACGGCGGCGTGCAGCTGGTTGGTGCTGCGCTTGGGCGCCGTGCACCCCTCGAGGTAGCTGACGTACGCCCCCTCGTCGGCGACGATGAGCGTCCGCTCGAACTGGCCGGTGTCGGCCGCGTTGATGCGGAAGTACGTGGACAGCTCCAGCGGGCAGCGCACGCCCTTCGGGATGTAGACGAAGGAGCCGTCGCTGAAGACCGCCGAGTTGAGCGCGGCGAAGAAATTGTCGGAGTACGGGACGACCGAGCCGAGGTACTTCTGCACCAGCTCGGGGTGCTCGAGCACCGCCTCGCCGAACGAGCAGAAGATGACGCCGTGCTTCTTGAGCTCCTCCTTCATCGTCGTGCCGACCGAGACGGAGTCGAAGATGGCGTCCACGGCCACGCCGGAGAGCCGCTTCTGCTCGTTGAGCGAGATGCCGAGCTTCTCGTACGTCTTGAGCAACTCGGGATCCACTTCATCGAGCGACTGCAGCGGCTTCACGCTGCGCGGCGCCGAGTAGTAGGTCTGGGCCTGGTAGTCGATGTCGTTGTACTTCACGTTCGGCCAGCGCGGCTCGGTCATGGACTGCCAGCGCTTGAACGCCTTGAGGCGCCAGTCGAGGAGCCACTGCGGCTCGCGCTTCTTTGCCGAGATCAGCCGAACCGTCTCCTCGGTGAGGCCGATGGGAATGGCGTCCGACTCGACGTCGGTGACGAAGCCGTACTGGTATTCCTTGTTGACCAGCGATTCAATCGAAGAACTCATTGCGGGGTCTCGGGTGCGGAAGCAGGCGCGGGGATAGGCGCCGACACGTGTACTGGGAGCGGTGCGCGCTTCGGTGTTCCACCGATCGCATCGTACTCGCAGGCGCGACAGCCGTCCTTCAGGTGCATGCGGCGCTCGACGGGGGCGTCGAGCACGGTTTCGATGAACTCCGCCTCGGCGGAGCAGATCTCGGGAAAGCGCAGCGCGATCTCCCGCACGGCGCAGTTGTGGTGACGGATGGTGGTGGCCTCGCCCTGTCCGGCGATGGCCTCGCTCATGTAGCCCTCGGCGGCGAGCAGCTCGGCGAGGAGCTGGGCGCGTTCGTGGAGCGGGAGCTCGGCGAGACGCGGCTTGGCCGCCTCAGCGAGGGAATCCCACCGACGACGGAACAGCTGGACGACGGCCTCGGTTCCCTCGCGCTCACGCAGCGACTCGAGCGCGTCGAGGAGCGGGTCCACGTACGCACGCGGAAAGAGCGCCTCGCCGGCGTCGCTGAGGGAGTAGGCGAAGATCGGGGCGCCCTGGCCGTGAATCTCGCGGCGATAGACGACGAGCCCCGCATCCACCAGCTCGGTGAGATGGCGGCGCAGCGCGTTGTCGGTCAGGCCAAAACGCTTGGCGAGCGCCTTGATGGTAAGCGGCTGCTCCTTGCGCAGGGCGACGAGAATGTCGCCGCGCATGCCCTTGAATCCCGCGAGCGTGAGAGAGGTGGCCGCCATGCCGAGAAAACTAGTCGGTCAGAGATGATTTGCAAACGAAAGTGTGTGGGAAATATTCGCGTGGCACATTACTCGCCGCCTCAACGAATCTGGGTGTGGAAATCAGGCGTCAATTATCCACAAACATTTGTATCCTAGCATAATGTAAAATGCACGCTGATACAGCATTAGCATGTGTTCATAACTTCAGGTAGCGCTACTGCATACCGCGGATCACACGGAAGATGACGGATAATGCGGATCCTCCTTGATGGGGCGCGCTTCGCGAGATCGGAGTCGCGGCGACGTTCCCTTTAGAAGCCGGATCCGTGCGCATCCGTCCCCTTCCGTAAAATCCGTGGTATGCGGTGGAACCCACTGCGACACGGGTCTGCCGCTTAACGCCGACGGTCCCCGAGCGTCCATTGTGCAAACGGGGCAGTCTAGTCCCCGACGCTCATTGGGAGGCGCAGATGCGCACCATCAAGTTCCTTGGTCTTGCCGTGGCTCTGGCCGCGGCCGCAGTACCGGCTCTCGCGCAGGGTGGCCTGCCGGCCGGGGCATTCCCTGGCATCGACAACCTCGCCAGGCGTGAGGCGCAGCGCATCGAGCACCAGCAGCAGATGCGCCGCTTCGCCGGCCAGCGCGCTGGCCGCATGGGGATGGGGCAGGGGGTCCATCAGGGCCGTGGCTTCATCGGGCAGGGGCGCGCGTTCGCTGGTCCGCGCCAGGGCTTCCGCGCCGGCGCTCGTGCCGGTGTCCGCGATGGCGCTCTCGCCGGCTTCGCCGCCGGCAAGCGTGCTGGTGTTCGCGCCGGCGTCCGCGCCGGTGGACGCGCCGGCTTCGCTGCGGGCAATCGCGCCGGCTTCGCCGCCGGCCGGGGCGCCGGGCTCCGCGCCAACGCAACGCCTGAACAGAAGGCCTTCGTTGAGCAGTTCCGTGCCCAGCGCGAGTCCGTTCGCGCCCAGGTGCTCGATGGCAAGCTGACGAGGGAGCAGGCCCGTGCCCAGATGCAGAAGTGGGCCGCGGAACATCGGCCGAAGAAGTAGGTATTAGACTCAGCCTCCAGGGGTGGGGGTGAGAACATCAACGCCGCAGCGGCTCCGAGAGCGCTGCGGCGTTGGTCATTCTGGGCGGCACCTTCCCGACTTCCCTTGATGCCGCGGGTCCGGTCGGTCGCTCGCGCTACATCGCGGTCTTGATCCCCGACACCTGCGCGCGACCGATCGTGCCGTTGTCGGTGCCGAACCAGATGACGCCGGTCTTGCGGTCGAAGACCATGTGCCGCACCGTGCCGCCGCCGCTCTCGATGTCGGTGTGGCCGAAGAAGCTCTTCGTCTTCGGGTCGAAACCGACCAACCGGTTGGGCTGCTTCCCGGTCTCCACGAACCAGATGCGGTCCTTGTCATCCACCGTCATGGCGTACGGCAGCGACAGCGGGCCGCCGGGGAGCGCAAACTCCTCCACCGCGCCCGACTTGGGATCCAGCCGTCCGAGGAAACCGCGCGTGTAATCGCCGTACCAGACGGTGCCGTCCGACGTGAGGCCGATGCGCCGCGGCCGCGCGCGGTCGTGCGGCAGCGGGTATGTCTTCAGCGTCATCGTCGCCGGGTCCACCGTGCCGATCTTGTTCGTGCCGAACAGGTCGAAGACGGGGTGGTTGTTCGCGTCGATGACGATCCCATAGGGACGCCAGCCGCGCTCGGGCATCTTCACGAGGTGGATCTTCCCGGTCTTGACCCCGAGCTTTCCAACGTACCCGGCGTTCTGCACCGTGAACCAGATATCCCCGACTTTGTCGAAGGTCAGTGTGTGCGGGTCGCGCACCGTGGAATCGGGCATGGGGTACCGCGTGATGGCGCCGCTCACCGGATCGAGGCGCCCGATCATCCCGTTGCGGTTGCCCGCATACCACACATGTCCGCGCGCGTCCACGATGCAGTTGTGCGGGAAGGTCCCCTCGTCGATGGTGTAACGCTTGAACGTGCCCGTGCGCGGGTCGAGCGACGCGAGGTAGTTGCCGGCCTGCCCGACGAAGAAGATGCGGCCGTCGGGGTGCACGGACGGATCACGGGGGCGTGTCTTCTCCCACGGCACCTGCCACTCGCGGGTGGGGACGATGTTCTGCAACTGCGCGGCCGCCGGGGTGGACGTCGCCGCGACCGCAGCGAGCAGGAGCGAGAGAGTACGCATGGGGGGCGTCTCGGTTGAAGGGGGGCGCGCTGCCGGAGTGGCTCTTGTCGAACTAACGCAACAGCCGAATCAGGCGTTCACGGAAGGACCCTCCGGCGCGAGCTAGTAGAGCCGGTACCTGGCGCTGGTCCGCTCGAACGCCGCCACCTCAGCATCCCACGATGCAAAGATCTCCGCCGGCGTGCGGCCCTCGAGGAGCATGCGCTTGAGCCGCGGCGTCGCCGTCAGCCGCTCGAGCACGGCGTCATTCCACACCAGCCGGTCGCCGTGGAGCCGCTGCACCGCCCAGAGCAGCGCCACTCCGGCGCGGTACGGGCGCAACGCATCCCGGTCGGTGACGTGCAGCGCGATGCCCGCCAGCCGTTCACCGGCGAGTTCGGGCGGTCGTCCGTGGAAGGGCTGCTGCACCGGCGTGAAGGTCACCGTGTCGAAGCGGATACCCGCGAGCCCCAGACCGTTCAGCATCTCCACTGCCCGCACGTTGTCCAGCCACGGCGCGCCGACCACCTCGAACGGCGTCGCGCTGCCGCGTCCTTCCGAGACGTTGATCGCCTCGAACAGGCAGGTGCCCACATACGCGAGCAGCGACTGCAGCGAGAGCAGGTTGGGTGACGGCTTGCGCCAGGGCAGGCCGGTTTCGTCGTACCACATGCCGCGCCGCCAGCCGAGCATCGGCACCACATGCAGCGTCACGGTGCGACCGCCCTGCAGCAACCGCTCGCCGTTGTAGAACTGCGCCAGCTCGGCCATGGTCATGCCGTGCTGCACGGGTACCGACGCGTAGGAGCCGAAGCGGAACCGATACGCCGAATCGGTGACGAACCCGTCCACCACCGCGCCCGTGACCGGATTCGGGCGGTCGAGCACGACGACCTCCAGGCCATACTCCGCGGCCGCGTCCATCACGAAGCCGAGGATGTTGATGTGCTCGTAGAACCGGGCGCCCACTTCCTGGATGTCGAAGACGACGACCTGCGCATCGGCGAACATCTCGCGCGTGGGCCGATGGTGCTCGCCGTACAGGTTGTACTTCGGCACGCCCGTCGCTCTGTCAATCGCTCGCTCGGCGTCGCGCGGCGCCGAGTAGTCGTTGCTGCGGATGTCAAATTCCATGCCGAAGAGCGCGCGCAGCGGCCGACCCGGCAGCGCGTAGAGCGCATCGGCCAAGTGCGTGCCGTCGGCCAGCCGACCGCTGTGGTTCGACACCAGGGCCAGTCGCTTGCCCGCGATGAGGTGGCGGAATTCGCCCAGCAAGCGGTCGGCACCGACAATCACCGGCGATGCCGTCGCTGCGGCAGCCGGCTGGGCCAGGGTGCCGCGCGCGGCGAAGAGCAGGGCGAGCACGACGGACATCACGCGGAGGAAAGAGCGCATCGAAGACCCGGGAGAGCGACGTACGGATTCCGGCGTCCGATCAAGAATGCCGGCAGGGAATTGCGATGAACGATACAACACGAAGGGCGGGCATGGCGCCCGCCCTTCATCGCGAATCGCAACCCGTGATCGAGATCCTAAATCGCAATCCTAGGTCCAAATCCTCAGTCCCTATGGTAGTTCACGATCGGCAGGAACTTCACGTTCGCATTTCGCGCGATGTTGATCACGCCGATCTGCATGCCGTTGAGCTCGCGGGCGTAGTTGATGAGCCCGATGGCGAGCCCGCTCTGCCGGCCGCGCATTGCGTTGATCGTCGACACCGAGACGCCGCGCATGCTGCCGCCCTTCTCGAGGCGCACCATCCCGGGGGCGATCACGACGCCCTCGATGCGATTGGCGCCGATGAGCGAGGCCATGGCGAACTTGCGGATGGTCGGCGAGCCGATGCCGAGCCCGGCAAGCGCAATGCCGTCAATGCTGCTGCCCGCACCGATGCCGATGCCGCTCATCGCGAGGCCGCGCAGGCGTCCGCCAACTCCGAAGCCGACGCCGCTGATGCCGATGCCCTGGAAGCTACCGCCCACGCCGGCACCGATCCCGCCGATCAGCAGTCCCTTGCCGTTCCCGCCCGCACCGACGCCAATGCCGCCAACGGCGGCGCCACGGAAGTTGCCGCCCACACCCGCGCCAATGCCGCCCATCAGGATGCCGCGGGCATCGCCACCGGCACCGACGCCGATGCCGCCAAAGGCGAGCCCTTCGAGATCACCGCCTGCGGCCGCACCGATACCGCCGGCCACGATGCCCTTCACGCGTCCACCGGTGCCGACGCCGATCAACCCGGCCGCCGCGCCGCGCAGATTGCCGCCGATGCCAGCGCCGACGCCGCCGAGCAGGATGCCGCGCGCGTCGCCGCCCACTCCGGCACCGATGCCGCCAAACGCGAGGCCCTCGAGGTCACCGCCGCCGCCGACACCGACGCCACCCACCGCAACACCCTTCAACCGGCCGCCCGCGCCAATGCCCACGGGTGCGATGCCGATGCCGGTGAGGTTATTCGCGGCGCCGGCGCCGAAGAGGCCGGTGGCGACGCCGTTCACGTTGCCCACGAGCGTCAGCGGCAAGCCGATTGAGAAGCCGTTCACCGTGCCGCCGGGGTCGCCGTCGTACGGCCCCCAGACGGTGATGTTGGCGCCGCGCACATCACCGAGCGCGCGGTCGCGGAAGTTGATGCGGAGGCCCGTGACGTTCGGGTAATGCCCAATGGAGATGCCGTGACGCACCGGCTTGTCGCTCGGCTGGTCCTGGCCGTACGCGGGGCCGGCAGCTGCTGCGGTTAGGGCGAGAGCAACGACGGTCTGAAGACGCATGAAACGACTCCCCTGGTGGGGTGGAGAAGTGGTCGGACACTGGCACTACGACAGGCGCCAGCCCCCGGTTTCCCGGTGTCAGGCGAACGCCGCAGTCCCTCACCTTAGACACGATTGAGCCGGGAAGGGTTTGAGTGGATCTGCTGTTACGAGTCAGAGATTGTCGGCGTAGCTTTGGCTGCGACTCGGGGGAAAGCCCATGCCCATCGCTCGACCGTTTGCCGTTGCCCGCCAACTACAGGCGTTTACCCTGTTGGCGGCCGTCGCAGCATCAGCCACCGCGCTTGCCGTCACCGCACCTGCCGGCGCCCAGGTCGCGAAGGCCCCCGCCTCCTCGTCCGCCGCCGCACCCGAGTATGCGTTCCGCGAGGCGATGGTTCCCACGCGCGACGGCATCAAGCTGTACACGACGATCTTCGCGCCCAAGGACCAGCGCGAGCCGCTCCCCTTCATGTTCATCCGTACGCCGTACGGCGCGCCGGGCGCGCAGTATCCGGTGGCGCGCGGATATCCGGAACTCGCGGCCGAGCGATACATCTTCGTCTTCCAGGACATCCGCGGGCGCTACAAAAGCGAAGGGCAGTTCGTGATGCAGCGTCCCCCGCGCGTCGTGGACGGACCGGGGCCGCGCATCGACGAATCCACCGACGCAGGGGACACCATTGATTGGCTGCTGAAGAACGTCCCCGGTCACAACGGAAAGGTGGGGATGCTTGGCGTGTCGTATCCGGGCTGGCTCGCGGCGATGGCGATGCTCGATCCACATCCGGCGCTCGCGGCGGTGAGCCCGCAGGCCTCGCCGGCCGACATGTGGATCGGCGACGACTTCCACCACAACGGCGCGTTCCGGTTGAGCTACGGCTTTGAGTACGCGGCGATGATGGAGACGTCCAAGGAAAGCGAGCAGTTCGCCTTCGACACCTACGACACCTTCGACTGGTACCTGAAGCTCGGCTCGCTTGCGAACGTCAACACCAAGTACCTCAAGGGGAAGATCCCCACGTGGAACGACTACGTGGCGCACCCCAACTACGACTCGTTCTGGCAACGGCAGGCGATGCAGTCGTACCTCACGCGCGTCACCGTGCCGACGCTCAATGTGGCCGGCTGGTGGGACCAGGAAGACTTCTACGGGCCGGTGCACATCTACCGCACGCTCGAGAAGCGCGACTCGACGTCACGAAACTTCCTCGTCGTCGGCCCGTGGAACCACGGCGGCTGGCGGCGCGATGGCCGCACGCTGGGCAAGATCGACTTCGGTGCGGCAACGGGCGTGGAGTACCGCGCGAACATCGAGGCGCCGTTCTTCGCCAAGTACCTGAAGGGGGCGGGCGCGTACGTCGCCGCCGAGGCGACGGTGTTCGAGAGCGGGAGCAACACGTGGCGGACGTTCAGCGCCTGGCCGCCCCGCGAGGCGACAACGACGTCGCTGTACTTCCAGGCCAACGGCGTGCTGTCGCTGAAGGCGCCGACGACCACGGGCAACGATTCTTTCGTGAGCGACCCCGCGCATCCGGTGCCGTACCGCAACCGACCCATCGAGCCGACGTACTACGCCAAGGGTTCGGGCTGGGGAGCATGGCTCACCGAAGATCAGCGTTTCGTGAAGGACCGACCCGACGTGCTTACCTGGGTGACGGAGCCGCTGGCGCAGGATCTGGTGCTCGCCGGCGACGTCACCGCGAAGCTGCACGTCTCGACGACGGGGCAGGACGCCGACTGGATCGTGAAGCTGATCGACGTCTATCCCGAGGACTACCCGGCGAACAGCAAGATGGGCGGCTACGAGTTCATGATCGCGAACGATGTCTTGCGGTCACGCTTCCGCGAGTCGTGGGAGACACCGAAGCCGATGGTGCCGAACCAGGTCACGCCGATCACCATCGACCTGCACACGCAGAGCTACCGGTTCCTGAAGGGGCACCGCGTGATGGTGCAGCTGCAGAGCACGTGGTTCCCACTCATCGACCGCAACCCGCAGACGTGGGTGCCCAACATCTTCGAGGCGAAGGAGAGCGACTTCAAGGCGCAGACGCACCGTGTCTGGCGCACGCCCACGCAGGCGTCGCGAGTGGACGTGCAGGTGGTGCCGTAGCGGGTCCTACTGCCTTGCCGCGGATCACGAGGATGGGGGCGCTCTTACTGCATACCACGGATAACACGGAAGGGGACGGATTGCACGGATCAATCTTGGGGGAACGACCGCGCAAGCTGGGTTATCGTGGTGTGCCCCTAAAAGCATGATCCGTGAGATCCGTCCCCCATCCGTGCAATCCGTGGTATGCAGGAAACCCCAGCGTTCCGCTGATCAACCCAGGTCGGCCTTCGTATCAATGTCGCGCCGCACACCGGGGTCACTGACCGGCACCTCGTGCACGCGCGCATCATAGGCGTGCACCACCGCGCGCGCTCCGCCGTCCGCCACCGTCATCAGCTCGCGCCACGTTTCGCGGGCGAACCAGACGGGATGTCCGCGCTTGCCGTCGTGCACCGGCACCACGATCGGCGCGCCGGTGCGCCGCGCCGCATCCACCACGGCGAGGGCGCTCGTCGCCAGCGCAAAGGGATGATCCACCGGCCACACCAGCACGCCGCCGACCGACGTGTTGGCGAGCTGCGCGAGGCCGAGGCGCAGGCTCTTCACCTGCTCGTCCTTGGGCTTCGCGTTCACGATGCCGCGCGCAGCGGGCGGTACCTCCGTTCCCGGCGGAACCACAGCGATCACGGGATCGGCGCCGCTCGTGACGCATCCCTCGACGACCGCCTCGAGAAAGCGGCGGCCGTCGGGAAGCGCCGCCCCGGCCTTGGGCTCGCCGAACCGCGTTCCCGCGCCGGCCGCCAGCACGATGGCCGCGAACGGATGCTTCTTCTCGGCGCTCACAGCGGATCCAGCCGGCGCATCGCGCGCCGCAGCAGGGCCTGCGCCTGCCACACCTTGTAGCCGTTGTGCTCGAGCGGCTTGGCGTCATACATCGCACGCTCGGCCAGCGCGTCAATGCTGTCGTCGTCGAGGCCGCCGGTCGTGACGTCCTCTTCCACTGACGGATTCACACGGCATGGGCCCAGCGACAGGCCGCCGAATGCCATGCGCACGGTGCCGTCCGCGGCGCGATGCGCCGCCAGCGAGACGGTGGCGAAGTCCCACGCACCGCGCTGCATCAGCTTCTCGTAGAACTGCACGCCGCCTGCGGCCGATGCCGGCAGGAGCACGGCGCTGATGAACTCGCCGGGCGCGAGCGTCACCTCTCGCTCGGGGCGCTGTGCCGCGCCCTCGAACAACGTGGCCAGCGAGAGCGTGCGCACGCCGCCGGCGCCAATGACCTCCACCGTAGCCTCGAGCGCGGTCAGCGCGACGAGCGGGTCGCTGGGATGCACCGCGTGGCAGGTGCCATTCGTGAACAGCCCGTGATAGTGGTTTTCCCCCGTCTCGGCGAGGCAGTCGGTGGCGCCGTTCTTGAAGCACGGCAGCCCACCGCGGAAATACCAGCAGCGCGGGCGCTGGGCGAGGTTGCCGCCCAGGGTGCCCATGGTGCGAAGCTGGGGCGTGCCAACCGCGGCGGCCGCCTGCGCGAGCGCGGCGTAACGCTCGGCGATGCCGGCGTGTGAGGCGATATCCTCGATGCGAACGGCACAGCCGAGGCGCGCCGAGCCGTCAGCGTGCAGCGCGACATCGCGCGCTCCCGGGATGCGCCGCAGGTCCACCAGCGTCTCGGGGTGCGCGATGTGTTCCTTCATCGCCACCAGCAGGTCGGTGCCACCGCCCAGCGGCACGGCCACCGGTGAGGCGAGGGCGCGCACCGCGTCTGCCGCGCTTTCGGCCTGATGGTACGTGAAGGGATGCATCGCGAGAGGGTGTCGGGCGAAGGGACGCCGAGCGTAACTTCCACGGCCGTGACCAGACGATTCCTGAACAAGCTGAGCGATTACGCGCCTGCTCGCCACCATGCGCCGTGGTGCGCATCGCTGGCGTGCCTTGCCGCGCTGGCGCTGGGCGCCGCGGGCTGCGGTGGTAGCGGCGCCGGCGGACGCTCCGAATCGGGCGCGGCATCGCCCAGCGACAGCGCCGCACGGCACACCGCCGATTCCGCCGCGGCGATGGCCGCCGCGCACGATACGGCGACGGAGCATCGTCTTTCGCCGTCGGCGGACTCCATTGCGCCATACCTCGTCTTTGCTCCCGCCGGCGAGCGCCAGTTCGTGGCGGCGGTGCGGAACTCGCGGTGGCTGCTCGACGTCGGGCGCATGGATCTGGACGTGCGCAAGGACAGCGCCAAGGCGCGCGCGTTTCACGAGGCCGCCCCGGTGTTGAGTCCGGTGGAGCCGCGCGCCGTATTCCGCCTGTGGTGGGCCAAGGGGGCGGAGGACGTGGTCGTCGATTCGTTCTCCGTCTACAGCGGGCGCATCGTCATGCGGGTGTTTGGGTCTGCGGCGCTCGACAGCGTGGCGCGCATCAAGGGATCGCCCACGGCGTTCGCTGTGCGCGCCGACAGCGCCACCCCACCAACGGTCACGGTGTGCGAGCTGCGGACGGAGCCGGACAGCGCGGCGCGAGCCGCCTTGGCGGCGCTCACTTCTGCCGAGCGTCGGGCGCAGCTCGCCGCGCAGAAGTCGGCCGACAGTACCTATGCCGCGCGCGTGGCGTTCGTGCGCGACTCACTCGATGTGGAGCTGCGCGCCAGCCCGCCGCCGTACGAACGGCTGCAGCGCCGCATGAAGACGACGTCGAGCCAGGTGCGCGGCTGCTTCGGCGCAGCGCGCCGTGCCCTGGTCGTGAGCGTACGAGCCGGCGACACCGAGTGGGTGCGCGAGCGGCTCGTGCTCATCGCGCCTGACGGTGCGGTGACCCCGCTGCGCGTGGACGACCTGCGCTTCCGCGCGCACGAACTGCTCACCGCACTCGATGCGGACGGCGACGGCGTGGACGACCTGGCCGTGAAGGGCACCACCCACCGCGCCGGCGGCACGGCAATTCTCCGCCTGGATCTCGCGAAGAAACGCGCCGAACGACTCGCCGCCGGCTTTGTGTGGGAGACGCTCTAGCCCACCGCGCGACGTCGCGGTGGGCTGGAATGCCGCGCCCGGGCTCCTGGTGCGCCGGAGCGCGCTGCGCTACATCGCCGTGCGCAGCCCCGGCTCGAGCACCAGCGACTGGATGAAGAACTCCATCATCCGCTGCGGATTGAGCGCGCTGTGCCCCGCGTCGGGCCCCACCTGCACCTCGAAGCTCTTGCCGGCGCGCTGGAGCGCGCGGATGAGCTGCATGGCGTTGTTGGGATGCACGTTGTCGTCGGCGGTGCCGTAGTAGATCATCAGCCGCCCCTTGAGGTTCGCCGCGTACTCCATGGCGCTCCCCTTCTTGTAGCCGGCCTCGTTCTCCTGCGGCGTGTACATGTACCGCTCGGTGTAGATCGTGTCGTAGTGGTGCCAGCTCGTCACCGCCGACTGCGCCGACGCGGCGGCAAAGAGGTCGGGGTAGCGCAGGATCGCCAGCGCCGCGGCGTAGCCACCGTACGACGTGCCGAAGATGCCAATCCGCTTGGCGTCCACGTACGGCAGCGTGCCGAGGTACTTCGCGGCCGCCGCGAGGTCGTCGATCTCGGTCTCGCCAAGCTTCAGGTAGATGGCGTCGAGCGCCCGCTTGCCCAGCCCGGCCGCGCTGCGCGTGTCGAGCGTGACGACGATGAAGCCGTACTCCGTCATTGGAGAGGGCGCGGCGAACGTCTCACGGGCGCCGTTCGTGGCCGGGCCGTTGTAGACGGAGAAGAGCACCGGGTACTTCTTGGCCGGGTCGAAGTTTGACGGCTTGTTGATCATGCCGAAGTGCTTCGTCACGCCGTCGCCGGCGACGTACGTGAACTGCTCCACGGGCTTCAGTTCGGCAGTCTTGAATCCGGTCAGGTCACTCTGGGCAATCGTCGCCACGACGGCGCCCTTCCCGTCGCGCAGCACGGTCACCGGCGCGATGGCGTGCGTCTGCGCGACGTCGGTGAAGTATTTCCCGTCCGGCGAGACGCTGACCGTGTGATGGAATGCCGGGTCGGTGAGACGCGTGTCCTTCTTGCCGTCGAGCCCCACGCGGTGGAGCTGCAGCTTCATGTAATTGTCGCCGCTGCGGGCGTAGTACCAGAGGAGATTGGCCTTCTCGTCCACCTTCACGATGCCGGCGACCTCAAAGGGATGCTGCGTCAGCGTCGTGAGCAGCTTCCCGGAGAGATCGTAGAGGTAGTAGTTCTTGAAGCCGGTGCGCTCCGACTCCCAGATGAAGCGCTTGCCGTCGTCGAGCCAGCGCATCGTCGGGTGGTTCTCGGTCCAGCTCGGCAGCCACTCCTCGCGCACCACCGCGCGGCAGACGCCGGTGATCGGATGGCAGGCGGCGAGCTCCATGATGTTCTGGCGCCGGTTGGTGCGGTGGATCAGCAGCTCGCTGCCGTCCTTGGTCCACGAGATGCCGTAGACGTAGTGACCGACGGCGGCGTCGGTGAAGGGAACGCCATCGCGCACCTCGAGCCGCCGCGTCTGCTCGGTGCGGTCGTTGTAGACATAGACGTCCACGATCGGATTGGCCGTACCGGCCTTCGGATATCCCTCGGTCATCAGCGATCCCTGCACCGTCGTCTGATCGGTCTGCAGGTAGTAGTCCTTCACCGGCTTCTCGTCGAAGCGGTAGTACGCAAGCTTACTGCCGTCGGGTGACCACCACATCGCGGTGGTCTGGTCGAGCTCTTCGCCGTAGACCCAGCTGGCGGTGCCGTACTTGATGCGCAGGCTCTCGCTGCCGTCGGTCGTGATCTGCCGCTCGACCGAACCGTCCTTGGCGGCGAGATAGAGATTGCGGTCCTTGTAGAACGCCTTGCGCGAGGAGTCAGCGGTCCACGACACGGTCGCCTGGCGGCCGCGCGCCGGACCGCCAAAGCGACGCGCGTCACCGGCGTTTGCGGCGCCAGCCGGCGCGTCACCCACCTGCTTGGTGGTGAGGTCGAAGCGCAGACGCTTGCCGTCGCGCAGGAAATCGAACGACTTGCCGTCGTCGGCCCACTGCGCGGCGACCACGCCCGGCTTGATGGCTCCCTGGATCTTGGGGAGCATCTGCGTGTAGCGGTCGTAGCCCGGCATGGACTTGAGCCGGTCCTGCGCGGCGAGCGGAAGTGACGCAACGACGAAGAGAGCAGCGGCGACTACGCCGAACCTGTTGAGGCGCATCGTTCAGAGAGGCAAAGGGTGAATGCAGCGACGGCGCGCCGAGGGGCGCGCCGCGCACGAGGCTAGCGTGGAGAAACGGGCGGGTTGGGCGCGGCCGGCGGCGCGGCCGGAGTTCCCGGCGGCACCGCGGCAGGGGCCGGCGCCTTGGGCGGCGCGGGCGGCTTCAGCGTGAAGACGATAAAATCGCCCTGCTTGCGGATCTTCTTGCCGTCGGCAGAGTCGAGGTTCTCCACGGGGACGAAGCTCAGCACCGCCGAGCGCGCACTGGGCAGGCGTCGTTCGGCGCGATCCACCGTGCCCATGCCGAAGTCGGAGTGGAACGCGCCGTTCACGTGTACGATGACGGCATCCGGATACTTGGCGCGGGCGTTGGCGATCGCTTCGCCCATCGTCTCGTCCTTCACGCACTGGGCGTCGTAGAAGCGCCGGACCATCGCGGCTGCCTCTTCCTTGGTGATCTTTTGACCGTGGTCGGTCATGTCGCCCATCGTCTCCTTGAATCGCTCGTAGTACTTGTCCGGCGGGCACTGGAGCTGGGTGGCGATGAGCGCACGGTCGGCGGCCGGCAGCGAGTCCACGCCAATCAGTCCCATCCTGCCGACCAGCGACGCCAGCCGGCGCGGGACGTTGGCGGCAATGACCGGCCATCCCTTGGCCTTGGCGAGCTCAACGAGCGGTCGGTAATCGGTGGCGTACTTGGGCCAGGGACGCGATGTCTTCAGGAAATCGGCCTCGTCGGTCCGGCCGGCGAGGTAGTCGTCGAGCTTGGCCTGTGCGTCGCGTTCGAACATCTCGAGCGAGAGCACCACCTTGGCGCGACGGCGTCCGATCCCCTCGAGGGCGGCACGCTCGAGGCGGTGCGTCCCCGGGTCATCGTGCTGTTCGCCGAGGAAGACGAGGTCGCGCTGGGCGACCTCGGCGAGCATGGACTCGAAGTCGGCAAAGCGCTTCTTGCCGGACCTGTAGACCCGGTGCGGCGTGTACGACGAGACCGAGGCGACATGCCGGGCGACCGCGGTGTCAGGCGTCGGGGCGGCCTGGGCCGCTGGCACCTGCAGAGCGAAAAGTAAGAATGAACCGAGAAACATTATTATCGTCCGGTGGTGGTTCGGGGCCTTCTGGCGTAGCTTTCCAGCAATTTAAGGATAGATTGCCAAAGATAATTAGACGGAGCGTCCTTGGATCTTGACGTCGGAGTCCTTCGGGCAACGGAAGATGCCGTTGATGCCATGTCCCGCCTGGACGAACAGGTGGCGGTGTCGGCGCCCGGGCTCGCGACGCTCCTCAAACTACGCAGCGCTCAAGCTATCGTTGCTGCCAACGATCGGCCACCGGGCGCGGCACTCGATGGCGACGCCGCGTTCGCGGCACTGCTCGCCTGGTGGTACGCGCCAGAGGGGCGGGAGTTCATCACGGATGACCTGCACCTGCGCGGTGTCGCCGTGGCGTTGGACACCGCGGCGGAGATGATGCGTGCCGGGCGCGCGCTGACCCCGGGGCTGCTCGAAGAGGCACTGCGCGCCGCCGATGCGGCGCTTCCCTGGATGCCGAGTGTCTTTGTGGAGGTACTGTGCGCCGCCGAGACGGAGCCGTGGCCCGCGCTGCTGTCGGCCGCAGTGCTTTCCTCAGGGGAGTGCGGACGCGTGCGCAACATCGCGGCCTCGATCGCCCGGGCGGTCGTGCCGCTGTCGGGGGGAGCCACGGCCGACGTCTTCGTCGTCTCTGGTTCCGCAGACGACGCGGCCGGTGCGCTGCACCTGATGGCCACGCAAGCGCGCGACGTGCGGCGACGCGTGGCGGTATACCGCGAGGCGTGCGCGCTCGCGGCGGCGCAGTGCCAGGCGTTCGGCCGGGGAGGGCCGACGGCGGCAGCGCTGGCCGAATTGCTGGCTGGCCGGCCGGCCGTCACCGTGGCGGCCGCGGCCGCGGCGCTCGATATCTCGGCGCCCACGGCGGGGGCCGCCGTGGAACGGCTGATGGGCGCCGGACTGCTCCGCGAGATCACCGGCCGCGGGCGCGACCGGGTCTTCGTCTATCTGCCGGCGGTGGCGATCGCCGGCTGAGCGACGGCCGCGCGCTCGAGGAGCGCGACCACCTCTTCGAGGATCGTGCGCCCCTTGTCCACGGCGTACCAGCGGCGGACTTCCTTGTTGCGCTCGGGCTTGTCGAGTTGCTTCCACTCGGCGGCCACGCGCTCCTGGAGCGCCTTGGGACGCGGGCCCCACCAGCCGCGCTCCTCGAAGTCCGCGTCGAGCACGATGATAACAGGGATCGACCGCGAGGTGCCGTTGGTGAGATGCGCATCCATCAGCTCGGGAAACGCATCGCGACTGACGGTGCGAAGCGAGAGGTTGGAGGCGGCGTCGGCCAGGGCGCTTACCACCGGGACGGCGCTCTGGGAGTCGATGCACCAGTCCTCGGAGATGACGAGCAGGTGCCAGGCCCCGCCCAGCGCCTCGGCGCGGGCGAGCAGGTCGGCGGGGACAACGGCGCGATCGCGCTGCGCCTGAAACAGGGCGCCGTATTCGGCGGAGGCGGCCGCCATGTCCGCGAAGGAGGCGGCACCCGTGTAGTACTCGGAGAGGGTCTTCATATAACTGTAAAACTAAATAGACATATAGTAGATCGCAAGGGCCAAGCGTGACGCCGCGGGCCGGAATTCGTTAGTCAATTGAGATGCGCTCCGTTCGGTTCCTTCCTGCGCTGGCCCTTCTGGCGGCCGCGTGCGGCCCGGCCATTCGGCCGCTCGGGCCGCACGTTCCCGTGCCTGTCCGGGCGGAGGAACTGCCGGAGCCGCCGTCAGAGTCGCCGCCGCCGGAGGCCCCGCTCGCGGCGACCGACGAGGACTACCTGCTCGAGCGCGGCCTCATGGTGCCCGTGGATGGCGTCACGCCAGACGCAGTGCCCGACACCTACTGGCAGGCGCGGGACGGCGGCGCCAGGACGCACCAGGCGGTGGACATTCTCGCCAAGCGCGGCACACCGGTCCTGTCGGCGGACAGCGGGACGATCCTGCGCCTGACGAAGAGCACGCTGGGGGGCATCACGATCTACGCCACGGACCCGGCGCGTCGATTCGTGTTTTACTACGCCCACCTCGACGGGTACGCCGAGGGGCTGCGGGAAGGGAAGACCGTCGCGCAGGGCGAGGTCATCGGGTACGTTGGCACGACGGGGAATGCGCCGAAGAACGCGCCGCACCTGCACTTTCAGGTGATGCGCTACGTCGACGCCAAGACGTGGTGGGGCGGGCCGCCCTTGGATCCGCGTGTCTTCCTGACGCGACCCGGGACGCGGGATTTGACCTCACGCTCGGCCGCCGCCGTGCCGAAACAGTAGTCGAGGAGCAGTCATGACGATGTCGGGAAAGATGCGCGCTGCCTTGCGCGCCGAATGCAACGGCCTGCCGGCGACGGTTCATGTCGGCAAGGAAGGGCTCACGCAGGCCCTCATCCAGTCGCTCGACGATGCGCTGCGCACGCGCGAACTGGTGAAGGTGGCGCTCAACCGCTCGGTGGACGTCAGCGCGAAGGCCGCCGCGGCCGACCTCGCCGAGGCGGTGGGGGCGGAGGTTATCCAGACCATCGGGAAGACGGCGACCCTGTACCGCCAGAATCCGGAGATTGAGGGGAAGAAAGGAGATGCGCCGCCGTGGCGCAGATAAACAACAGAAAAACAACAGAGATACAACAGAGATACAACAGAGAAGAAACAGAGAGGGCGCCGCAGCTTGCGACGCCCTCTGTTGTTTATCTGTTGTCTCTCTGTTGTTTCTCTGTTGTCTCTCTTCGGAAGCCCAAATCCCAGACTCTCCCAGCGCCCAAGTGCATTTCTGTGGCTTGACCCCTCTTGTCACGCCTGAACCAGACGCTTCCGTACGCGCCGCCCTCGAAGGCATCGACGTATGCCGGCACGAGCGTGAACTGTGTGCCGGGACGGAGCTCCATCACGAGCGCGCCCTTCTCGATCTTCGCGGTCCATGTGGCGTTAATTTCCGGCTGGTGCCAGCGGCCCGTGAGTCCCAGCAGCTGTGCGTCCGTGGGTTTCCAGCGTTCGGCGGCCATGAACCTCCACGAGAGGGTGTCGCCGTCCGGCGCGAGGATGCGGGCGCCAGTCGGTGACCCGTCGGCGGCGGCGATGAAGCGAACACGCGAGGCGGCGCCCATCAGGAAATCGCCGTCTCGCAGTGAACGCAGCACGGCGCCGCCGCGGATGCGCAGCTGACCGCGCTCGACAAAGAGCTCGGTGATGTCGTTGGTGCGCCCGTCGCGGTAGAGGCCGGTCAGTCGCGCGAGGCGCGCCGGGTCGGCGGTCGCGGTGTCGAACGCCGGCGGTGCCGCGAGATCGGGGATGAGCGCGTCCGCCAGCTGGCGCACGTACGACGTCGCGGGCGCGCCGGCGGCGTTGCACATGACCGCGATGGACAGGCCGGCCCTGGGATAGCGGGCGAGGAAGGTGCTGTATCCGGCGGTGCTGCCGCTGTGCTGCCACTCCGGCGTGCCGCGATACATGCCGTTGATCATGCCCATGGCATACGGGATCTGCCGGCCGCTCGTGAGCGTCGCCCGGCTGAGCAGCGAGTCGCTCACCGCGCCGAAGACGCGCGTATCGAGCGCGTGGTTCCAGGTGAGCCAGTCGCCCACCGTCGTGAGCAGGCCGCCGGGGCCGTGCACGTTCTCGAACGGCATGTTGATGCGCCAGCCGCTGGCCGTGCGCGAATAGGCCTGGCCACGTCCGGGGACGACGACCGTGAAGTCGTCGCGCCAGCGCGTGTCCACCATGCCGGCCGGCTTGAAGATCCGCTCGTTGCTGAACTGCGCGAATGGCATGCCGCTCACCCGCTCGACGATCGTCGGCAGCAGGGCGAAGCCAGAGTTCGTGTACGAGTAGAAATCGCCCACGGGATAATTGAGCGCCTTCTGCCGGACGATGATGTCGAGCAGGTCGGCCTGCGTCGTCACCCGCGTGCCGCGCGGATAGCCCTGGTCGGCCACGAGATTGCTCCACTCGCGCAGTCCGCTCGTGTGCGACACGAGGTGCCGGATGGTGATGGTGCGCCCATACTGCGGCAGCTCCGGCACGTACTTTCGCACGTCGTCATCAAGCCGAAGCTTGCCCTCATTCGCGAGGAGCAGGATCGCCGTAGCGGTGAACTGCTTGGCGACCGAACCGCTCTCGAGAATGGTCCTCGCCGTGATGGGCGTGCCGCTCTCGAGGTCTGCCATGCCATAGCCGCGCATGAGGATCGGGACGCCGTTGCGCGAGACGCCGACCGCACAACCCGGCGTGTGCGTGCTGTTCCACTGGGCGAAGATCCGGTCGGCCGTTGCCGTCAGGTTCTGGGCGCCGAGCACGGCGGGCAGGAGGAGGACGAGGAGTCGCTTCATGGATGGGAGAGCTGGAGTGTGGGGTCGACCGTGCGACTGAGCGGGAACCGAGCGAGATGCCGAGCGTGACGCGCCGCCTACAAGCGCTGCGGATTGACTACGGTGCGATCGCCGCCGGCGTTGCCCGTGTTGAGCGTGCCCGCCGGCTCGAACAGCAGAATGGACACTTCCTCGGCCGCAACAGGCCGGTGCTCCACGCCGCGCGGCACAATCAGAAACTCGCCCTCGCGCAATTGCACCGTACGATCGCGGAATTGCATCTCGAACGACCCGCTGAGCACGAGAAAGAGCTCGTCCTCGTCGTCGTGTGCGTGCCAGATGAACTCGCCCTGGAACTTGGCGAGCTTCACGTGCTGGCCGTTGAGCTCGCCCACGATGCGCGGGCTCCAGTGCTCGCGGAGCAGCGCGAGCTTGTCGGCGATGACGACCTTGTCGGGGATCATTCGGCGAGCGCGCCGAGCACGCGCCACGGAGTGAGCGGCAGCGCGCAGACCTCGACGCCAAGCGCATCGGCCACGGCGGCAGCGATGGCGGGCGCCGTGGGAATGATCGGCGGCTCGGCGATGCCGCGCGCCCCGACGTGATTGGCCGCGGGGTCCGCACCGTCGAGGAACGACGCGTCGATGGCCGGAATGTCGGCCATCGTCGGGACCATGTAGTCGTGCAGGTTGGCATTGAGCGTCACGCCGCGTGCGCGGTCGATGTGGCGCTCCTCGAACAGCGCGTACCCGATGCCCTGTATGATGCCGCCGTGCAGCTGGCTCTCGGCGAGCGCGGGATTGATGATGCGCCCCGCGTCATGGACCGCGACGATGCGCACCACGCGCACGACGCCCGTCTCGGCGTCCACCTCGACTTCCGCGAACTGTGCGCCGACGGTGACCACGGCGAGTTCCGGATTGGGGCCACGCGAGCCGCGGCCGACGATCTGGATGTTGCCAAGCCTGCGGCAGATTTCGGAGAACGGAAGCGGCGCGGCGGAGTCCGGCAGAACCTGCGAGTCGCGCGTAGTCAGCTGCTCGAGGGGAAGGTCAAGGAGCTGCGCGGCCGCTTCGAGCAGCTGCATCTTGGCATCCTCTGCCGCCATGCGGACGGCGGGGCCCACGCTCGGCGTGGTCATGGAGCCCCACGAGTTGCCGGTGTAGGGGAGGCGTTCGGTGTCGCCGATGACGGCGCGGACGGTATCGAGCCGAGCACCCAACGCCTCAGCGGCGATCTGGGCGAGGATGGTGCGCGAGCCAGTGCCGAGGTCCTGCGTGCCGGCGAGCACATCAACCGAGCCATCGCTGTTGATGCGCACGTGGGCGTAGGAGGGTGGGCCGCCGCCGGTGGGCCAGGTTTGCGCGGCGACGCCGCGGCCGCGTTTCACGCGGCTGACGGGAGACGGGAGACGGGAGACGGAAGAAATCCAGCCAAAGCGCCTCATGCCCTCGGTGTAGCACTCGTCGAGATGGTTGCCGCTGAACTCGCGGTTGGCGCGCTCGTCTCTCGTGGCGAGGTTCTTGAGGCGGAGCGCGACGGGATCCATCTGCAGGGCGCGCGCGAGCGCGTTCATCGCGCCCTCGAGCGCAAAGGCGCCCTCCACATAGCCGGGGCCGCGGAAGGCCTGCATGCCGCTGGCGTTGATGTAGACGCAGGTCTCCGTGGTGCGGACGTTCGGGCACGCGTACATCTCGTGGAAGATCTGCGCGGGACCGCCCTCCCAGCCGCTGATGCCGAGCGGGATCAGCGCATCGAGGACGAGCGCGGTGAGCGTGCCGTCCTTGCGCGCGGCGATGGTGACCTTCTGCACCGTCGCCGGGCGATTGCCGCTGTCGGTCTGTTCGGCACGGCGGTCGTTGACGCATCGCACTGGAGCGCCAAGCGTGCGCGCGAACAGCGCGGCGGTGTAGGTGTGCGCGCCGGCGCCGTTCTTGGCGCCGAAGCCGCCGCCCATGTAGTCCTTGATCACGCGCACCTTCGCCTGCGGAATCCCCAGCGCCTTGGCGACGTCGCTGCGCACGCGGAAGATCCCCTGCGTGGACTCCCAGACGGTGAGATGGTCGCCATTCCACTCGCAGACGGCACCGTGCGTCTCGAGCGCGGAGTGCAACGCCACCTGCGTGCGGTACTCGCGCGTGATGGTCACCTCCGCCTCGGCCAGGCCGCGGGCGACATCGCCGCGCTGCACGATGTCGGGCTCGGTGGTGTTGCCGCTCTTTCGCACGTGCGGGGCGTCCGGCGCGATGGCGTCGTCCACGGTCACCACGTGCGGTGCGGCTTCGATGACCAGCGATGCCGCTATGGCGCGCGCCGCGCGCTCGGCCGCGTCGAGCGACTCGGCGCAGACCGCGGCCAGCGGCTGGCCCGCGTACGACACCTCGCGCCTGAAGAGCCGCGTGGCGGCCGGCGCGTCGCCGGTGCCCATGACGGCACGCACGCCCGGCATGGTGCGCGCGACCTCGAGGTCCATGGCCGTGAGCGATCCCTTGGCCTGCGGTGCGCGGACGATCACGGCGTACAGCATGCCCGGCCGCACGATGTCGGCGGTGTAGCGCGCGCGCCCGGTGACCTTGTCGAACGCGTCCACGCGCAGCGGACTGGTGCCGACGATCGAAAGCGGCGTCTCGGCCGTCCATGGCGCCGGTTCGAACGCCGGCACCTCGACGACACGGGTCTCCGTGCGTCCCTCGACCTCGACGGTCGTCTGGACGAACCGCGTGCGCTCGCGGCTCACGGCGCGGCGGTCCCGGCGTCGGCTACGGCGCGGATGGCGTTGATGATCTTGGGATAGGTGCCGCAGCGGCAGAGGTTGCCGCTCATGGCGGTCCGGATTTCGTCGTCGGTGGGGTGCGGGTTCTTCTCGAGCAGGGCGGCAGCCGCGAGCAGCTGTCCCGGCGTGCAGTACCCGCACTGCGCGGCGTCGTGCGTAATGAACGCCTGCTGCAGCGGGGCGAGCGTGTTGCCCTCAGCGAGCCCCTCCACCGTCTGCACCTGCGCATTCTCACAGGCGGCGGTGAGGGTGAGGCAGGCGTAGACGAGGTCCCCGTCGAGCCGCACGGTGCAGGCGCCGCATTCGCCGTGATCGCAGCCCAGCTTGGGGCCGGTCAGGCCCAGCTGGTCACGGAGCGCCGCGAGCAGGGTGGGGGAGCGGACCGGGTCTACCTGGCGGGGGGAGCCGTTGACGGAGATGAGCATGTCTAAAGAATACGACAGAAGACGAGAGAGGACGACAGCACACGGCAGTGCCTTCGCCGTGGCACTTCTGGACCCGAGGTTGGGCAATTTGGCGGTTGAGCGGCCATGGCGCGGGGCTTATCTTCCCAGTGTTGCCGGTCGTTTTCACGCCCAGGAGCGTTCATGCCGTACATCATCACCGAAGCCTGCATCGGGACCAAGGACAAGGCCTGCGTCGACGTCTGCCCCGTGGACTGCATCTACGAGGGCGAAGACCAGCTGTACATCCATCCCGACGAGTGCATCGACTGCGGCGCGTGCGAACCGGAGTGCCCGGTGACCGCCATCTTCCCCGAGGAAGACGTGCCGGCGAACATGAAGGCGTACATCGCCAAGAACAAGGACGTGTTCAACGGGCCGAATCCGCCGGGGAAGCCGAGCCGCTAACGCGGAGACGACGGACGGCAGACGGCGGACGGCAGAGAGAAACGAGTGAGCCCGGCGGTTGAATTCGCCGGGCTCGTGTCGTATCTGCCGTCCGCCGTCTGCCCTCTGCCGTCTGCAACTCCTAGAACAGTCCTTCCGGGAAATACCGATCCTTCCCCACGAACACGGCCAGCAACGCGATGTACTGCAAGAACGTGCTCATCTCGCTTCGCCACGCCTCGGCCCAGAAGAACTCGCCGTCGACCTTTCCTGACCCGAGCGTCGGGATCCAGCGTGGCGTCCGGCGCTTGAACGCGAGGTACTCCTCGCCGAAGATGGACTCGAGCACGCCTTCCTCGTAGCGCACGATGAAGAAGTACTCCACCGCAAAGAGCAGCGTCGCCACGGGGAGGAACCACCACACCCCGCTGAGCGCGACGAAGCCCATCCAGAGGAAGTAGTTGCCGTTGTAGAGCGGATTGCGGCTCAGGGCAAACGGTCCGTGCGTCACGAGCTTCTGCACGTTGCGCGACCGTCGGCGCGTCACGGTGCCGGCCGTGGCGACGCCCCACAGCCGCCATCCCTCGCCGAGGACGAAGAGCAGGACGAAGACGATGATGCCGAGGCGCGTGATGCCGCCCGGTGCGAGCAGCGGGACGAGCAGGAACGGCACGGGGAGCCAGCCGCGATTGCGGAACAGCACGGCACCGATGCGCGCGGGGCGGGAGGTCTCGGAGGCGGAGAGTTCGGCCAAGGGATAGGGACGGTAGACGGTGGACGGTAGACGGTCGAATGATAGCGCCGCTGCCTACTGCGCCGTGAGTGAGACGAGGAATTCGCTCAGCACGTGATTGAAGGTTGCCGGACGCTCGATGTTGCTGACGTGTCCAGCGCCGGCGATGATCTCGAGCCGGCTGCCGGCGATGCCGAGGTGCATCGCGCGCGCCTCCTTGGCCGGCGTCAGCACGTCCTCGTCGCCCACGACGATGAGCGTTGGCACGTCGATGGTGGCGAGGGTGGGCGTCGAGTCGGGGCGCATCCGCAGTGCGTCGAGCGCGTCCACGATCCCCTGCACGGGGGCGAGCGACATCATGCGATGCAGCTCGTCCACGAGTTCGGGATTCTTCTCCCGCGTGGTGCGTCCGACCATGCCGGTGATCATCTCGTTGGCGACGGCCATGCTCCCCCGCTCGGTCACCAGCGCTTGCATCTTCACGCGGGCCTCCCGTGCCGCCTCGGTGTCGGCCGTGGCCTTGGTGTCGCAGAGGACAAGCGCGCGCACGCGAGCGCGATGCCGGCGCCAGAAGGCAAAGGTGGCATACCCGCCCATGGACAGGCCGGCGATCACGGCGCGCTCCACGCCAAGCACGTCGAGCAATGCGGCGGCGTCATCCGCGTAGCCGTCCACCCCGCCCGGCTCGCCCTGGGCGCTTTCGCCGAAGCCCCTCAGGTCCATGCCGATCGTCCGCGCCGGCGTGGCGAGCGCGCCCAACTGCGGCGCCCAGAGCGCCCGGCTGTGCGGGAAGCCGTGCAGGAAGAGCACGGGGACGCCGGAGCCGACGTCGTCGTACCCGATGGCACGGCCATTGGCGAAAGCGATCACTTAATAGCCCCCGTGCCCGTGCCCGCAGTAACTCCCGTGCCCGCCGTTTCTTCTGGAACGGAATCCGGCTGCACATGCAGCATCTGGACGGAGACGAACACTGCGGCGAGCAGCGGCGTGGCCACGAACAGCCCCATGAGACCGAAGACGTAGGCCATCACCACCTGCGTCATCAGGGTGAGGGCCGGCGGCAGATCCAGCTGCTCGCGCATGAGGTACGGAATGAGGAGGTTGTTCTCCAGGAACTGGATGCCCCAGTAGACCACGATCACGACGAGCGCCTTCTGCGGCGAGTCGACGAACGCCATGACGATGGCCGGAATGGCGGCGAGCGTCGGGCCGAGGTTCGGGATGAACTCGAGGAGACCGGCGATGATCCCCAGCGGCAGCGCGGCACGCACCCCGATGATGCTGAGGAGGATGGTGGTGACCGCGCCGATGATCAGCATCGCCAGCACCTGCGTGCCAAGCCACCGGCGCAGCTTCACCGCGATGGCGGTCAGCACGGGATCCAGCCGTCGTCGCGTGGGCGGACTGACCAAGAGAAGCAGGCCGCGCTTGTAGAGGTCAGGCTCCGCCGCGATGTAGACCGCGAGGAAGACCACGAGGATGAAGCCACCGAAGACCGCGAGCGTCGAGGTCAGGATGCCAAGGGCGACGGCCTTGAGCCGACCGGCCTGACGGTAGAATGCCTCGACCAGTCGGCCGTGCGTGCGCGGCGGCGTGACCTGCGCCGGGCCGACCGTGGGTGTCGTCGCCGCCACCTCGGATGGCTGAGTCGGCGCTGCCGTTCCGCGCGCCGAATCGGGCGCGCCGACCGGCGCTTGCTCGGGCGCCTGTGCGGGCGCCTGTGCGGGCGCCTCTGCGGGCGCCTCTGCGGGCGCCTGTTCGAGCGCGCCCGCTGGAGCCGCCGCCGGGGGCGGTCTGGCGGGGTTCGGGGCTCCCGCAATTGCGTCCAGCAGCCGCGGCTGCTTGGTCGCCAGCCAGACTTCCACCTTCTCGATCGCCTCGGGGAAGCGCGTGCGCAGCTCCTGCGACTGCGAGACGAGTGTCGGCGCCGACCAGGCACCGAGGGCGAGGATGAGGCCGAGCACGCCGAAGATGACGAGCGGCGACGCGACGCCACGACGGAAGCCGCGCCGTTCGAGCGCATCCACCGCCGGTGCGGCGCCAAGTCCGAACAGGATTCCCAGGAAAGCCGTCAGTGCCAGGATCCGGGCCGCCCAGAGGAGCTGCAGGCCCAGCAGGACGAAGACGATGATCAGCGCGGCCCGGACCAGGTCAGCGTGCTCTGCCGTAAGGCCGGACATTCCGCGTCGCGCGCTGGGGCGCGGCGGCGTCTCCGGGGTGACGGGGATCTCGGGAGGGACGGCGTCTGCTGACATGGCTGCTCGGCGGGTATTCGGTGAGTGACCCTGCTACATTTGTATCACACGTTACACCGGAGAGGAAGGAAGCGAGTGAGCCCCAAGAGCGCAGCACCGACGGTGCAGTACCTCGATTCGGACGACGCCGTCGGAAAATTCCTCGCGGGGATTCGCGGCACCCCGCTGCTGGCGCTCGACACCGAAGGGGCGAGTTTCCACCGGTACATCGACCGCATCTACCTGCTCCAGCTCTCGACGCGCGACGTCCACGCCATCATCGATCCGCTCCCGATTGCGCATCCCGCCGCGCTCGGCGCGCTGCTCGAGGACCCAGAGGTCGAGGTGGTTTTCCACGATGCGGACTACGACCTCCGCCTCCTGCACCAGGACTATGGCTGGCACGTGCGGCACATCTTCGACACCCGCGTCGCTTCCCAGCTGCTTGGCATCAAGGCATTTGGCCTCGCCGCACTGCTGGAGCAGCATTTCGGCGTGAAGCTCGACAAGAAGCACCAGCGTGCCGACTGGTCCATGCGCCCGCTCACCAAGGGCATGCTGGATTATGCGGCGCAGGACACCTTGCACCTGCTCCAGTTGCGCGACGTGCTGAAGGACCAGCTCGAGCGCAAGGAACGGTGGAGCTGGGCACAGGAGGAGTTCGAGCGGCTCGAGGGGACGCGTTGGGCGCCGGAGGATGCGGCCGAGTCGTTCCTGCGCATCAAGGGTGCGCGCGACCTGACGCGGCGGGAGCTGGCCGTGATGCGTGAAGTGACCCGCTGGCGCGACGCCGCTGCCCTCACGCTCGACCGGGCCACGTTCCGTGTCGTGGCGAATGATGTGCTGCTGGAGATCTCACGATTGCAGCCGACGACGGCCGACGCCCTGGGCAAGATCAAGGGCATGCCGCGCGGCATGCTCGAGCGTGCCGGTCATGAAGTGCTGGCGGCGGTGCAGCGCGGACTCGCGGTGCCCGAAGCGCAGCTGCCGCGTTTCCCGAAGTCCACGCGGTGGGAGAAGGACCCGGAGTTCGACGACAAGGTGGGGCGCCTCAAGGCGGTGCGCGACGAGGCCGCCCGACGGCTCGAGCTCGACCCCGGCGTCCTCGGCTCGCGCGAACGCCTCGAGGCGGTGGCGCGTCTGGTGCCGCGGTCCGTGGAAGAGCTCGCGGCGATCCCAGAACTGCGCCGCTGGCAGGTGGCCGAGATGGGAGAGGCGTTCGTGAAGGCGCTGAGCGGCTTCAAGCCGAAGGCGAAATCGGCGGCGAAGGCAGAGTCGCCGTATCTCGAGAACTGATACCGCAAAGGTCGAAGGGCGCGAAGGGACGCGAAGGATGACAACAACTCGGGGGAACTGCGTGGACATCGCAGTTCCCCCAGTCATTTCTTCGCGTTCCTTCGCGCTCTTCGAACTTCGTGGTATCAGTCGCCTCTAGAACCCGAGATACGTCCTGACCCGCGGCTCGATCCGATCGGGAGTCCACGGCGGCGACCAGACGATGTTGACCGTCGCGCTGGTGACGCCGGGAATCTCCTGCACCTGCGTCGTTGCGTCGTGGAGGAGTTCGGGCCCCGACGGACAGGCCGGCGACGTGAGCGACATCTCCACCGTGACGCTCGTTCCCTCGACGTGGATGCCGTAGACGAGGCCGAGGTCCACGATGTTGAGGTTGAGTTCCGGGTCCTTCACGCGGCGCAGCGCGAGCTTGACGAGGTCCTCGGTCACTGCATCCGCGCCAGTCGGGACGGTGCCCGCGCCGGGAGGCGTCGCGGCAGGCGGTGTCATGTCGTCGGTCATCGGGAGCTCCTGGGGGTGATCGCAGTATCGCTGCGCACCGCGCAGGAATTCAAGCCGCTGTCGTCAGCGCTTGCTTGAAGCGGCAGGCTTCTTTGTCGTGGGAGCTTTCGGTAGTGCCTTGCCAGCGGACGACTTGGAGGCCGGGGACGACTGCTTTGCCGACGCGGCCTTCGGCTTTGCCGACGCTGCCTTTGGCGTCACGGCGGACGACTTCGCCGATGCTGCCTTTGGCTTCACCGCCGTCGTCTTCGGCTTCGTCGCGGAGGCAGCGGCCTTCGTCCGGCTGGCGGCGGTTGCGCTCTTCGGCTTTGCCGCCGCCTTCTTGGCGCTCGTCTTGACCGTGCTGGCCGTCGGACGCTTCACGGTCCGCGCACGGCGCGACCGGCGGGTACGGAACGGCTTGTTCCAATTGAGGGCGCGATCAGCGCGGAACGACGCCGGCATCACGCTGATGCGCAGCTCCTCGTCAGTCACGGCGAGCGCGGCGGCGTCGGACACGTCGGCGCGAATGTCCGAAATGACAGTCGCCGGGCGCTTCACGCGCGCCGCGTGCACGCGATTCGTGAGGAGGATGACGAACATGTCGCGCTGCGGGTCGATCCACAGCGACGTCCCCGTGAATCCGATATGCCCGTACGCGGTCGGACTGAGGTACTCGCCCGCACCGTGCCGCCCCTCCGCCATTTCCCAGCCGAGGGCGCGCGAGCCGGCCGCGCGCTGCGTGAAGAGCCGCACCGTCTCCTCGCTGACGATCCGCGTCTCGCCGTACATGCCACCGTTCAGCATCATCTGCGCAAAGACGGCGAGGTCATCGGCTGTGCCGAACAGCCCGGCGTGCCCGGCCACTCCGCCGAGGACATAGGCGTTCTCGTCGTGCACCTGCGCGCCGACGACAGATCCGCGGCGCGCCGATCGGTCGGTGGGCGCCACGCGATCGTACACCGAATCCGGGGGGAGGAAGTAGGTGTTGGTCATCCCGAGCGGTTCGAACACCCGCTCACGCACGAAGTCATCCAGCGGCTGGCCGGCGATCGACTCGACCACCCATCCCAGCACGTCGGCTCCGAGGTCGGAGTAGATGAACGAACGCCCGGGGCGGAACCGCAGCTTCGTTTCGATGACTGCCTGCTTGTTCTGCTCCGGGGTGCGCGCGAGGCGCCACAACTCGCGCCCCGCGGGCAATCCGCTGCGGTGCGTCAGCAGGTGGCGAATGGTGACTTCGTCCTTCCATTTGCCGACGAAGCCGGGGAGGTAATCGGCCACCTTGCTGTCGAGCGGCAGCCGCCCTGCGTCATACAGGATCATTGCCGCCGTGGTCGTCGCGACGACCTTGGTCAGCGAGGCGAGATCATAGATAGTGCTGTCGGCGGTGACGGCCGGGCTTCCGATGCCCCAGCCAAGCGTCCCAAACCCCTTGCGCCAGACGGCTGCTCCCTGGCGCCCGACGACGACGGCTGCCCCCGGATATCCGCCCGCCCGGATCCCCTCGTTCACGATCCGGTCGATGATCTCGAGCCGCTCGGCGGCCATGCCGACGCTTTCGGGGGCCCGCACGGGGAGTCGCCCCGTCGGGTCGCCAAGCGCAAGTACGGCAACGAGATAGAGGAACATGGGGGAGGGCCAAGGGGAACGAAGAATTCCCCACCGAATCAACCGCGTGGCTGAACCGGTACGGAAGTCGGTGGAGGGGTAAGGACTACCATCCCACCCCTCTACACGCAAGACGAGTACTTTCACCGACAGTCACCCCGTGGCAACCATTCAGGCGAGCCGGGTGACTCACCTAGCGAACGTTCATGGCTGATCAGCTCACGATCCGACGCGCCATTCATGGCGACGAAGCGGCGTTGCGCGCCCTCTGGGTGCAATACGCGCCGCGTATTGACGCCGTCGTGAGGCGACTGGTTGGCGATCCCGACCAGGCGGCTGACGTGGCGCAGGAGGTCTGGATCCAGATCTTCCGCGCACTCCCCACCTACCGCGGCGATTCGCAGTTCGGCACATGGGCCCACCGCATTGCGGTGAACCGCACGCTCAACGCGCTCCGTTCGCTGCGGCGGATCGGCAGTTCGGAAACGGCGATCGAGGAGGATACGGCCTCGGTCGAGCACGACGGCGATCGTTCGCTGCTGGCGCAGACGATCGACGAGGCGGTCCAGAAGCTCTCCCCCGGCGCACGCGCGGTCTTCGTGCTGCACGACGTCGAGGGATACACGCACGAGGAGATCGCGGCCGAGCTGGGCATCACGGCCGGCGGCTCCAAGTCTCAGCTCTTCAAGGCGCGCGCGAAGCTGCGCACGCTGCTGAAACACCTGGTGGATGTACCCATTTCGCAGGAACCGTCACATGTCGCACATCTCTCCTGAACGACTGGCCGCCCTGGTGGACGAGACGGCGATGCCCGATGAGGCGTCGCACCTCGCCGCCTGCGCGGAATGCACCGACGAACTGACGGCGAACCGCCGTCTCGTCCGCCTGGCGCTCGCCGAGGCGTCGCGCGAGGGGCCGCCGCTCAACGACTGGGCCGCGCTGGGCGCGATGCTCAAGGCCGAAGGGATCGTGTCCACGATGCCGGTGGCACCGGCGCGTTCGCTTCGGCTGCAGTGGGCGATGCGCATCGCGGCCGGGCTGGTGCTGGTGGCGGGGAGCGCGATGGCCGGCCGGTGGAGCGCCGGGGTGGGCTTCCCGGCAGCGTCGCCGCAGGCGGCAGCTCCGACACGGGCAGCCGATTCGGTGGCCGCTCCGGTCTTTGCGTCGCCGCAGGCGGCGATGCAGGTGCTGACGTCGTCGCAGCAGCAGTACTCCGACGCGGCCGCCTACCTGGCCGCACAGGACACGAGCTCGCACTTCATCGGGCTGAACGTCAACACGTACCGCGCGCGGCTCACCGCGCTCGACAATATCGTGGCGTCCACCCGCACCGCGCTCTATCAGGCGCCGCAGGATCCGGTGCTCAACCAGTACTACCTCTCGGCGATGGCGGCGAGGGAAGCCACGCTGAAACAGTATGAAGCAGCGCTGCCCGCAAAGCAGGCGCTGGAGCGCTATTAGCGCTCCAGAGAAACAACAGAGAGACAACAGAGAAGCAACAGAGAAACAACAGAGAAACAACAGAAGCACCTTTCAAGGAATTGATGAGATGATGGTTTTCCTTCCGTTCATGCGACGAATCGTGCCGGGGGCGCTGGTGGTCAGCGCGTTGGCGGGCGCGGCGATTGGCGTTGCGGGCGCGCAGCAGGTGACGCCCGCGCCGGCGCCGCGTGCCAAGCAGCATGTGACCGTGCGCGTGGACACCAGCGACGCGACGAAGGTGACGGTGGTGCTCGAGGGGCTCGACAGCCTCCTGCGCACGCTCACGCAGTCGCGCATTCTCGAGGAGCGCATCGGCATGGCGTTGCGCGAGTACGGCGCATCGCAGGCCAACGCAGACCGCCGGCGCCTCGAGGAGCAGCTGCAGCAGCTCGCCGAGAAGAACGTGCAGCTGATGTCGAAGATCCAGCTGGCCTGCACGAACAAGAAGAGCTCGGAGTTCGCGCCCGAAGGCTATCTGGGCGTCACGTTCAACATCACGGGGACGGTGAAGCGAGAGCAAAACGGTCCCGAGATCTACCGATTCGACGAACCCCCCGAGATCATCTCCGTGGAGACCGGCTCGCCGGCCGATCACGCCGGCATCCACCGCGGCGACCGCATCGTGTGGCTGGATGGACGGGACGTGGTGGGACGCGACGTGATCCTTTCGCAGCACCTCGTGCCCGGACGCAAGCTCCCGCTGCGCATCACGCGTGACGGGCGTGAGCAGAACGTGACCGTGCTGGTGCAGAAGCGCCCCGAGGGGTTTGGGGACCAGTGCACCGATCTCGACCTGTGGCTGGCGCCGGTGCGTGCCCCCGGACAGGTGCTGAAGTCGCCGGACGGCAGGACCTTCACGTGGGTGCGTCCGCCGGCGCCTCCGAAGCTGACCAGGACGCCCGCGCCCGCCGCCCCGGCAGCGCCGGCGGCTCCCAGCGTCTGGACATTCGACGCGCCGCCTCCGGTGGCCATCTCCGGTTTCTCAAGCATCGTGGCGGGCGCGCAGCTCACCACGCTGACCGACGACTTCAAGGAAGTGCTGGGCACCGATGCCGGCGTGCTGGTGCAACGCGTCGTCCCCGAATCGCCGGCGGCCCTCGCCGGGCTGAAGGGAGGCGACGTGATCGTCGAGGCCGCTGATCGCCACGTGGCGAGCGCGTGGGTGTTGCAGCGAATGATCGGCGACAGCGAGCAGAACACGCTAAAGCTGAAGGTGGTGCGAAAGGGGAAGGCGAGGACGGTCTGGCTGAAGTGGTAGAGTAAGGCAGAGAACGGCAGAGAACGGCAGCACTGCCTTCGTCTGCCGTTCTCTGCCGTTCTCTGCGTCTACGGCCGCACGACTGACCCCGGCGGAATGCTGTACACCAGCTGCGCCGTGTGCTCATCGGCCAGGCTCAGGTCCCGCACGCGCACCCGCGCCGCCATGATGCTGCGCTCGTCCTGCGTGTGGTCGAGGCCGAGCACGTGCCCGATCTCGTGCAGCGTGATCACGTAGATGGCCTCGGGCTCGAGTGGCGTGCCGCTCTGGTGGTGCAGCGCCACCTCGATGGATGAGCCGACGATCCACCAGTGCTGGTCGCGCGTCCACCGCGTGCGTCCCGAAATGGGCATGTCGAACTTGTCCACCCACACCACCGGAATGTCGCTGCGCGCGGAGTCGACCACGAACGTAAAGGCGACGGGCACGCCGGCGCGCGTCCACCGTTCAAACGCTTCCCTGGCCCGCACGGGGTACGAGGCGTGGAAGTCGGGGAGGTCGCTGTGCGGCTGGATCCAGATGCGGAGCGGTTCCATCTGGCGATCCGGCCACCGCGCGTTGTTATCGCCACGCTGGAGCAGGATCTCGCGGATGTAGGTGCCGGCCTCGCCGTCGGCGAGGCGGCGCTGGATCTCGGCGAGGTCGCGCCGCGGAGCCGGCGATGCAGACGACTGTACGCTGACGAGCTCGGCCTCGCCCTGCACCAAGGGCGCTGCCGTCAAGGCCGCGGTATCCGGCGACAAGGCGGACGAGTCCACCGAGACAGCGACCGCGGACCCCGGGCGCGCCGGGACGCGGCGCGCCTGCACGACGATGAACGCGGCCATGCCGAGCAGGAGCAGCGAGAGCGCCGCCACGGTGCGGTTCACGCGAGGAAGTCCTCCACGATCGAGAAGAACAACTCCGGCTGCTCCCAGAACGGCATGTGCCCGGCCTCGGGAATCAACCGAAGCTGCGCACCGGGTATCGTCGCGGCGGTCCGCTCCGCCTGCGCCACGGGGATCATGTCGGATGCGCCGTGCACGAGCAGCGTGCGCGCCCGGATGCGGGCCGCAGCAGCGCGCCAGTCGAACCCCTCGCGGCGCAGGCGCGCGACGACCGCGGCCCCGGTCTCGCTGCGCGCCAGCGGGGGCGAGAACATGGCGCCCAGCTCGCCGTTGTGGAACCACGCGGGATAGAGCGCGCGGTTGTACTCGGCCTGCCGTCCGGGCTCCGGGTCGTGCAGCAGCGTCGGGTCGAAGGCGGCGAGCCGCGCCCGGGCGTCGCCGTCCAGGCGCGGGAGGGCAATCTCGTGCAGGGAGTCAAGCCACTCCGGCGTCAGCCCAACGGCATCCACGAGCACGAGATTGCGAACGCAGTCGGGATCCTCGGCGGCGCCGAGCATGGCGATGGCGCCGCCCCACGAGTGTCCCAGCACGTCCCATTGGACGACGCCGAGCGCCTCGCGCAGGGCGCGCAGGTCGAGCGCGTCGTGCTCGATGCGGGCGGCGCGCGCGCCCGGCGGCGCCTGGCTGTGGCCGCGTCCGCGCTGGTCATAGAGGATGAGCTGGCGTCGCGCGGCGAGCGGGGACAGGGCCGGCCAGAGCAGGATGTGCGAATAGACCATCCCGCCGTTGATGCAGACCATCGGTGCGGCGCCGGCGACCTCGGGCGTGCGATAGACGGCGAACGCGAGCCCGCGGGCGGTCACCGTGACCGGCTCGAGATGCGGCGCGCGCGGCGCCGCACGACGAAAGGCGAGGAATCGCTCGCGCGCGCTCATGCGGCGGTGCGAAGCGCGGCGTGGTAGACGGCGAAGTGCGACGCGGTCATGGCTGCGTGGAAAGTACGCGCTCGTGCCTGTACGCCGCACCCTTGCCAGTCCAACCCGCGCACCCTTGCCAGTCCAACTCCAAACCCTTGCCCCCTTCTTCCGCGTCGCATATATCTCAGTACAGAGATAAATGGACGGCGTTCTGGAACTCGGCATTTATAGTTTTGCGGAAACCACGATTGACCCGGCGACTGGCCAGCGCGCAAGCGCGGCCCGGCGCCTGCACGACCTGCTGGAAGAGATCGCGCTCGCCGATGCCGTGGGGCTGGATGTGTACGGCGTCGGGGAGCACCATCGCCCGGATTATGCCGTTTCCACTCCAGCGGTGGTCCTCGCCGCGGCGGCGGCCCGCACCACGCGCATCCGCCTGTCGAGCGCCGTGTCGGTGCTCAGTTCCGACGATCCGGTGCGCGTCTTCCAGGAATTCAGCACGCTCGACCTGCTCTCCAGCGGCCGCGCCGAGATCATGGCGGGACGCGGCTCGTTCATCGAGTCGTTCCCGCTCTTCGGGTATGATCTCAACGACTATGACTCACTGTTCGCGGAGAAGCTCGACCTGCTGCTCGCCCTGCGCGGCAGCGAGCGCGTGACGTGGCAGGGGAAGCACCGGGCCGCGCTGAAGGACCAACCGGTCTACCCGCGTCCATTGCAGGACCCGCTCCCGGTCTGGATTGCGATCGGCGGCACGCCGCAGTCGGCGGTGCGCGCCGGTACGCTGGGCCTGCCGCTTGCCATCGCCATCATCGGCGGCGAACCGGCGCGATTCACGCCATTCGTGCAGATTTACCGTGAGGCGTGGGCGCGCGCGGGGCATGACCCCGCCAAGGCGCGCGTCAGCATCAACTCGCATGGCTTCATCGCCGATACGGAGGCCGAGGCTGCCGAGAGCTTCTGGCCCCGCTACGCCGATGCGATGGGACGCATCGGGAGGGAACGCGGCTGGCCGCCGCCCACCCGGGCCCACTTCGACCGGGAGCGTTCGCCGCGCGGCGCGCTCCTGCTCGGCAGTCCGCAGCAGGTGATCGACAAGATCCTGTACGAACACGAACTGTTTGGGATGGACCGATTCCTGCTCCAGCTGAGCGTCGGCACGATGCCGCACGCGCAGATGCTGCGAGCCATCGAACTCTACGGCACCGTGATCGCCCCGGCGGTGCGGAAGGCCTTGGCATGACCGAGCAGCCGCTCGTCCTTCAGGTGATCATCTGCAGCACGCGCCCTGGGCGCAAAGGCCCTGCGGTCGCCCGCTGGGCCGTGGAGCAGGCGACGGCCCACGGCAAGTTCGCCGTGGAGCTGGTGGACCTCGCCGACTTCAACCTGCCCATCCTCGATGAGGTGGCGCACCCGCGGCTCGCGCAATACGAGCACGAGCATACGAAGCGGTGGAGCGCGTCGGTGCAGCGCGCCGACGCGTTCGTCTTCGTGCTGCCCGAGTACGACTTCTCCATGCCGGCGTCGCTGCTCAATGCGCTGCAGTGCATCTACCAGGAGTGGACGTACAAGCCCGCGGCGTTCGTGTCCTACGGCGGGGAGTCGGGCGGATTGCGCAGCGTGCAGATGACGCGCCAGGTACTGAGCACCTTCAAGGTGCCGGCGATGCTCGAGGTCGTCTCGATCCATCAGGTGGCGAAGCACATCGATGCCGCGACGGGCGCCTTCATGCCGGAGGAGAGCTATCCCAAGAAGGCCAAGGCGATGCTTGACGAACTGCATCGGTGGGCGGTGGCGCTGAAGCCGATGAGAGCCACATGAGGTGCAGGGGCAGGGAGCAGGGCGTGGTGCGGGGTTTAGGGGGCAGGGTGTGGTGAAGGGCGGACGGCGGTAACTGCCTACCACGGATTGCACGGATCACGAGCGGATTGCACGGGTCATGCATAAGGAACTTCGCGACACTGATCCCGTCCGCGACGGTGGGTCCCCCAAGATCCTGATCCGTGGCCATCCGTCCCCGATCCGTATGATCCGTGGTATGCAGGTTGACTCGGCTTTCGCAGTTCCGCCCAGCCGAGCAGCGGGGGGAGCGCGCAAACGCAACGCTGGCGCGCAACGTCTGCTGCGGTAGCTTGCTCAGTAGACCAGTCACCCGGCTTCAGCGCATGCACCTGCAATTCGCGACCGCCGTCATCGCGGTCCTCCTGTTCTCCTCGTCGGCCGAGGCGCAGGGCGCGGGCGATCGCGCGCCCGGCGTACGCGTGAGCGGCACCGTCCACGACAGCGTGGCGCACGCGCCGCTGGCCGGCGCCTGGGTGCAGCTCGCCAGCGCGGACAGCGTCTCCCACGCAGGCGGGGCGCGCACCGCGATCTCGGACTCCCTGGGCCGGTACGCCTTTGATGACGTGCCCGAGGGGAGATACCGACTGGGCTTCTTCCACGCCGTCCTCGACTCCCTTGGCGTCGAACTGCCCTTCCGCGACCTGACCGTGCGGCGCGGGCGACCAGCACGCCTCGACCTCGCCGTGCCGTCGGGGGGCACGTTACGCGCGCTCATCTGCGGCGTGCGCTCGCCGCGCGATTCTGGCGTCGTGGTCTCCGGGGGCGCCGTCATCGGCGTGGTGCGCGACGCGCGCGGCGGAGCGCCGGTGGAGGGCGTGACCGTCAGCGGCGAGTGGCTCGAGATCTCGTTCCGCACGCAGGGCATCGACCGTCGCCGTCCGCGCGTTGTGGTGACCACGGGGGCCAACGGTTGGTTCGCGCTCTGCAACGCGCCCGCCACCGGCAACCTGTTCCTCACGGCGAGCTGCGGTGCGGACAGCACGGATCTCATCGAGGCGGCGGTGCCCATCGAGGGATTCCTGCGGCGCGACCTCTACCTCGGCGCCGCGCGCACCACGGTGCTGCGCGACTCGACCCCTCGTCCCGACTCGCTCGCGCTCCCGCCGCGCATCGTGCGATCCGGCGAGGGACGGCTCAGCGGGACGGTGATGAGCGCCGATTACCAGCGTCCGCTGCCGGGGGCGATCGTCCATCTCAGCGACGGCCCGACGGCGCGCGCTGATGAACGCGGCGCATTCACGCTGGTGAATGCACCGCTGGGCACACGCGTGCTCGAGGTGCGCTCCGTCGGTTACTATCCCGACCGGCGCGCGGTGCACGTGGTCGGCGGCATGCCGCCGGTGCAGGTGGCGCTCTCGACCTTCAAGTCGGTGCTCGACACGGTGAAGATCATCGCCCAGTTCGCCACGGACCGCCACGGCAACAGCTTCGAGGACCGAAAGCGCACCGGACTCGGGCGCTACCTGACGAGTGCCGACCTCGAACGACGCGGCGCGATCTTCACGTCGGATGCCTTCAAGACACTTGCCGGTGTTCGGCTCGAGCGAAGCAGCCTCGGCTCTCGCCACATCTACGTGCGCAGCGCCTTCGGCGAGTGGTGCGAGCCGTCGGTCCACATCGACGGGCTGTACATGTGGAACCTCAATGCCGATGATATCGATGGCATGGTCAGCCTGCGCTACGTGAAGGGCATCGAGGTCTACACCGAGGCCACGACCCCCATCGAGTTCCAGCGCGCGATGACAGGGTGCGGCACGATCCTCATCTGGACCAAATAGCACGGCCTCCCGACGCATGCGGCGACTCTCTCTCGCATCCCTGAGCCTTCTCACGCTAGTGGCAGGCAACGTCGCCGCGCAGGCGCCTGTGCCCGCGGGCGCCGCAGCCGGGGGACGCATCAGCGGCGTGGTGCGCGACAGCCTCGCGCGTGGGCCGCTGGCGGGGGCCTGGGTGCAGTTCGTCGACGCCGGACGCCAGGCAACGGTCGCCCGCACCGTGATCACCGACTCGCTCGGCCGCTTTTCGTTTGACGGGGTGCCCAACGGCCGGTACACGATCGGCTTCTTCCATGCTCTGCTCGATTCACTCGGCGTGGAACCGCTCCTGCGGCAGGTGACCGTGTCACGCGGCCGGGCCACGCGCGTCGAGCTCGCGACCCCGTCACCGGCGCGGCTGCGATCGGCCATCTGCGGCGCGCGCCAGGGGTCTTCCACCGGCGGTGTCGTGCTGGGCGTGCTGCGCGACGCGCTGACGCGCGAACCGGTCGCCGGTGCGACGGTGACCGGAGAGTGGCTCGAGGTGTCGTTCCGAAAGGGCGCGATCGATCGCCAGCGTGGGCGCGTGGACGCCATGACGGAGTCGAACGGCTGGTTCGCGCTGTGCAACGTGCCGGCGCGCGGCACGATGTTCCTGCAAGCGAGCCGCAGCGGTGACAGCACCGATGTGCTCGAGCTGCAGATCCCGTCGAGCGGATTCGTGCACCGCCAGCTCTACGTCGGATCGTCGAGGAGCATCGTGTTCGGGGCCGCCCTGCCGGAAACGGACACGCTGATTCCCGCGCGCCGCGTGCGTGTCGGTGACGGCCAGCTCACCGGCGCGGTCGTGACCGCGAGCGGGGGACGCCGGGTTTCGGGTGCGCTCGTACGACTCGGCGACAATCCACCCACGCGCGCCGACGACGGCGGCGCGTTCGTCCTGGCCGAGGCGCCCGCCGGCACGCGGATGCTCGAGGTGCGCGCCGTCGGCTACAACCCGTCGCGCATGGTGGTGGATGTCATCCCGGGCGCTCCGCCGGCGACCGTCATGCTGGCCACGTCGAAGGCCGTGCTCGACACGGTGAAGGTCACCGTCGCCCGCGCGGCCGACCGGCATGCCAGCGGATTCGAGGACCGCCGACGGTCCGGCGCCGGCACATACCTGACGGCGGAGCAGATTGCGCGACGCGGCGCGTTCTCCACCTCGGACCTGTTCCGCATGATGCGCGGCATGCGCATCGGGTATGACTACGACACGCTGGAGACCGACGGCAACCCGGACGCACTCGCCGAGATGAACCAACTCAGCGACAAGCGCATCCTGATGCGCGGCATCAGCGGCAACTGGTGTGAACCCGCGCTCTGGTTCGACGGCATCCTGATCCCGGAACTCAGCGCCTACGCGCTCGACGGCTGGGTGCCGCCCGACCGGCTGGCCGCGATCGAGATCTACAGCGAGGCGACGGTGCCGCCGCAGTTCCAGCGGTTGCGATCGGGATGCGGGGCGGTGCTCTTCTGGACGAAGTGACGGCGTGCCGCCTCAGGGCGGCGTGAAGGTCGCCCGCACCGAGCGGCGCGCCGTCGGGAGCTTGCTGGTCGGCGCGCGCGCCGCGGAGGCGAAGAGCTCGGCGCGGGTGCGCGTCTGCGCGGCCGTGCGCCAGGTGTAGACGCCGTCGCGCCGGCGCGCGCCAGAGAACCAGAGCGTCACCATGTCACGCGGCGCATCGTACGCGAACGTGGACCTATAGACGACGTCGGCGAACGCCGGAATAGCGCCGGCGGTCATCACGGCGCTGGGCAAGGTCCGCCAGGTGACGCCGTCTGGACTGGTCGCGAGGAAGACTGCCGTCGTGGCGCAGGTGCCGGGCGCCTTCACCGGGAGGAGCGCCCAGAACTGAGCGCGCGACGGAATCCACGCGACATCGATGTGCCAAGCGAACTGTCCCGCGGGGCTCGGCAGCGTCACGGACTCCGGTGCTGACCAGGCCACGCCGTCGGTCGAGCGGCGCAGTTCGACGGCTGTCGTGCTGTCCTTGCACCCCGTGCCGGCATTGATGCTCCACATGCGCCAGTCGCCGGCGCGCACCCGCACCACGGCCGGAGAGAGCGCACCATTGCGGGGCGCGTCGAACAGCGGCCGCGGCGGCGACCAACGGGCCCCGTCCACGGAACGCGTGAGGAAAATTCGGTCCGTCGTCCCCGCCTGCCGGTAGTAGAGCAGCAGCTCGTTCCGGACCGGCGCATGCACCACGTCAGGGTCGGAGAGATGTCCTTCCTGCGGCTGGGCCAAGGGCATCGGCGCGTTGGGCGCCGCCCGCCATTTCACGCCGTCGAAGCTCGCGTAGAGCGACGGGTTCTCGTGCGTGGACGTGCCGCTCGGGTACGGAGTGAGCGCCAGATAGAAGTACCGCCGTCGCCACGGTGCGGTCGGTGCGGCGTAGTCCGGGTGTACGCTCTGGTCGGAACCGTCGTAGGTGCGCAGGTCGAGCAGGGCGGGAAGCGACGGGACCTGGAGCGCCGCCACCCCGTTGGTCTCCCGGAGTTCAGGGACGGTCGGTGCGTTTCGCGACCCATCGCAGCCGACGGCAAACCCTGACCAGATGAGAGCGGCGAGAGCCGATCGCGCGACCGGGGACAGTGGAGTCCTTTGGGGCAAGGGGCTTAGACGTGGGAGGGCGTGCGCCATCCGACTTGCTCGGCGGGCGGCAACGATAATAGCGCCATCGGAGACGTGGGGCGAGCGCATCCCAACCCGACGGAGCGGCCGGTCGGGAGTTCCGGCCACTGGCGCCGGGTTGTGAACCACGGGCGTTCGTTTGTCTTCTCTCACTTGACAGCCCAAGTATTCAAGTAGATACTTGAATACTATGCAAGTCACCCCTTCACCCAAACGGCGCATCAACACTCAGATCGCGCGCATCGCGAAGGCGGTGTCCAGCGCCAGTCGCCTCGAGTTGCTGGAACTGCTGAGCCAAGGCGAACGGACCGTCGAACTGCTTGCGCACGCGGCTGGCCTCACCGTCGCCAACACGTCGCAACACCTGCAGGCGTTGCGCCGCGTCGGTCTGGTCGCCGCCCGCAAAGAAGGATTGTTCGTCCACTATTCGCTTACCGATTTCGAGGTGGTCCGGCTGCTGCTCCTGCTGCGTCGCATCGCCGAGCAGCGCCTGGACGAGGTGGATGAGCTGGTCGCGGAGTTCTTCACGTCGCGAGACCGCCTCGAGGCGGTGCCGCGCGAAGAGCTGCTGGCCAGGAGTCGTGCGGGAACGGTGACCGTGCTCGATGTGCGTCCCACGGAGGAGTATCGCGCGGGGCACATCCCCGGCGCGCTCTCCGTTCCCCTCGACCAGCTCGAACACGCCATGCGTTCGCTTCCCGCTGGCCGCGACGTCGTGGCCTACTGCCGGGGCCCCTACTGCCTGCTGGCGTTCGAAGCCGTGGAGTCGCTGCGCCGGCACGGACGGCGGGCACACCGGCTCGAAGACGGCTTTCCCGAATGGCTCGCCGCCGGCCTGCCGATTACCGCAGAGGACGCGGCATGAGGATGCTCATTGTCCTGAACGACGCCCCCTATGGCTCCGAGCGGTCCTACAACGGCCTTCGCCTCGCCGGCTCGCTGGCCAAGCAGGAAGGCACCGCCGTCGATGTGTTCCTGGCCGGTGACGCCGCCTCGTGCGCGCGTAGCGGACAGAAGGTGCCAAACGGCTACTACAATGTTAGCAACATGCTGGCGGCCGTATCACGGCGCGGTGGCCGCATCGGTGTGTGCGGCACGTGCATGGATGCCCGCGGCCTCGTCGAGGCGGATCTGATGGAGGGCGCCCACCGCAGCACGCTCGACGAGTGGACCGCGTGGACGTTGGCGGCCGACAAGGTCGTGGTCTTCTAGCCATGGGAACACCGCCAGTGTCGCACACCGTATTGATCCTTGGCGGTGGCGTCGGTGGTGTCGTCGCCGCCAATCGCCTGCGTCGCCTGTTGCCGAACGGCGATCGCATCATCGTCGTGGAACGCAGCGCCGAGGTGTCGTTTGGCGCGTCGCTGCCGTGGCTGGTGGCCGGACAGCGATCAAAGGAGGCGATTTCGCGTCCGCTGCGGCAGCTCCTGAAACCGGGCGTCGAGTTGGTCGTCGGTGGGATCGACGAAATCGACCCCGGGTCGCGGTCGGTACTGGTCAACGGACGCCACCTCGCCGGGGACGATCTCATCATTGCGCTCGGCGCGTCGCTGGCTCCGGAGCGCATTCCCGGACTCGTGGAAGCCGGCTTCAATATCTACGAACCCGACGGCGCCGAGGCGCTGCGACAAGAAGTGGCGCAGTTCCGCGGCGGCCGTCTGGTCGTGCTCACGGCAGCTCCGGCGTATAAGTGCCCAGCGGCGCCGTACGAAACCGCGCTGCTGCTCGAGGACATCTTTGAGCGTCGCGGCATTCGAGACGAGGTCGACATGCAGCTGTTCGCCGCGGAACCCGCGCCGATGGGTGTCGCGGGACCCGCAGTCTCGGCGGCCGTCGTGGGGATGCTCGAGGCGCGTGGTATCGCGTACCTGCCCGAGCACCAGGTGCGTACCGTCGACCCGGTCGCGAAGACGATCGCGTTCTCCAACGGCGTCGCGGCGGCGTTCGATCTGCTCGCGTTCGTGCCACCCCACATAGCGCCAGAGGTCGTGCTCCGCGCCGGGCTCGCTGCAGAAAACGGCTGGATGTCCGCTGACAGGCATACGCTTGAGACCAAGTGGCCAGGGGTGTATGCGCTGGGCGACGTCGTCAGCTTTCCCCTGGCCATGGGCAAGCCGCTGCCGAAGGCCGGCGTTTTCGCGCGCGCTCAGGCGCAGGTCGTGGCGCGCAACATCGCGGCGAAACGACGCGGCCGCGAGGCGAGCGCCCGGTTCGAGGGCTACGGCATGTGTTTCGTCGAGACCGGTGGCGGAAAGGCCGGCATCGGACGGGGCAACTTCTACGCCGAGCCTGTGCCGACGGTGGCCCTGCACGCGCCCGGTCGTCTTGGGCACTTCGTCAAGGTGCTGTTCGAACTGCAGTGGCTGCGCGGGTGGGCGTGAAGGCCAGGGTTACTCTCTGGTTGCCGTTCGCGCTGGCTGCTCTTCCGCTTGCCGCACAGGAGCCCGCCCCGTCGGGCGCCATCACGCCGACGGGTTCGCTCCGCACGCGCACCGAGGCCTGGAACGGGTTCGGTGCCGACGCGGGAGACAACTATGCGTACTCGCACCTGTTGCTGCGCGCCGGTGTCGAACAGCAGCGCCTCCGCGTTGGCTGGCGCATCGAGTTCAGCGCGCCCGTGGTGATTGGCGCGCCGGATGACGCCACGCAGGGCCATGGCGCGTCGTATTATCGCGCCAACGGCGAGCGTCGAACTATCGCCACGCTCTTTCCCCGTCAGGCCTTCGTCCGCGTGGGGCAACTATCGGTTGGGCATCGCCTGAAGGTCGGCCGGTTCGAGTTCTCAGAAGGCGGCGAAGTGTCGCCCGCCGATCCAACGCTAGCGGCCCTCAAGCGTCGCAGCGTGGTGCAGCGTCTCATCGGGCCATTCAACTTCACGCAGGGCGCGCGCAGTCTCAACGGGATGGAGTACGGCTGGAGCCGTCGCGGTCTGAACGTGACCGTGCTCGGTGCCGTTCCGACGGTGGGCGTCTTCAACCTCGACGGTTGGTCGGCGGCCACAAATCTGCCAGTGGGGTACGCGGCGGTGACAGGTCCCGGGCCGTGGGCACCGACGCGCCGCGAGTGGCGCATCTTCGCGGTGGGTTTTGGCGACCGCCGTGCTCTCGTGACGGCCGACAATCGCCCGCTCGCGCTGCGGCAGGTCGATCGCGAGGCGATTGGCATCACCACGCTGGGCGCGCACCTGCTTCGGGTGGTCCCGACGCGCGCCGGCCCCCTCGACGTTGCCGTCTGGAGTGCCGGGCAGTTCGGCACGTGGGGCACGCAGACGCACCGCGCCGGTGCGATGGACGCCGAGGTGGGATGGCAGCCGGAGGGAGTGCACTGGCACCCGTGGATTCGCCTCGGCGTGTTCACCAGCAGCGGCGATGCCAACCCGTCGGACGGTCGCCATGGCACCTTCTTCCAAACGATGGCGACACCGCGACTGTACGCGCGCTTTCCGTTTTACAACCTGATGAACGTGCGTGACTGGCAGGCGGGGGTGACGCTGCGACCCGACCACCGCCTTACGCTGCGCGGCGACTTCCGCGTCCTTCACCTGGGGAATGCCGCCGACGGCTGGTACACCGGCAGTGGGCCGTTCGACGATTCGTCATTCGGTATCGGCATTCGCCCGTCGGCTGGCGCGCGCGCGCTGGGAACGCTGACCGACCTGAGCGCCGACTTTCAGTGGTCGCGCCACTGGACGCTGGCCGCGTACGGCGGCCTGGCGCACGCCGGTGCGGCGATTCGCGCGTCGACGCCCGGCGCGACCACCGGCAGCTTCGCGTTTCTCGAGCTTGAATACCGCTGGTAGCAATTTCCGCGCCGTCGAACCGGCCTCATCCCGGCGGCCGGTCCTCCGCCACGCGGCACTCCGCGCCGGCACACGTGGCGAGCGCGTTCAACCAGGCAGCGAGCCGGCGCACGAGCGCCGCGTCGGCGCGAGATCATTGTTCAGGGCGATCGCGCGCTCGCGCCGACCCGCGGGAACGCCAGGTCCGCGCACGACAAACGGCACGATGAAAGCCGTTGTCTGACCCGTAAGCGATGTACGTGCGTGCGAGCTGTCCGGTCTGACGCAGCGTCGTGACGACACTGTCCACGAGGTCATCCACCGACTGCAGCGAACGCAGGCGCCGCCGATAGACGTCCTCGAGGCGCGCCACCATTCGGGGACGCAGGCGCGGGCGATTGCGAATGACGCCCGGCGTGTCGCTCACGTCGGCTTCGTCGAAGGCCGGTGTACGCGGCAGTTCGGCGTCCTCAAAGAGCGACTCGTGCCGGGGTGCCGCGGTGGAGGCCCATGCGGAGTGAACGGTGCCACGTAGATGAAGAACGGCGTGCCGTCGGCCGCACTGCGCCGCATCAGGTCGGACGCCTTGTGCGCGACGACGTCCACGAGGAAATCCTCGGGGCGGCTGCCGTAACTCACGGACCTGCCGTTCTCGTTCAGTACGTAGTCGTAGCTGCGGTAGGCATTGCCGCCCACGTACCACTCCGACCAACCCGGCGGCACACCGGCAGCCGGTTGCTACCCGTTGAGGTACTTGCCGAGCATCGCCGTGCGGTAGCCCGCCGCACCCAGCCAGTTGGCGATGATCGACGTCTCGCGGCCAAGGGCGCGGAAGGTCGCGAAGCCGCCGAGCGGCGGCGTGTTGCCGCGCACGCCGCTGCTGTGCGGATACTGTCCGCGCAGGGTAGTGGCCCGCGACGGGCAGCACAGGGAGTACGTGACGAAGTAGTTGTCGAAGGTCGTCCCGGCATCGTGCAACAGTGCCTTGGTCTTCGGCATGACGGCGTGCAGGGCCGTATCTTCGTCGTCGGTGAGAATGAAGACGATGTTGGGGCGCACGACGGGCGCCTGCACCGCTGGCGTCGCGGCGGCTGGTGTCGCGGCGGCTGGTGTCGCGCCTTCCACTCGGCTGCACGCCGATGGTGCGCAGGCGCCGAGGATCAGGGCAAGGCCGAAATAACCGCGACGTGCGGAGTCAATGCGCATGGTGGAATGTGTTCGCTGGAGCCGTGGTTGGTCAGCCGCCGGCGCTGGCGCCGGTCAGGGTACCGAGAATGCGGCAATGACCGATGCCAGCATCGCCGGCGCATGCGTCGATCACGTGGCGCAATTCCGTCCGGAGTCGCTTCAACTGGGCGAGCTTCTCCTCGACCTGCGCGAGATGGCCGCGTGCGATGGCGTCCACCTCCTCGCACGGCCTGGACGGATCGCTCGACGCCAACTCCATCAGCTCCTTCACATCATCAAGGGCGAATCCCAGCTCACGCGCGCGACGAAGGAACCGTACACGCTCGACGTCGGCCGATGTATAGAGCCGATAATTGCCGTCGCCGCGTCTCGCGGGGATCGGGAGGACCCCCTGACGCTCATAGAATCGTACGGCTTCGGGCGTGCACCCGGTCTGCGCGGCGAGCTGACCGATGCTCAGTCCGGCGACGGGGGGTGCATCTGGAAGGTGGTGCGTCATCGGTGGCACTCCTGCGCTTGACCTTGTAGTGACTACAAGGTTTAAGGTATATGGAGTCTGCCCAGAGTGCCATGCGATGTCCCTCACCTCTATCCGAGTGTCCTGCCCGTGCCCGCTGATTGTGGTCCAATTCCGTCGTGCCCAGCAAAATCGCGTGTCGTCCGTCGCGCGGCGGTGGTTGCCCTCGGCGCTGCGCTGGCAATATTGGCGGTGACTGCGCATGCGCAGGTGCCGACCGCTGGCGCCACCGCGCGCGTCAAGGTGCGAGTGGTCAGCGACACGACGGGCGTGGACGCGGCCATCGTGCGTGCGGGGCGAGTCGGCGCGCAGACGAATGCGCGCGGGGAAGCCGAGCTTCGCGTGAGCCCCGGCACGCACACCTTCGTTGCCACGAAGATCGGATTGCGGCCCGACTCCGTGCGACTGACGCTGCGCACCGGCGCCGATACCTCCATCACGATCGCGCTCGAGACGCAGGTGACGCAGGTCGGGGCCGTCATTGTGAGCGCGACGCGGAGCGAGCGGCGCGTCGAAGACGTGCCGCTGCGTGTCGAGGTGATTGACGAGGACGAACTCGCCGAAAAAGTCGCCATGACGCCGGGCGACATCGCGATGATGCTGAACGAGACGTCCGGACTTCGCGTGCAGACCACGAGCCCCTCGCTCGGCGGCGCGAACATCCGCATACAGGGTCTCGCCGGCCGCTACTCCCTGCTGCTTGCCGATGGACTGCCCTTGTACGGAGGGCAGGCAGGCGGACTGGGACTGCTTCAGATCCCCCCGGTGGACCTCGGGCGGGTGGAAGTCATCAAGGGCACGGCGTCGGCGCTGTACGGAAGCTCCGCGCTTGGCGGCGTCGTGAACCTGCTCTCGCGTCGGCCCGGCAAAGAAGCCGAACACACGGCGCTGCTCAACCAGACCACGCGCGGCGGCACCGACGCCGTCGCCTTCCTCACGGCACCGCTGTCGGACCACTGGGGCTACACGCTCCTCGCCGGCGCGCACCGCCAGTCGCAGCGTGATCTCGATGCCGACGGATGGACCGACCTGCCCGGATACGAGCGCGCGGTGATTCGGCCGCGGTTCTACTTTGGCGATGGCAGTCGCACCGCGTTCCTCACCGTGGGCCTCACCGGTGAGGATCGGCAGGGAGGCACGCTCCCGGGACGGCGAGCGCCCGACGGCGCGCCATTCGACGAGGGACTGACGACGCGGCGCGCCGACGTCGGGGCGCTGGCGCGATGGGTGGTGACGGATTCGACGCGCGCGCTGCACGGGGCGATCGTGACACTGCGCGGCTCGGCAGTCGAGCAGCGGCACGGCCATCAGTTTGGCCTTGCACGCGAGGATGACCGTCACGCGACGTGGTTCGGAGAAGCCGCCATCGCCGTGCCCCGCGGGCGCGTGAGCTACGTCGGCGGCGTGGCGCTGCAGCAGGACATGTACCGCGCGCAGGATGTCGCCGGCTTCGACTACACCTTCACCGTGCCGGCCGTGTTCGGACAAGTGGATCTCGACCCCGCTTCGTGGATGTCGCTTTCCACCAGCGCGCGGGCCGATGCGCACAGCGAGTACGGAACGGTTGTCAACCCACGACTGTCCGTGCTCCTGCGGCGTTCGGACGGCAAACTCGCGGGCTGGTCGAGCCGCTTCTCCGTCGGCACCGGCGAGTACGCGCCGTCGCCGTTCACGGAGGCTACTGAGGCAACCGGGTTGTCGCCGCTGCGTCCGCTCGAGGACCTCGCCGCCGAGCGCGCGACGAGTGGATCCGTGGATATCGGCGGCCCAGTGGAGACGGCGATGGGCCACGTCGAACTCAACGCGACGGCGTTCGTCTCACGCGTCGCACATCCGGTGCAGGTGCGGGATGCGGCGGGCACCACGCCATTTGGCGCGGCGCGCATCCGCCTCGCCAACGCGGCGCAGCCGACGCGCACGTGGGGGCTTGAGCTGCTTGGCCGGTTCGTGCACGAACTCGGAGAGGAAGTCAACGGAGTCGAGGCACCCGCGTTGCGCGTGACCGGCACATACACGTACCTCCGCTCGACGGAGTGCGATCCTGACGTGGCAGGCAACGTTGAGGCCTGTGTGCGTCGCCCGGTTCCGTTGACGCCACGGCACACCGCCGGCGTGGTGGCCGCGATCGAGCGGGAAGGGAAGAGCCGCCTCGGTCTCGAGATGTACTACACCGGGCGTCAGGCGCTCGACGAAAACCCGTATCGCAGCGAAAGCCGGCCGTACCTGATCCTCGGGCTGCTCGGCGAACGTGCGTTCACGACGCGCGCCGGTACGGCGCGGCTCTTCCTCAACCTCGAGAACCTCACGAACGTCCGTCAGACGCGACACGACCCGCTGCTGTTGCCCGCGCGCGGGCAGGGCGGTCGGTGGACGACTGATGCATGGACGGAACTGACGGGTTTCACGGCGAATGCCGGGGTGCGGTTCGGGTTCTGATCAGCGTGGGCGGTGCATGCGACGCCGCACCAGCGCATTCTCGCCGGCCTCGGGGCCTTGATCAGGCCGAGCGGAGTGTCGGCAAAACGCCAGGAAAATCAACAGGTTAGCGCCGCGCATCCACGGCGACTCGGGAACGTGATAGCGAGAATGTCCGTCTTTTTCAGCTAGTGTCTTGACAATGGGTGTTGGAACATATATAATCACTCCATGCCAACCAATCAGCCTTCTCGGCGGCAGTCGCCGTCGATCAGCGTTCACCAGCAGGCGTTCGTGAGTCTGGCGCGGACTGAAGCCGTTCTCCGCGACGGGCTTGACCGGGTGCTGGGCCCGCACGGGCTCTCGCTGACCCAGTACAACGTGCTTCGGATTCTCCGGGGCGCCGGGCCGACGGGACTTTGCCGGAACGAAATCGGGCAGCGGTTGATCACTCGGATGCCCGACGTCACGCGCCTGCTCGACCGTATGGAGGCGGCCGGCCTTGTCAGTCGGGTTCGCAGCACCGAGGATCGCCGGCTGGTCAATACCACGCTCACCAAACAGGGGCAGGCCCTGGTGGACGATCTCGATGCCGCGGTTGATGGCATGCACCGCGACCAGCTCGGTCACCTCACCGTCGCCGACCTCCGCACCCTGATCGACCTGCTGGACCGCGCGCGCAAGACCGGATGATCCTTCATTTGCCATAAAACGTGTTATAACACTCGTTGTCTAAACTCTATCTCACTCATTCATCATCGGAGCTTTCTCATGCGAATCCACAGTGAACCTCCCCGCACCGACGCCGCGCTCGTCGCCCTGCGCGCCACCATCGGCACCATCTTCGTCGCTCACGGGGCGCAGAAGCTCTTCGTCTACGGATTTGCCGGCGTGACCGGCGCCTTCGGGCAGATGGGTGTTCCGCTCCCGCAGATTGCCGGCCCAGCGACGGGCCTGGTCGAGTTCTTTGGCGGTCTCGCACTCATCGTCGGCCTGCTCACGCGCCTCGCCGGCTCCGGCCTCGCGATCACGATGCTCGGCGCCATCGGCTTCGCACACATCCGAAGCGGTTTCTTTGCGCCGAACGGCATCGAGTATCCGCTCGCGCTCCTCGGTGCCACCATCGCGCTCGCTCTGAGCGGTGCGGGCCGGTTCTCGCTCGACGCGCTGATCGCACGTCGTGGCACCGCCACCGCGCCCACCGACGCCGCGCCCGCCTGGCTGCAGAAAGCCGCGTAAGCACCTCCATCCACCGCACCGCTCACCCGGCCGCAACGGCCACCCCAGGAGAGACACCATGAACATCCTCATCATCGGCACCGGCAACATGGGTCGCGGCATCGCCACGCGCGCCCTCGCGGGCAAGAACACCGTCACGCTGTACGACGCGGACAGCGCCAAGGCTCAGGCGCTTGCGACCGAACTAGGCGCCGCGGCCGCCGCCGACGCGCGCGATGCCATCGCGGCGAGCGACATCGTCGTGATTGCGACGCCTTACACAGAGAGCCTCTCCGTCGCCCGCGGGCTCGGCGCGGCCCTCGACGGCAAAGTCGTCGTCGACATCTCCAATCCGCTCAACGAGACGTACTCCGGCCTGGTGACGGCACCGGACACGTCGGCCGCCGAGGAAATCAGGAAGCTGCTTCCTGCGTCCGTGAAGCTCGTCAAGGCGTTCAACACGACGTTCGCGGGCACGCTGGTGGCCGGCGCGGTCGCGGGCCAGCCGCTCGACGTCTTCCTCGCCGGCGACGACGAGGAGGCGAAGGGGAAGGTCGCGGAGTTCGTGAAGGCAGGCGGCCTGAACGCCATCGACGCCGGCTCGCTGCTCCGCGCGCGTCACCTCGAGGCCCTCGGCTTCCTCGGTATCCAGCTCCAGTTCAGCCTGAACACCGGCTTCGCCACGGCGTGGAAGCTCGTCCTTCCGGCCGCGTAAGACGGTCACCCGTTCCCGGTCGGGGCCGTCGCCCCGACCACCGCGCCGGTGCGGAGTCGCCGGATCACTGCGTCGCGCCCCTCCTCGCGGAGCCGGCGACGCAACCACCGCAGGCACCTGTGAGGATCCAGCCGTGACGAACTTCCACCACCGCAGCATTCGTTTCCGCAGCCTGGCATTGGCCATGCTGGCCGCCGCACTCACCCTGCCGGCAGCGGCGCACGCGCAGAACCAGAATGTCGTGCTGCGCCCGACGGCTCCGCCGCCGGCCCCGCAGGCGCAGGCCCCCGCCGTCGAGCGCAACCTGAAGACCTTTGACGTGCTCGACTTCGATGTCTTCAGCAACCAGAAGTGGGAGCGTCTCCACGAGAGCCACGCCAAGGACATCGTCGTGACGTGGCCCGACGGACACGAGACCAAGGGAATCGACGTTCACATCGACGACTTGAAGGCGCTGTTTGTCTACGCACCCGACATCGCGATCACGGTCCATCCGATCCGCTTCGGATCCGGTGAGTGGACGGCGGTCACCGGGGTGATGACCGGCACGTTCAGCCGGCCAATGCCGATTGGCGGCGGGAAGTTCATCGAGCCCACGGGCAAGCGTTTCGCGCTCCCGATGGCGACCATCGCCCACTGGAAGAACGGGACCATGGATCACGAGTGGCTCTTCTGGGACAGCCAGGAGTTCATGAAGCAACTCGGGCTCGCGCCGTAGTCGCAGCCGTCGCGCCGACGTGGCACGCGCAACCCGTCGGCGCGATGGTGGTTCACTCACCTGGTGCGGGTGACGACCGTCCGTCGCGAGGGAACCTCGCTGGCGGGCACTGGTTGCCGTGAGAAATCGGCGCCGAGGAGTTGGCGCTGCCCACATTACGAAGCGCCGTGGAAGCGTTGCGCTGCAGCCCCGCGCGCTTGGCCCGGATCAACGGCGTATCGCCGAACCGCCGCCTAAACTCAGCGTCGTCCATTGAAGCAAACGCCGCGAGGTCCGGCTCGACCAGCTCGGCGCGCGGCGTAAACGCCGGCTCGGTCGCCGCCCGCGAGAACTTGGCGTTCCACGGGCAGACCTCCTGGCAGACATCGCACCCAAACAGGTGATCGCCGACCATTGCGGCCTGTTCCGGCGTGTGCGGTCCCTTGAGTTCGATGGTCAGATAGGAGATGCAGCGTCGGGCGTCGAGCACATGCGGTGCGACGAACGCCTGTGTGGGACAGGCATCGAGACAGCGCGTGCAGGTGCCGCAGTGGTCCGTGGCGAACGGCTCGTCCGGCGCGAGCGCGACATCGAGGAAGAGCGCGCCGAGGAAGAAGTACGACCCCAGCTGCGGATTGATGAGCAGGGTATTCTTGCCAAACCAGCCCAGCCCGGCCCGCTGGGCGAGGTCGCGCTCGAGCACCGGGCCGCTGTCCACGAAGGACCTGCCGTGGACGTCGCCCAGCTCGGTGCGCATCCACGCGAGCAGGGCGTCGAGCTTGTCCCACATCACGCGATGGTAATCGGTGAAGCGCGCGTACCGCGCCACGGGGCCGGGTGGCTGCGTGCCATCGTAGTTGAGCGCTACCACGAGCGCGCTGACCATCCCTGCCACCGGGCGCCGCGCGTCGCGCCGCAGTTCGGCGCCGCGTTCGAGGTAGGACATCTCGCCGTGATGTCCGGCGGCAATCCAGTCGTCGAAGTGCTGCGCCGTCTCAGGCGCGCCGAGGGTGGCGATGCCGGCGAGGTCGAATCCCGCCGCGAGGGCCTGCGTCTTGAGGCGGTGTTCGAAGCCCGAGGGGAGCGGCCGGCTCACGGATGGTGCCGCGTCCAGCGCGCGTAGCGCAGGACGTCGGCGACCGGCGGGATGGCGTCTTCGTCGCCGTACGCCGTGTACATCCGCCAGCGCAGGTACGCGCGGTCCGGCCACGGGATGAACGGCGCCTGCGCCCACCAGCGACGTCGGCGGTACCGCCACCCGACCCGCAGCAGGTCCAACGCCACCGCCGGATTCACGAGGGCGCGGAGAGTGAGGCGCGCGAAGAGCCCGAGCATGGGATAAAGATGCGGACGGGAGATGGGAGACGGGAGATGGGAGCTGGGAGCTGGGAGTTGGGAGATGGGAGCAGGCCGAGGGCCGGCATGACCGCCTCTGTATCGTAGCACTTCCTGCCGCGAAGCCCTGCTCATATCGTCCATCGTCTGGCTCTGCCGCCTGAGAGCGACCGTCTCCCATCTCCCGCCTTCCATCTCCCGTCTGCCCAAGACATGGCAATCACCGGCCTCATGCCCTTCATCTCGCGCCTCGCGACGCGGGCCTACTACCGGTTCACGGTAGGCGGCCTGCGCGTGCCCGCCGAGGGGCCGGTGCTGCTAGTGGCAAACCACAACAACAGTCTCATGGACCCCGCCTTCGTGACGGTGGCGGCGCAGCGCGAGGTGCGGTTCCTCGCCAAGTCCACGCTGTTCACGCACAAGCAGATTGGCTGGCTCGTGAAGCTCGTGGGGTCCATTCCGGTCTACCGCGCGCAGGACGATCGCCGCCTGCTGGGGCAGAACAAGGACATTTTCGTCGCCGTCCACCAGGCACTCGCCGAGGGAGCGGCCGTCGGCATCTTCCCCGAGGGGACCAGCCACTCGGGGTCGCGCCTCTCGCCCCTCAAGACGGGGGCGGCGCGCATCGCGCTCGGCGCGGCGCGGCTCATCGGCGGGTCTTTCCCGATCATCCCGGTGGGGCTGGTCTTCCGCGACCGCAACAGCGTGCGCAGCGAAGTGCGCATCGTCGTCGGCGAACCGTTCGACTGGAGCGACCTGGCCACCCGTGCCGACGAGAAGTTCGCCGTACGTGAACTGACGGCGCGCATCGACGGCGCGATGCGGCGCGTCACGCTCAACCTCGATTCGTGGGAAGATGCGGCGATCGTGCACGTCGCCGAACAGATCTGGGCCGCCGAGCATGGCTCGCCGCGCGACTCGGAGGCCACGGTGTCGCGGCTCGCGCTCATCGCGGGCGTGCTGCAGAAGTTCCGGCTGCGCGGCGACGCCGAGTGGCGCGCGACGGCGCGCGAGCTGCGGGCGCACGCGCGCATGCTGCAGCGCATGGGGTTGTCGCCGCAGGCGCTCAAGGAGGACGTGAGCTGGACGGCGGCGTTGCGCTGGAGCCTGCTGCGATTCCCCCTGCTGGCGTCCATCCCGCTCGCCTCGCTGGCCCTGCTCGTCTACTGGCCGCCCTTGGCCGGCGCCGACTGGTTCTCCAAGCACAACCGCGAGGGGCCGGATTCGGAGTCCACCTACCGGGTGCTCGGCGTGGCGCTCTTCTGCACCGTCTGGACGCTCCTGCTGGCCGGCGCGGCGGCCTGGGCGCTGGGGTGGGGGTGGGGGCTCGCGCTGTTCCTGCTGCTGCCGGCCGCCGGCGCCGGCGCGGCGATGGTGGCCGAGCAGCGACGCCTGCGGTGGATGGCGGTGCGGCGGTTCTTCGTGCGGCACCTGCACCGCCAGCGGCTGGGGCGCATGCGCGCGCGGCAGGTGGCGATCGCCCGGCACCTCAACGACCTCCTCGACATCGGCACGCAGTAGCGCACGAACGGGTCGCCGCGGATCGCGGCGTCACGTAAACTGCATCATCTCCTCGCGCGTGCACGCGCATTCAGGCCCGAGCCATCGCAGATCATGTCGACAGCCAAGAAGAAACCGTCCTCGCCGGCGAAGAAGAAACCGACCTCACGGGCGAAGCAGAAGCCGGCCTCCTCGAATGCGAAGAAGAAGTCATCGCAGCGCCGCACCCGCGCGAAGGCGGTGGATCCGCTCCTGCGCCGCAGCGCCGAGCATGCGGCGCTCGCCGGCGTGCGGGAGCGGCACCAGGTGGGGCATCTCGCCGCGGGGCGCGTGCCGCCGGGGGCGCCGGTGGTGACCGCGAGCGAGGCGCGGCGCATTCGCGTCGACGAGGCCATTCGCGACGCGCGGCCGCTGGTGACGGAAGACCAGAAGCTGCTCAACTTCGCACCGCGGAGCAGCGACGATTTCACGCGCACCGATCCGTGGCGCGTGATGCGCATCATGGGCGAGGTCATCGAGGGATTCGACACGCTCGCCAAGGTGGAGCGGGGAGTGAGCTTCTTCGGCTCGGCCCGCACGGCGCCCGACGACCCCCAGTACATCGCCGCCACCACGACGGCCCGGCTGCTTGCCGAGCAGGGATTCTCGATCATCACCGGCGCCGGCCCCGGCATCATGGAGGCTGCCAACAAGGGAGCGCAGGAAGGGGGCGGGCACTCGGTGGGGTGCAACATCGAGCTGCCGTTCGAGCAGGGATCCAACCCGTACGTCGATACCCTCGTGCACTTCCGGTATTTCTTCGTCCGCAAGACGATGTTCATCAAGTACAGCATCGGGTACGTTATCTTTCCCGGTGGCTTCGGCACGCTCGACGAACTGTTCGAGGCGCTGACGCTGATCCAGACCGGCAAGATCTCGCAGTTCCCGGTGGTGCTGTTCGGCACGCACTACTGGGCCGGGCTGGTGCGCTGGATGCAGGCGCGCATTCTGGGCGAGAAGAAGATCTCCGCGGGCGACCTCGACCTGCTGGTGATCACCGACGACCCGAAGGAAGCGGCGGACGTGATCGCGGCGGCGTGGAAGGCGCAGATGGAGGAGGCCGCCGGCGCGGCGCGCACGGCGCTGGCGGAGCAGATCGAACGCATGGAGAAGGAAGCGAAGCGGCTGGCCGCGATGGCACGCCGCGGCATCTGATACGGCATCCCACGACGAACAGCGAGCAGGACATGAGCAAGCGGGAACGCGGCGGCTTCAAGGCCAGCCGGCACGGCAAGGCAAGCCCGGTGGGCGACAAGTCGCGGCAGAAGAGGGCAGCGGAGCAGCGCGAGGCCAAGGGCGCGGTTCCGCCCAAGGGCGCGCGCAATCCGCTCCTGCGCGGCGCGCGCATCAATCCGCGCACCATCGACGGCACGGAGACCGTGGTCCAGCTCGTCGAGGGGACATTCCAGGCGTACAACAGCGGCCGCCTGCGCGAGGCGTGCACGCTGTTCAGCGAGAAGATGCTGAAGCCCGACGTGACGGTGGGGATGACGCTCACCGGCGCGCTGACGCCGGCGGGGCTGGGGATGAGCACGCTGATCCCGCTCATCGAGGCGGGCTTCGTGGACTGGATCATCAGCACCGGCGCCAACCTCTACCACGACGCGCACTTCGGGCTGGGGCTCGCGATGCACCGCGGGACGCCAACGGCGAGCGACACGCTGCTGCGTGAGCAGGGGGTCGTGCGCATCTACGACATCTTCTTCGACTACGACGTGCTGCTCAGCACCGACGCCTTCTTCCGCAAGATCCTGCGGGCGCCGGAGTTCCAGAAGGCGATGTCGAGCGCTGAGTTCCACTGGCTGTGCGGCAAGTACATCGCGGCGCGCGAGCAGGCGCTTGGAATTGGTAACAAGTCGCTACTAAGTGCGGCGTGGGCCTGCGGCGTGCCGGTGTACACCAGCTCGCCGGGCGACAGCTCGATCGGCATGAACATCGCCGCGCTCCAGCTCGAGGGGTACGGCTGCGTCCTCGACCCGAGCCGCGACGTCAACGAGACGGCGGCGCTCGTGCTCCACGCCAAGCGCGCCGGGGGCCGGAGCGCGATCGTCGTGATGGGCGGCGGGAGCCCGAAGAACTTTGCGCTCCAGACGGAGCCGCAGATCCAGGAAGTGCTCGGCATCGACGAGAAGGGGCACGACTACTTCCTGCAGGTCACCGACGCGCGCCCCGACAGCGGCGGATTGAGCGGCGCGACGCCCGCCGAGGCCGTGAGCTGGGGGAAGATCGACCCCGACCGCCTTCCCGACGCGGTGGTGTGCTACCTCGACTCGACGATCGCCCTGCCGGTGATCACGAGCTACGCGCTGGCGAAGCGGAAGCCGCGGAAGCTGAAGCGGCTGTATGACAAGCGCGCGGTGATGATGAAGCGGCTGCAGGACGAATTCCGGAAGGCGAACGGGTAGGACTGGCGACTCGCTCTACTTGCCGGGCACCAACTTCTGCAGCAGCGCCTCCGCCATCGTGCGGTGACCGTCAAGGGCGGGCCCGACCTGCGCCAGGAGCGCGCCCAGGTCGGCATTCTTCGCCGCCGGGATCCACTCCTTGTTGATCAGGTCGACCAGATCCTTGTGGTACTCGACCTCGTGCCGCATGAAGAGGACATCGAACGCGATGTCCGGCCGCTCACGCAGGCCTTTCAAGGTCCGTTCGTGCTCGGCGCGTCGCGTGCCGTCCGCCGACGGCTTCAGCGTGACGCTCATCATTGAGGCGACGTCCCGCGCGAGCTGGCGCGCCAGGCCGTGCTCACTCACCAGGGTCCGGGCGAAGGCCTTCACCTCGGCGGAATGCCCCTTCTCTGCGGCGAGCTGGGCACAGGCAATGTCGACGCCAACCAGGGTGTCAAAGCGATTCAGGATGTCCGCATCGTCCGGCACGGCGTCCGGATGCCACGGCGGCGCGCTGCCCATGACGGACAGCGCCAGTCCCACGACCGCCGCCAGTTGGAAGACCCGCTTCATGAAGGAGCTCCGCGCATGAAGGATCAGGGAATGTCACGATTCCCCGCGCGGGCGCAAGGACTTAGGCGCCAGGGGCCATCCGTGACACGTCCCGGTGGTGGCTCAGCGCAACGCGCGGTTGCGCCTGGCGCGAGTGTGAGGCTGATTTGAATCCGAAAACCGCCGACGCGCCGACTATCGGTTTGCGCGCCGCCGCGGTACGTCGGATGTCCTGCCGGAGGTCCCATGAGTTCACGGCGCCGTGGAGCGCGACCCGGGCTTGAGGAGATACTCGCCGAGCTCCAGGTGTTGGCCGAGCGCGGCGAGCTGCCGGATCTCGCGGCCGCCAACGCGTTTCTGGCTCAGCAGTCCGATCGACTGAACGAAATGCCGGATCCGGCGATGCAGGGACTGTCGCCCCGGCAGGCGCATGAGCTCTTGTACTCCGATTGGCTGGGCGACGGTCCATTGCGCCTCGACGGGACCCTGCCAGAGTCGGAATGGACGGACTGCCGCGTCGTCGCCGGGACGCGCGGCGTGCTGCGGCATGTCGCAGAGCACGGGCCGCTGCGCCTGACCAAGGCGGATACGGTTCGCGCTGCCGACCTGCGGAAGTGCGCCAAGACCTGGATGGCGGCCGTGGCGTCGTTTCCGTCGGTGCCTGGCCTGTCCGACGACGACAAGCTGACCGCCGCCGCCGTTGCGCTCGACGTGCTCGGCTACGCCGGCCTCCTCGAACCGTCTGGCGCCACACTCGGCGTCACGCGCGAGGCCCGCGACATGCTGCACGGCTCCGTCTCCCACTTCTCCGCCGTCATCGCCGACGCACGGCTGCGGCTCTTCGCGGCGTGGGATGAGTCGCCTTTCGATGAAGTCGTTCCTGGATTGGTACAACCGGCGATGGTCATGCGGGCACTGGCGCAGTCGCCAGACGAATCCGTCCGCTTGCTGGACGTGATTGCGCGCTCGTGGATGCCGCCACTCTCGAATGACATTGCGTGGGGCGACGCTGACCATGAGGTCGCGATGGCGGTCTTCGCCGTCCGCTTCGGGGCCCCGCTGCAGGAGTACGGACTCATCGAGATCATGGGCGCGCCGCAACGATGGAAGAAGCTGCGCTTGCGGGTACTGCCGCGGTTCCGGCGCCTCGTACATCTCGCGGACGAGCCGCCGGCGATCAGGTTGCTCTGACACGCGCGCGTGGGAACTTGGTGTCCCACCCGGGCCGGTGATCCCTGGCCCGTTGACGGCGCCGATCAGTCTCTTTGGTGCTGCCGCCGCTCTGGATTTCGTACGCAATTAGTAGCGTTTAATATGCGCATTTAGCAGTCTTGAAAATGCGCATTTAGTAGCATAAAATGTGTGCATATGGCATCGTACTGAACCGACGAGGCTTGGCATGCACCAATACACTCCCCGCATCATCGATGCCGAACTGGATGAACTCCTCGGTGCGACGCCAGCCGTTGCGCTTGAGGGGCCCAAGGGGGTGGGCAAGACCGCTACCTGCGAGCGCCGTGCCAGCACGGTGTTTCGGCTCGATGAACCAGCGCAGCGAGCGATCGCCGAAGCTGATGCCACAGCCCTGGTCGAAGCCCCGACACCGATCCTGATTGATGAATGGCAGCACGTGCCACCGGTCTGGGACGCCGTGCGCCGTGCCGTCGATCAGAATGCCACGCCGAACCGTTTCCTGTTGGCCGGATCGGCGGCGCCTGTCCACGCACCCGCGCATTCGGGTGCTGGCCGGATACTGAGCGTACGGATGCGTCCGCTGTCGCTCGCTGAGCGCGGCTTGGAGAAGACGACCGTAAGTCTCCGAAGACTGCTGACGACCGAACAATGGTCCATCACTGGCCGCACGACGCTGCGTCTGGTGGACTATGCGAGGGAAATCGTGAAATCCGGTTTTCCGGGGTTGCGGCACCATTCGGGACGAGCTCTGCGTGCGCATCTCGATAGCTACCTCGCACGCATCGTCCAACGCGACTTCCTGGAACAGGGACATCGGGTCCGTCGCCCCGAGACGCTACGACGCTGGATGACCGCCTATGCAGCTGCGACGGCGACGGTGACCACGCTCGACAAGATTCGCGCCGCCGCGACCGGAGGAGACGGCGAGACACCGGCGAAGACGACGGTCACGGCATACCGCGACGTGCTGCAGGAGCTGTGGGTGGTGGAGCCACTCCCTGGCTGGCTGCCGACGCGCAACCGGCTCTCGCGCCTCGCTCTGTCACCCAAACATCACCTCGTCGATCCGGCACTCGCCGCTCGGCTTCTGAGCGTCGACGACGAGATGCTCATGGCCGGCGCTGAAGGACCATCCATTCCTCGCGAGGGAACGCTGTTCGGCAACCTCTTCGAGTCGCTGATGACGCTCTCGATGCGGGTGTACGCGCAGGCAGCGGACGCCTGTCTGTATCACCTGCGAGAACGGGACGGCCGGCACGAAGTGGATATGATCGTCGAGCGCGCGGACGGCCGGGTGGTGGCCATCGAGACCAAGCTGAGCGCGACCGTTGATGACGACGACGTGAAGCACCTGCTCTGGCTCCGGCAACAGCTGGGTGACCAACTGCTCGACACCGTGCTTGTTACCACGGGGTCGCACGCGTATCGGCGCCCGGATGGGGTGGCGGTGGTGCCAGCCGCACTGCTCGGCCCCTGACGGAGCGATCGCGTCGCATCAACTACCCCGCCGCACCGAACGCACGAAGTTCCGCATCGTGTAGTCGCCGGCGGTGAAGAAGTCGCTGAACCGGTCGCTGCCGAGCACGCGGCGGGCGATGCTGGCGTCGTCCTGTCCGTCGGCGATCAACGCGTCAATCGCCGCGATCGTCTCCTCCAGCCAGTCGGCCTTGGCGGTCAGCAGGGTGACGGGGTGCTCCATGAGCCCACGGTGCGCGTCGAACAAGCGCCGTGGTGCGAGCGCGATGACGCGGCGCAGCGAGCGCACCAGCGTACGCGGCTGCTCGCTGGCGTGCGATCCGCGCACCTTGACGCCGATGAACAGGTCGCCGCCGAACAGCGTGCCGGTCTCACGATCCCACACGGCATGATGATCGTCGCTGTGACCGGGTGTCGGGATGCACTCCAGCGTGCCGGGCGGGATGAACGGCGTGAATGTCTCGACCGGCGACGGTGAGCCCCACGTATAGCGACGGTAGAAGCCGATGCGGGCAGGGTGCCGCACACGCTGTGCGGTTCGGGCGTCCATCCAGATCGGCACGCCGGCGCGGGCCACGGCCGCGACGCCGCCCGCGTGATCCTCGTGAAAATGCGTCACCACGCAGCCATCGGGACGAGCCGTTGCGATGAACCGCGCGAGCGCTCCGGCGCAGTTCGGAAAGCCGGTGTCCACCAGCACGCCGCGCACGAGGAACGCGCTCACCCGAAAGCCGACGGAACGGCTCCGCCACGTGCTGCAGCGAAGCTCGGTAACCCCATCGTGGTAGATGACTTGCAGCATCGGAGACAATCTAAGGCACCTTTCCCCGATTGCCTCGGTCACGCAAAGCGAGTATTTTCCCTCTCAGAGCGACTATGCATGCGTCGAGCGCCCGGCCCGCAAAGGCCGGGCGCAATCCTTTTGTCTTTTCCAGGGTGTCCCCCGATGATCGAAGCCCTCAAAGCGAAGCTTGGCGCGGAAGCCGAGAAGCTCCGCCACGAGCTCAACGTGACGCTGCCGGCGGAGATCCGCCGCGCCGTCGAGATGGGCGACCTGCGCGAGAACAGCGAGTACAAGTCCGCGCTCGAACGGCAGCAGTTCGTGCAGGCCCGCCTCGGACAGCTGTCGTCGAGGCTGTCGAAGCTGTCCACCATCGATCCCGCCCAGATCCCGAATGACCGGGCCGGGCTCGGCTCCAAGGTGGTCGTGGTCTGCCAGGACACGAAGGAGACGGAGACCTATCACCTCGTCTTCGGCGACTCCGAGGAGTTCGAGGATGGCCACGTCACCATGATGTCGCCCATCGGCCGCTCGCTGCTGGGCAAGCAGGTGGGCGACCTCGTGCTGCTCAAGCTGCCGGCGCGCACGCGCAAGATGAAGGTCGTCGAGTTGACCACGATTCACGACGTGTAGCTGCGTGCCGCCGAATTGAGGAGGCCCCGCGGCATGTCGTCGCGGGGCCTCGTGCATTCTCGCAGCGCGCAGGCTGCGCATGCGTTAAGCGTTGCTGCGTTTTCTTCATCACAGAGAACACAGAGGAGCACGGAGGACCACAACTCCTTGGGGGTAAAGACATCACGCTACGCAGACTGCCGCGCGGCATTCGCAGTTCCTCCAAGCACTCGTAGTACTCCGTGGCCCTCCGTGCTCCTCCGTGTCTCTGTGATTAAGAAGAACGAACTAACGACTTAACTTCTCTTCCTTAGCGCTGCCGCCTATCGGCCGTCTGGGATCCTGAGCAACGTGAGGCGCAGCCGCGCCGGATTCGTCATCTCGCGCCAGGCCACGTAGACGGCGGTGTCGCTGGCGGCGGCGATGCGCGGGAAGCCGGCGGAGCGCGCATCGCTGGTGGCGCTGACGACCGTCGCCGCGGAGACCACGCCGTCGGAGCGCACGCGCTTGGCGCGAATCTCCGCCGCGCCCTTGGCGGTCTGCTCCATCCAGGTGATGAGCGCACCGCCGTCGGACAGGTACTCGACGTCCACGCGACCCAGCGGCGCGCCGTCATCCACGCGAACCGGCGCGCTCCACGTGGCGCCGCGGTCGGTGCTGAACGCGAGCTGCACCTTGGCCGTGTCGCGCGCGTTGGTGAACCAGGCCAGCGCCACGCCGTGATCGCGCGACGACAACGCGGGCCCGTTCACCGGGCAGGCGCGGGTCACCCAGCCGTCGGCATGCACCACCGCCGGCGGCCACCAGCGCCCCTCGTCGTAGCGTACGACGGAAATGTCGCGGACCTCGTCCGCGGACCGGTCGCGATACGCGAACAGGGCGCCGCCGCCGGTGCGCGCGCCGGCCACCTGGCAGCAATCGCAGACGCGCGTGTCGAGCATCGTGTCTGGGCGCACGTGCAACGTGGAGTCCACGACGCCGAAGCCGAGGTGCATCGCACCGCCCTCACGACCAGTGGAATTCCCGTCGAGCCAGGCTGCATAGGTGGATCCGTCAGGCTGCGGCACGAGGGCCGCGAAGCCGTGCTCCGAGGCGCTCGTGTCGCGGTGCAGCCGCTGCGGCGCGCTCCACGTGGCGCCGCTGTCCGTGCTCGTCGTCACCCAGACATGGTACGAGTACTTGCCGGGCGCCGAGCGACGCAGGAAGTGCGCGATGACGCGCCCCTTGGCGTCAACGGCGAGCGAAGGAAAGTCGGCCCAGTTGGCGAAGATCAGGCTGTCGCGTACCACCACCACCGGCTCGGACCAGCGACCGCTCGCCGGCCGGCGCGCGGCGTGCAGCACCCATGCCGAATCCGCCCCGCGCTCCATCCAGCTCATCCAGACGGTGCCGTCCGTGCCCGCCGTGAGATAGGGCGTCGACGCCCCGGCGCTGGCGGCGGGGGGCTCGTCCTCGACGCGCAGCGGCGCGTTCACGAGGGTGTCCTCACCTCGGCAAGCGACGACGGCGACAAGCGCGACGAGCACGACGACCGCGCGAAAGGGTCGGGTGGGCATAGGGGGCATCCGGAAGGGGGGCATGAAGGCAGGTGCCCTCAAGCGTCGATCGTGAAGAGCCTTTCGATAGTAGCCCGATACTCCTCGACTGCCAACTCCTCGCCACGGTCGGTCCAGCCGAGCAGGGGCGCCATGCGCGCCGCGACGCGGGGCGCCACCGCCAGTCCGTGGTCGCGGGTCTCGAACGCGAGATGCGTGCGGCGCACAAGCACGTCGGCAACGGTGCAGGCGAACTCCGCCTCGACCGCATGCACGACGTCGGCACCGAGATACGGCAGTGACGGGACGAGCCGCGCGGCGAGTGCGGCGTCAGCGGCGGCACGCGCCCAGACCTGGTGCCAGTCGCCGCCATAGGCGTGCACGAGCCACGCGGCGATGTCGTCGGTGCCGGTGGCGGCGCGGGCGGCGGCGAGCTCGGCGTCGAGGTCCTGCACGTCACCGCCGGAGAGCGGAATGCGGTCGGTGCGGACTCGCGGTGACCGGCGGTTGAGGGCGTGGAACACGGCGTTCACGACGTCGCGCGCCACGATGCGATAGCTCGTCAGCTTGCCGCCGGTCACGGTGATCACGCCGCCCGGACCGGACTCGACGAGGTGTTCGCGCGACGCCGAGTTGGCGTCGCCCGAGTGCGCGGCGGCGGCGAGCGGGCGTATGCCGGCCCACGCGGCGATGACGTCGTCGGGCGTCAGCGCAGCGTCGGGAAAGGCGCGATTGGCGCTCTGCAGCAGGTATGCAACATCGCCGCGTGTGGCGCGCACGTCGTCGGGAGTCTCGGTGGTATCCGTTTCGGTGGTGCCAATGAGGGTGCAGGTGCCGGCGGGCAGGACGAACATCACGCGGCCGTCCGCGGCTAGCAGGGTAATGGCCCCGCGATTCCCCACGCGCAACGCGGGCACGGCGATGTGCACGCCCTTGCTGCCGAGCACCGCCGGCACGGACGCGGGGTTCTCCATGCGCCGCACGCCATCGGTCCAGGGGCCGGTGGCGTTCACCACGCATGACGCGAGGATGTCGAGCGTGTGCCCGCCCAGCCGGTCCGCGACCGTGGCCCCGCTGACGTGACGTCCTTCCCACTGCAGTCCCGTCACCTCAGCGTGATTGAGGACCGTCGCGCCCGACACCGCGGCATCGAGCAGGGTCGAGAGGGTGAGCCGCGCGTCGTCCGTGGCGGCGTCGAAATAGCGGGCGCCGCCGAGCAGGTGCGTGCGGGCGAGCATCGGTTCTGCCGCCACGATGTCCGCGGCGCTGAGCCCGCGGTGCGGCGCGACGTTGCGAAAGAGCGCGAGCAGGTCGTAGAGCAAGAGCCCGGCGCGCAGCTTCCAGCGCGGAACGCGTGCTCCCTCGTACACGGGCCACGTGAACGCCAGCGGACGCACGAGATGCGGCGCAATGCGGAGGAGGACGCGCCGTTCGTGACTCGACTCGAAGACCAGGCGCAGGTGGCCGTGCTCGAGGTAGCGCACGCCGCCGTGGACAAGCCGCGACGAGCGGCTGGACGTGCCGCTCGCGAAGTCGTCGCGCTCCACGAGCGCCACGTCGAGCCCGCGGCGCGCGGCGTCACGGGCGATGCCCGCGCCGGTGATGCCCCCGCCGACCACGAGCAGGTCGAAGCGACGCTGGCGCAGGCGGGCGAGCTGCGCCGTGCGCGTGAGGGCGGGCGTGGTGGTGGTGGGCGACATCTGTGCCCGAGAATACCGCGCGCGTTCGCTTGCCGTAAGGAGCGGTTAAGTCGTGTTTGTCATCACAGAGACACGGAGGAGCACGGAGGGCCACGGAGGACGGGCAAAGAAACTTCATTGGGGGAACTGCGATCGCCACGATGGTTTTTTAGTGGCAGGATGTCTTTCACCCAAGTTGTTGCAGTCCTCCGTGGCCCTCCGTGCTCCTCCGTGTCTCTGTGATGAAAACCCTCTCCTCCTCCTCCTCCTGTGATGAAAACCCCTTTCCCCTGACCTCTGAACCCACGATAGCCACTGAGGGAACCGCCGCCTAACTTCAATGGCCTATGGCCAGCTTCGGAAACGGCCGCCGCGTGGCGATCATCGAGGGAGTCCGCACTCCGTTCGCCCGTGCCGGTACGACACTCAGGCATCTCAGTGCGATCGACCTCGGCAAAATCGCGGTCGGCGAACTGATCCAGCGGACAAGCCTCGATCCGGCGAGCGTGGACCTGCTCGTCTTTGGCACGGTCATTCCCTCGGTGCTCGCGCCGAACATCGCGCGCGAGGTAGCGCTCATGCCGGTGCTGCCCAAGTCGGTGCAGGCGTTCGGCGTGAGTCGCGCCTGCGCGTCGGCCAACCAGGCCATCACCGACGCCGCCGACCAGATCGCGCTCGGCCATGCCGACGTGGCGATTGCGGGCGGCGCCGAGTCGCTGAGCAACGTGCCGATCCTGCACTCGCGCGGCTTCAGCGACGCGCTGGTGGCGGCGAGCAAGGCCAAGACGCTGGGCGGTCGCCTCCAGGCGTTGGCCAAGATCCGGCCGAAGGATCTCATTCCCATCACGCCGGCCATCGCCGAGCCGTCCACCGGCGAGACGATGGGGCAGTCGGCCGAGAAGATGGCGAAGATCAACGGCGTCCCGCGCGAGGAGCAGGATGCGCTGGCGCTCGCGTCGCACCTGAATGCGGCCAAGGGGACGGCGGACGGCCGGCTCACCGCCGAACTGGCGCCGGTCTACCTGCCGCCGCGCTACGAGCAGGTGATGACGGAGGACAACGGCATCCGCAGCGACACGTCGCTGGAGCAGCTGGCGGCGCTGCGCCCCGTCTTCGACAAGCGGTACGGCACGGTGACGGCCGGCAACGCGTCGCCGCTCACCGACGGCGGCGGCGCGGTGCTGCTGATGAGCGAGGAGCGGGCCAAGGCGCTGGGATACAAGCCGCTGGCCTACATCAAGTCGTATGCGTACGCGGCGCTCGACCCGGGCGAACAACTGCTGCAGGCGCCGGTGCTCGCGGCGCCGATCGCGCTGAGGCGCGCCGGGCTGACGCTCAAGGACATGGACCTCGTGGACATGCACGAGGCGTTCGCGGCGCAGGTGCTGAGCAACCTGCGTGGCTTCGAGTCGAAGCACTGGGCGGAGCGCGCCGGCCTGTCCGCGCCGCTGGGCGAGGTGGACCGAACGAAGCTGAACGTGCTCGGCGGTTCGATCGCCATTGGCCACCCGTTTGGCGCCACCGGCGCGCGCATCACGACGACGCTGGCGCACGAGCTGCAGCGGCGCGGCGGGCAGTTTGGGCTGATGACGGTGTGCGCGGCGGGCGGGATGGGGTTCAGCATGGTGATTGAACGTGAATAAGCCGTGCAGGGAACAGGGAACAGGGGATACCGGCGTATGAACGCGCTCTCCGTGACCATGCATGACGGTGTCGCCGTCGTGACGTTCGACCTGCCGGGCGAACCGGTGAACAAGTTCTCGAAGGCGGTGATCGCCGACTTCGTGGCGGTCTTCGACCAGCTGGAGCGCGACACGTCGGTGGTGGGCGCGGTGCTGATCAGCGGCAAGCCCGACACGTTCATCGCGGGCGCCGACATCGACGGGTTCCTCGAGTTCACGTCGGCTGCCGATGCAACGCGCGAAAGCGCCGAGGGGCACAAGCTGATGGACCGGCTCGAGCACGGGCGCGTGCCGTGGGTGGCGGCCATCAATGGCGCCTGCCTCGGCGGCGGTCTCGAGACGTCGCTGGCCTGCGCGTATCGCATAGTGGCCGACTCGTCCAAGACCGTGCTCGCACTCCCCGAGGTGCAGCTCGGCCTGATCCCCGGCGCAGGCGGAACGCAGCGCCTGCCGCGCACGGTGGGGTTGCAGGCGGCGCTCGACATGATCCTCACCGGCAAGAACGTGCGTGCCAAGAAGGCGCTGCAGTCCGGACTGGCCGATGAGATGGTGCACCCGAACATCCTGCGCGAGACGGCGATCCGGCGGGCGCGGGAACTCGGCACGGGGAAGATCGCGCGCACGCGGCCCCGCAAGTCGTCGCTGCTCGACGGCAATCCCGTGGGGCGTGCGGTGGTCTTCCGGCAGGCGCGCGCGATGACGATGAAGAAGTCGCGCGGCCATTATCCGGCGCTGCTCGCGGCGCTCGAGGCGGTGGCGGCGGGTTACCACGGGTCCGTGGCGGACGGCTTTGCCACCGAGGCGCGGCTCTTCGGCGAGATGGCGTTCACGCCGGTGAGCCGGCAGCTGGTCTTCCTGTTCTACGCGACGACGTCGCTCAAGAAGGACACCGGCGTCGCCGGCGACGCGCCGCCGCCGAGGAAGGTCGAGAAGATCGGCGTGCTCGGCACGGGCTTCATGGGCGCCGGCATCGCGGCGGTCAGCGCGATGCAGGGCGTGGCGGTGCGGTTCAAGGACACCCAGCACGCGGCGGTGGCCAAGGGACTCGCCGCGGTGCGTGACGTGCTCAACGAGCGGCTCAAGAAGAAGCAGGTGACGCGCCAGCAGTTTGCCGACCAGCTGTCGCTGGTCAGCGGCACCGTGGATTACACGGGATTTAGTAACATTCCGCTACTAATTGAGGCGGTGTTCGAGGACCTCGCCGTCAAGCATGCGGTGCTGAAGGAAGCCGAGGCGGTGCTGCCGCCGGGGGCGATCTTTGCGACGAACACGAGCACGATCCCGATCCACAAGATCGCGGCGGCGTCGCGCGACGCGTCGCGGGTGGTGGGGATGCACTTCTTCTCCCCCGTGCACAAGATGCCGCTGCTCGAGGTGATCGTGACGCCGCAGACGGCGCCTGACGTCGTGGCGACGACCGTCGCGTTCGGGCGGAAGCTGGGCAAGACCGTGATCGTGGTGAACGACGCGCCGGGCTTCTACGTGAACCGGATCCTCGCGCCGTACATCAACGAGGCGGGGAAGCTGCTCGACGAAGGGGCGCGCATCGAGGCGATCGACACGGCGATGCTTGACTACGGCTTCCCGGTGGGGCCGGTGACGCTGCTCGACGAGGTGGGCCTCGACGTCGCCGGCAAGAGCGGCGCGATCATGGCGGCGGCGTTCGGCGACCGGCTGCAGCCGTCGGCGACGCTGGGCAAGGTGCTCGCCGCGGGGCGACTCGGCCGCAAGGGCAAGAAGGGGTTCTACCTTTACGACGAGAAGGGCAAGAAGGGCGGGGTGGACGCGTCGGTGTACGACGTGACGCCCGCCGGGTCGTCACGCATTGACGTGAGCGCGGCCGACATCCAGGAACGGCTGTCGCTGGCGATGGTGAACGAGGCGGTGCGGTGCGTGGAGGACGGCATCCTGCGCGCGCCGCGCGACGGCGACATCGGCGCGGTCTTCGGCATCGGTTTCCCGCCGTTCCGCGGCGGTCCGCTGCGCGTGGTGGACACGATCGGCGCCGCCGAGCTGGTGAAGCGCCTCGAGGCGCTGAACGCGCGCTTCCCGGGGCGGTTTGAGCCGGCGAAGCTGCTGCGCGAGATGGCGCGCAATGGCGCGACGTTCTATCCCATGACGGGGAGACCGGTATGAGACTGCAGACGGGAGACGGGAGACGGGAGACGGGAGATTCGGCCGCGGTAGGAGTCGGAGGGCATCGCTCGTTCTTGGGCGTCGTCGGCCGACTCGCACTGATCGCCGTTCTTCTCCCGTCTTCCGTCTCCCGTCTCCCGTCTCAGCAATCCCGCGCCGAAAGGTCGAAGTACACAGAGACGTCCACGCACGCCGATGTCGTAGCGTTCCTCGACTCCCTCCAGTCGAAAGGTGCGTCCATCGTCGTCGGCAGCATCGGCACGACGACGCAGGGACGCGACCTTCCGTTCGTCATTGCCTCGCGGCCGCTCGTGCATTCGCCGGCGGAGGCCAAGCGGCTCGGGCGCCCCATCGTCTACGTGCAGGGCAACATTCACGCCGGTGAGGTGGAGGGCAAAGAGGCGCTGCAAGCGCTGCTCCGCGACCTCGTGCTGTCGCCGAAGAAGAACGTGCTCGACTCGATCGTGCTGATCGCCGTTCCCATCTACAACGCCGACGGCAACGAGGCCTTCGGGCCGACGGCGCGGCAGCGCGGCTCGCAGAACGGGCCGGAGCTGGTGGGCCAGCGCGCGAACGGCAAGATGCTCGACCTCAACCGCGACTACGTGAAGGCCGAGGCGTCCGAAACGCGCGCATCGCTGGCGATGTTCAATGCGTGGGACCCCGACCTGTTCGTCGACCTGCACACGACTAACGGCAGCTACCACGGCTACGCCCTCACCTACGCGCCGTCGCTGCATCCGGCGGCGGGGATTCGCGGCGCGACGTTCGGCGGCGCCTTTGCGCGCGATTCGATGCTGCCCGTGATCCGCAAGCGGATGCGGGTGAAGCACCAGTACGAGATCTTCGACTACGGCAACTTCACGGGGGACGAAGGGCCGGCCGCCCCGGGCGAGGCGAAGGCCTGGTCCACGTACGACCATCGCGCCCGCTACGGTGTGAACTACTACGCCCTGCGCGGCCGGTTGGCCGTCCTCAGCGAGGCGTATTCGCACGATCCGTTCGAGCGGCGCGTGAAGTCCACGTATGCCTTTGTCTCCGAGTTGCTCTCGCTCACGGCGGAGAAGTCGCGCCGCGTGCTGGCGCTGACGCGCGGCGCCGACGCCGCGCTCGACGCCGGGAAGGTGGGCGAGGTCCCGGTGCGCGCGACGCTCACCAAGAAGCCGCTGATGCTGCCGGTGACCGAGGAACTGCTCGAGAAGACCGATGCCCCGCCCACCGAGACCGGCGTGCGCCGCGGCTACCGGCGCACGGGGAAGTACGTCACGAGCACCCTGCCGGTGCGCGACCGATTCGACGTCACGCGCGCGGCGCCGATGCCGTGGGGCTGGCTGGTGACGCCGGCTGCGGCGGACACCGTGGGCGCGATGCTGCGCCTGCACGGGGTGCGCGTCCTGCGGACCAGCGCGCCCATGGCCGCCGCCGGTGTGGAGTGTTTTGTCGCCGACTCCGTGATCGCGTCGCAGCGTGCCTTCCAAGGTCACCGCGAGACGCGCTTCGAGGGGCGGTGGGCGCCGCAGGCGGCCGACGTGCCGGCCGGCGCCCTGATCGTCACGTCGCGCCAGCCGCTCGGCGTCCTGGCGCAGTTGCTGCTCGACCCCAACAGCGATGACGGCTTCGGTACGTGGAATCTCTACGATGCCGCCATCGCCCGGCCTGCCGCCCAGGGGGGCGGCGTACCGGTCTGCCGACTCACGAAGGCGCCGGCGGTGCCGGCCCGCCTGCTGCCATAAGAACACGACATGCTTCGCTCGAGCCTCATCTGGCTGTCGCGCCAGAAGTCCATCTTCCGCTTCGTCCGCAACAACGGATTTGCCAAGAAGGTCGCGTCGCGCTTCATCGCCGGCGAAACGATCGGCGCGGCGTGTGACGCCGTGGCCGTCCTGAACACGCAGGGCATCACCGCCTCGCTGGACCAGCTCGGCGAGAGCGTGACGAGCGAGGCGGAGGCCCGGGAGACGGGACGGCGCTACCTGGAGCTGCTCGACGAGATCCACCGCCGCGGGCTCAATGCCAACGTGTCGGTGAAGCTCACGTCACTCGGCCAGGACATCTCAGATGCGATCTGCGAGGAGATCACGCGGGCCATCCTCGACCGCGCCAAGCAGTACGGCACCTTCGTGCGCCTCGACATGGAGGGAAGCAACCTGACGCAGCGCACGCTCGACTTCTTCGCGCAGCGGCTCTATCCGGACTATCCCCAGAATGTCGGCATCGTGCTGCAGAGCATGCTGCGGCGCACCGCCAATGACGTGGCCTGGGCGAATGAGCTGAAGTGCCGCGTGCGCATCTGCAAGGGCGCGTATCTGGAGCCGGCCTCGGTGGCGTTTCCTGACAAGAAGGACGTGGACCGCAACTACGTCGAGTGCGCCAAGGCGCTGATCGAGCACGGCAACTATCCCGGCATCGCCACGCACGACCCGGCCATCATCGACGAACTGAACGCCTGGGCCAGGGCGGCGGGGATCAACCCCGACCGGTTCGAGTACCAGATGCTGTACGGCGTGCGCCGCGACCTGCAGGAGCAGCTCGTGCGGGACGGGTGGCGGCTGCGGTTGTACGTGCCGTTCGGCACCCAGTGGTACCCGTACCTGATGCGACGCATGGCCGAGCGTCCGGCCAACCTGTGGTTCATCACGGGCAACGTCCTCAAAGAGACCTTCAAGTCCAGGTGAGTCACGGCCGGTTTCTGCCCCCCGACTACACGCGCGGCGACGAGACCACCGTCGGCGGCTACGCCGCAGTGCACAGCCGCGCCGCGGCGCTGGAAGGGAAGGACGGCCTGTCGTACTCGCTCGAGCTGCTCACCGACGACACCGGAGATCCGGCGCGCCCCGTTGGCGCGTACCTGGTTTTCCTCCAGTGGCGGCGCATGGGCGAGCAGGGCATTGACGGGCATCTCGAGACGGACTTTCTCGCGTATGCGCCGACCGCCGCCGAGGCGCTCGCCCTGGCCGGCGCCACGCCGCTCAGCGAATGCCAGCGCCTGCTCGATGCGCTGGTGGCGGCGCGCGACGGTGAACGCGGGCGGCGGTGGTTCGACGTGATGCGCGAGGAGGACGGCGCGTGACCGCCCCGGCGGTGTGGCGCGGCGTGGTGCTGAGCGGCACGGGCGGCGTCTGGCGCGTGCGCGCGCAGGACGGCAGCGAACACGACGTGACGCTGCGCGGACGCCTGAAGCAGGAGACGCGCTACGACAAGCTCGCCGTGGGCGATGACGTGGACATCGTCGAGGACGCGTCCACGGGCGCGCTCAGCATCACCTTCATCCATCCGCGGCGCACGCGGCTGGCCCGGCGAGCGCCCGGCGGTGCGCGCGGCGAACGCATCGTCGTCGCGAACGTCGATCAGGTAATCATCGTCTTCGCGATCGCCAAGCCCGAGCCGCACGTGCGCATGATCGACCGGTTCCTCGTGATCGCCGAAGGGAACGAGATTCCCGCCCGGCTCGTGCTGAACAAGGCGGACCTCGTGGACGACCCGGCGCGCATCGACGCGCTCGCCGCCGACTACGAACGCGCCGGCTATCCGGTGCACCGCACGAGCGTCAAGCAGCCGCGCGGACTCGACGACCTGCGTGCGGTGCTGATCAATCGCACCACGGCGCTCAGCGGGCCCAGCGGGGTCGGCAAGTCCTCGCTGATCAACGCGCTCTATCCGGGGCTGAACCTGCGGGTCGGCGAGATCTCCGAGTCGGTGAACAAGGGGCGTCATACCACCGTCGGCGCCGTTCTCGTGCCGCTGCCCGGCGGCGGCTACGTGGTGGACACGCCGGGGCTGCGCGAAGTGGGGATGTGGGGCCTGGCCTCCACCGACCTCGACCGTTGCTTCCCGGAGTTTCGCCCGGTGCTCGGCGACTGTCGTTTTCAGGACTGCCGCCACCTCTCCGAGCCCGGGTGCGCCCTGCGGGCCGGGGTCGCGGCCGGAACGATCTCGTCGGCGCGCTATGAGAGCTTCGTGAAGCTGCGCGGGGAACTGGAAGAGGACGAAAAGCGCTTCTAGGGGTAGTAGCCGACAGCGTGAGACAGAGTGCGACAACGTACAACAGCCCCCGCGTTATGCGATTCCTTTCCTTCCTCTTCATCCTGAGCATTGCCGCGCCGCTCGCGGCGCAGTCTGCGGATCTCGCGCCGGGGATCGCGCATTACAACGCGCGGCGCTGGGCGGAGGCGCATGCGTTCTTTGCCGGCGTCACCAAGGCGCAGCCACGCAATGTGGACGCGGTGATCTGGTACGGCCGGACGCTGCTCTCCGAGAGCAAGCCGGGGGACGCCGCGGACTGGTTCGAGAAGGCGACCAAGCTCGCGCCGCGCAGTAGCGAGGCGTACCTGTGGCTGGGACGGGCCATCGGCGTGCAGGCGGCGACGGCCAACCCGCTCCGGCAGCCGTTCCTGGCGCGCCGGCTCAAGCACACCGTCGACCGCGCCATCGAACTCGACCCCGACGACCTGGACGCGCGTGAATTGCGCTGGCGCTTCTACGCGATGGCCCCGACCGTGATGGGCGGCGGCGAGAATCACGCTCGGGAAGAGGCCGCCGAGATCCTGAAGCGCAATCGCTACCGCGGCCTGATGCTGAGCGCGAGCACGGCCACCCGCGCCAAGGACTTCACCACGGCGGAACGCCACTACAAGACCGTGGTGTCGGAGCATCCCGATTCCATCGGCGTCGCCAGCGTGTACGCGTCGTGGCTGGTGGATCGCAGTCGGCCAGCCGAGGCCTGGGTGGTGATTGACGCCTACCAGAAGCGCCATCCGTCCGATCCGCAGTCGCTCTACCAGGTGGGACGCCTCGCGGCGGCGACGGGACAGCAGCTGGATCGCGGGGAGGAGGCGTTGCGACGGTACCTGAGCGCGCCGCCGCCACCTGCCCTGAACCTGCCCAGCCTGAGCGTGGTGCACCTGCGGATCGGCAACATCGCGGAGCGGCGCGGGAACTCGGCGGCGGCCCGCGCCGCGTACGAGCAGGCGCTCCGGCTCGACCCGCGCAGCAACCAGGCGCGGCGCGCTCTGGAAGGGCTCAAGTAGGATGCCCGCCCGGTGGTCGGGAACCAATCGGACCTGCCCCGCCTTTAGCGCAGGGAGGCGGGTGGCATGACGAACTTTCCGGAACATCAGCGCGCGCGATTCACCATGCGACCGACCGCGGCCACGCTCAGTTGCGGCGACGCGCGGCAGGCGATGTGGGAGTACCTGGATGGCGAGCTCGAGGGGCGTGCCACCGTCGCCATGAAGTCGCACCTCGACACCTGCCGCGGTTGCCGCGCCCGGCATGATGCCATGCGCGCCTTTCTCGGCGCCGTGGAGCGCGTGAAGGACGCGGATTGCGCGTCCGACGCCCTGCGCGAACGCGTGGATCGGCTGTTGCATGAACGAGGGCTCCAATCATGACGCAGAGCGACAAGTCGCCCAGCACCGAAGCACATCGCGCCGCGGCACAGCAGCTCGAGAGCGTGCGGTGCGCCGTCTTTACCATCAGCGACTCCCGCACACTGGCCACGGATGAATCGGGGGCGCTCATCGAGCGCCTGCTGATCGAGGCGGGGCACGTGGTGGTGGACCGGCAGCTCCTCACCAACGACGTGGAGCCAATGCGCGCCGCGCTCGAATTGGCGCTGCAGCGCGCCGACGTGGACGTGGTGCTCTGCACGGGCGGCACCGGGCTCGGCTCCCGCGACCAGACGGTCGAGGTGGTGCGTCCCCTCCTCGACCGCGAGCTCCCCGGATTCGGCGAGCTCTTTCGCGGCCTGAGTTTCCTGGAGCAAGTCGGTGCGGCGGCGATGCTGAGCCGGGCCGTGGCGGGCGCCGCACGCGGCAAGTTCGTGGCGGTGATGCCGGGCTCGCGCGCCGCCGTGGAACTGGCCATGACCCGTCTGCTGATTCCCGAGATCAAGCACGTCCTGCGCGAGATACGGCGCTGATACTCCCATGACAAAGCCCGCCGGCATCACGCCGGCGGGCTTCGTCGTCTCCGGACGATCCGCGCGCTACGGCAGCGGCGCCGTCGCCGGCTTCTTCCAGGTGTTGTTGGAACGGTTCACGTCGGCGTAGGCCTCGTCGGGATCCACGACGACCTGCGCGATGTCCTTGCTCGAGAACTTGCCGTAGTTGAAGACCTTCTCGTTGGCGCGCCAGATGTCGGCCGGGAGCTTCACGCGCTCCTTGGTGCCGTCGGTGTAGGTGATCTCCATCTCCACCGGCATCACGATGCCGCCCTTCTGCTCGATGGCGATGCGGAAGTAACCGGTGCCCTTGGACTCGTCACCGACCACTTCCTTGGCGTTCTGGCGCTCCACGCCCGTCAGCGCCTGGTCGTTGGCGTAGCCGGTGTAGAACCAGCCGCGCCAGAACCAGTTGAGCTGCTCGCCGAGTCCGTCTTCCATGGAGCGGAAGAAGTCGGCCGGCTGCGGGTGCTTGAACATCCAGCGCTGGCTGTAGCCACGGAACGCCTCGTCGAACGCCGTCGGGTTGGAGATCCGCTCGCGCAGGATCACGAGTCCGGCCGCGGGCTTGGTGTAGCCGTTCGGGCCGAACGTGTTGCGCAGGTTCACGTCGGAGTGTGCCATGATCGGCACGGCATTGGTGGCCCGCATGAAATTCGCCGTGCTCTTGGCGTTGCCCGGCAGGCGCATCGCCGGCCAGTCCTTGTCGAAATCGATGGAGCCGTAGTGCTCGAGGAACGAGTTGAGCCCCTCGTCCATCCACGTCCACATCCGCTCGTCGGAGGCGACGATCATCGGGAACCAATTGTGGCCGACCTCGTGGATGGTGACCGCGGCGAGCGAGTATTCCAGCGACTTGTCGTAGGTGCCGTCCGGGCGCGGACGCGCGCCGCAGAAGGCGATCATCGGGTACTCCATGCCGCCCACCGCGCCATGCACGTTGGAGGCCTGCGGGTACGGGTACTCGAACGCCATGCGGCCATACGTCACCATCGTCTGCGCGATGGCCTTGGTGCTGATCTTGTTCCAGATGGGCATGCCTTCGCGCGGATAGACCGAGTGCAGCTCGATGGTCTTGCCGCCCTTGGCGTAGCGGAAGCCCATCGCATCCCACGCAAACCCGCGTGACGAGGCCCACGCGAAGTCGCGGACGTTCTGTGCGGTGAAGTGCCAGGTGAGGTTGCCGTTGCCCGCGGGGCGCGTGGCCGGCGTGGCGATCTCCTCGGGCTTGATGATGTACACCGGCGTGTCGGCGGCGAACGCCACCTTGAGGCGCGCGCGCTGCGTGGCGGTGAGCACCTCGTTGGGGTTCTGCAGCGTGCCGGTGGAGCGCACGATGTGGTCGCGCGGCACCGTGATGCTGACGTCGTAGTTGCCGAAGTTGAGGTAGAACTCGCCCATGCCGAGGAACTGGTTGTTCTGCCACCCGTTCACGTCGTCATAGACGGCGGCGCGCGGGAACCATTGCGCGTTCAGGTACTCCCATCCGTCCTTGAGCTTCTCCTTCTGTCCGCGCCCGTTGCGTCCGCCGTTGGGCACCTCGTGCGACCAGTCAATGGCCACCTTCACCGTCTGGCCGGTGCCGAGCGGCGCGGCGAGGTTCACGCGCATCTGCGTGCCGTTCATCGAGTACCGCGCGTCGGTCCGCTTGCCCTGCGCGTCGATGAGCTGGACGCGGGAAAGCGTGTAGCCGAACTCCGCGTCGCTCATCAGGAAGCGGCGGAATCGCGGGTCCATGCCCTTGGGAATCGCCGCCGACATCATGTTGGCGCGCGAGTCGGACTTCTCGATGTTCTGGTCGAGCTGGAACCAGATGTAGGTGAGCTTGTCGGGCGAGTTGTTGTGGTACGTCACGATCTCGCTGCCGTTCAGCCGGTGCGTGGTGGTGTCGAGCGACACCTTGATGACGTAGTCCACCTGCTGCTGCCAGTACTTGGCGCCGGGGGCGCCGGACGCGCGCCGCAGGTCGCTGGGGGCCGGCCAGTCCTCGAGGGCGCGGAAGCTGGACTGATTGACCTTCTTGGACGTGTCGGCATTGAGCCAGACTTGCGCCGATGCCTGGCCCGCGAACGGCACAGTGAGCGCGAGGGCGAGGATCAGGGGAGAAACACGCATGACGGTGGGACTCCGGTCGATGGAGGGGACCTTCTTCTACGTAGCAAACCCGCGCGACGCTGATGCACCGCGCGGGCGGCATCCTTCATTAGACAAGCAAATGCCGCACGCCGTTTACTACGGGCCTGCGGGCAAAATTGGTTCAGGTGCCGTTCAGCACCACGGACCAGGTGACCGGAATGGCCGGGTCGAGCGAGTCGCGCACGCTGCAGTACTTGGTCACCGACAGTTCGGCGGCGCGCTCGGCGTGCTCGCGCTCGATCCCGGGGCCGTCGATTCGGAAGACCAGGTGCGCCTTCAGGATTCGCCGCGGGCTCGTCTCACGGCGCTCGGCTTGCACCTCGATGTTGAGCGAGGTCACCGGTGTGCGCCGCTTGGCGAGGATCTCCACGACATCCACGCTGGTGCAGGTGCCGAGGCCGATGAGCACGGAGTCGACGGGGCTGGGCCCGGTCTCCGCCGAGGCGTCAATGCGGATCTGCGGTCCGCCGGGACGGCCGGCATCGAAGCGGTGTTCGCCGGACCAGGAGATGAGGACGCGATTGTCGGGACGTATGGCTGGCATGGGGAGGCAGACGGGAGACGGGAGACGGGAGACGGGAGACGGGAGACGGGAGACGGATGACGGGAGACGGGAGCCGGAAGACGAAGGACTGGAGGTCACTGCTGGTCACGAACCGCTGATCCGGAATCTCTCCCGTCTCCCGTCTCCCGTCTACCGTCTGTTTCTACCCAATCCGCACTCCATTGGCCACCGGATGGTCGAGACCGAGCAGGACCACTTCGTGCGCCAGGGGCATTGCCCCTAGCACCAGCACCTCGCTCGTGAACCCCGCGATGTTGCGCGTCCCGATGTTCGTCACCGCCACCACCTGCCGGCCAACGAGGGTCTCGGGGGTGTAGTGCACCGTCAACTGGGCGCTCGAGCGCTTGATGCCAAGCTCAGGGCCGAAGTCGATCTCGAGGCGGATGGAAGGCTTCACCGCGCGCGTGAAGGGTTCGGCGGCCACGACCGTCCCCACGCGAATATCGATGTCGAAGAAGTCCTTGGGTGTCGGCATTCGCCGAAACTAGCGACGCTCCGCTAGCTTGCAACCATGGGACAATACGAACGCCACGTTTTCGTCTGCACCTCCGGAAAGACCTGCCCGACGCAGGGCTCCAAGGACGTCTTCTCCGCGCTGCGCACCGCGGTGGTGGACGCCGGCATCAAGGGCCGCGTCCGCGTGAACCACTCGGGTTGCCTGGGCCAGTGCGGGCACGGCCCGATGGTGGTGGTCTACCCTGAGGACGTCTGGTACCACGGCGTGAAGGCCACCGACGCGGCGCAGATCGTCAGCGAGCACCTGCAGGGCGGCCACCCGGTGGAGGCGCTGCGGTACATCGCGCCGCCGGGTGACAATAAGCTGCCGGAGTAGACCGCTACGGCGTTGGTGCGCGCGCTGCCTCTGGCAGCAGCGTAAACCGCGCATACTGCGAAAGGTCGAGGTACCGTCGCGCGGCATCGCGTAGCTGCGCCGCGGTCAGCCGCTGCACCAAGGACGGGTACTGCACCGTGGCGTGCTGGTCGCGTCCGTCCTCGTCGTGGTCGCTCATCCAGCCAATCCACGCCGCGTTCTCGCGCAGGCCGGTCTCGTGCCCGCGGATGAACTGTTCGCGGATCTTCGCCATCTCATCGTCGGTGGGGCCGGTGCGCTTCACTGAGTCGATGACCGCAAACGCGGCTGCGGCGAGTTCCTCCACTCGCTCCGGCGCCGAGCCGAAGCTGAACGAAACCTCATAACGCTTGTAGGGAATCCAGCTTCCCTCCGCGCTGACGCCCACGCCGTACGTCCCGCTCTTCTCCTCGCGCAGGGCATCGCGGAATCGCATGTCCAGCAGTTGCCGCAGCGCGTCGAGTTCGAGCCGCTTCTCCCACGAGTACTCGAACGCGCCGTGGAAGATGATACGCGACTCGGCCTTGGGGTCGGTCCCGCGGCGGACGATGCGGCTCACCACGCCGTTCGGCGGGCGAATGCCGCGGTCCACGAAGGTCGTGGGCACGCCAGACGTGGGTAGCGCTCCCAGGTACCGCTCGACCAGCGGCTTGATGCCATCGAGCGTGAAGTTGCCGACGAGGTAGAATGTGAAGCCACTGAACGACGCGAGGCGCGCCTTGTACAGCCCGTACGCGCGCTGCACGTCCAGTGAGTCGAGCAACTCGGGCTGGAAGAGGCGGAATCGAGGGTGGTAGTTGGCCATCACCACCGCGATGGTGTCGCCGAACGCCTGCTCCGGCGTGTTGCGACTGTTCTGCATGGCCGCCTTCATCATCGAGCGGCCGGCGGCGAAGAGCGCGGTATCGAGGCGCGGCGCGGTGGCGTGCAGCCAGAGCAGCTCGAACATCGTCGGCAGGTCGCGCGGCGACGCCGAACCGTACGCGGTCTCGCCGTTCTCGTTCACCGAGACGCCGGCGTTGGCCACCTTGCCGGTGAGCATGCGGCGCAGCTGGTTCTCGCTGAACTCGCCCACACCGCCGAGCACGAAGTCGGAGAGCGTGGCGTGCCGGTGGTCGGCGACGTCGAGCAGGGAATACCCGCCGGGGCGCCGACCGCTCAGGAGGACCTGGTCATTCTTGAAGTCGGTCGGCTTGAGCAGCACGCGGATGCCGTTGGACAGCGTCCACTCGGTGATGCCGAGGTCGGCAATGGTGTTCGTCTTCACGACGCGGCCGGGCGTGGGCGGCCTGGCGACCAGCGGCTGGTCGGCCGTGGAGTCCACGTACGCCGCGAGCGCCTGCGCCTTCACTCGGCTGAAGACGGAGAGCATCGCTGAATCGGTGGGCAGCGCCACGTCGGGACGCGCGGGTGCGGCCACGGCGATGGTGCGGTTTCCCTCGGGCATCCACGCCTTGGCCGCACTGTTCACCTCGGCGAGTGTGACGCCAGGGAGCATGGCTGTGGCGAGGCGCTGCACCTGCTCGGGGTGCGAGATGTTCGACTGCCGCAGCACATGCCGCACCATCTGCTCTGCGTGCACCTTCGAATCAGTCTTCGAGGCCTCCGACACACTGCGCTCGAAGGAGCGGACGAGGCTGGCCTTCTGCCGCTCGAACTCGGTGGCGGTGAACCCGAAGCGATTGGCCCGCTCGAGCTCAGTGAGCGTGGCGGCGAGGGCGTCGACGAACTTGTTGTCCTTGACGATGGCCGCCGCGGTGAATGCCTCTCGCGTGGGAAGGAGCGAGCCGCTGCCGGCGTACGCAAAGGCAAACGGTGTGCTCTCCCGCTGGGACAGCTCGCCTAGGCGCTGGGAGAGCAGGGCGGTGTAGATGCTCGACACGAGGCTCGTGCGCCAGGCGCCCACGGTGCCGCGTGCACGCGGCGGCAGCAGCCATTCCACCTGCGCGATGCTCTGCGGGAACTCCCTGTCCGCCGAGATGACGACGCGCGTCTCGGCGTGGTCGGGGGCGTCGTGGGCGACACGCGGCCGCGGCGACGGCGGGTTGCGCAGCGCGCCAAAGCGGGCGCGAATGGCGGCCTCGACCGCCGCGGCGTCGAAGTCGCCGACCGCGATGACCGTCATCAACTCCGGTCGGTACCAGTCGGTGTAGAAGCGCCGCGCGGCGGCGAGCGTGGCGGTGTCGAGACTCTCCTTGGTGCCGATGGGAAAGTGGTCGGCGTACCGCGAGCCCTTGAACTGCACGGCGAACTGCTTCTCACTGATGCGCTGGCCGGCCCCGCGGCCGGTGCGCCATTCCTCGATCACGACGCCGCGTTCCTGCGCAAACTCGGTGCTGTCGAACGCAATGGCCGACGCCCAGTCCTGGAGCACGTCGAACGCCGTGGTCAGCAGGGCGGCGGTGTCCGTGGGGATTTGGAGCATGTACACGGTCTCGTCGAAGCTCGTGTACGCGTTAAGGTCGGCGCCAAAGCGCATGCCGCTGCGCTCGAGGAACGACACGATGGCCTGCTTGGGGAAGCGGCGCGTGCCGTTGAAGGCCATGTGCTCCACGTAATGCGCGAGCCCCCGCTGATCCTCGTCCTCGAGGATCGAACCCGCCCGCACCACGAGCCGCAGTTCGGCGCGCTTCTGCGGTTTCTCGTTCCGGCGCACGAAATACCGCAGACCGTTCGGCAGGGTCCCGCGGATGATGGCGGGATCTACCGGCAGTGAATCGTTGAGCGACGGGGCGGCTTGTTGCGCATCGGCAGCGCCGGCGAGGAGCAGGGCGCTGAGGGCGATCCAACGGAAGCGATTTCGCATCGGAGGAGGATGATGGGCGTTCCGGCGGGGGGCAAGCCGAGAACGGGATGGGGGCGTGTAGATTGAGGCGTCCCCGACCCCGCCCGCCAATGCACGACCACCAGCCGCCGATCATGGACCCCTACGCCCGCCATGTGCTCGTCTGCACGGGGGGCTACTGCTCGACCGACCGGCGCGGACGTGCGCTCTATGCACGGCTGGCCACGCTGCTCCAGCGGGAGGGACTGCTCTTCGGTCCGCGTCGGGTGAAGCGGAGCGAGGCCCCGTGTCTCGGAGTCTGCGCGGGCGGGCCGATCATCGCCGTTTACCCTGAGGGGATCTGGTACGGCGGGGTCACGCCCGAACTGCTGGAGCGCATCGTCGTGGAGCACCTGCGCGACGGGCGTCCGGTGGCGGGCGCCGTGTTTCACCGGCTGACCGTGTCGGGAGAATCCTGACCGCTTGCGTCAGACGGGGGGCGTTGGCAGATATAGGCAACTCATCCGTTGAGAAAACTCTGTGTCCGAGGTCCTGTACGAACGCACGATGCCCGAAGGGGCCACGGTGCGCATCCGTCGGTTGACGCCGAAGGATGGGACACCGGTCCGGGCTGTGATCGAGGTGGATCGTCGCAATTCGGGCCCCCGTTCCGTGGACGCCAAGCGCATGCCACCACCGCTGATGGCCGTGGAAGGGGAGACGGAGCAGGGCGTGGTGGCCGCGCTGTTGCCATTCGTCGAGGAAGACGCGGCCGTGGCCCGGCTCATCGCGCAGCGTCCGGCGCAGTAGCCGAAGCGCGCCGCCCATTCCCTCGCTGGTGTCGGCGTGCGATTATGCACGTCGCCCATGGCAAACTTCAACGCGCGCGGCCAGCTGCTCGGGATTGCCCGCCGACTCCTCCTCGAAGGGGGGGCGCCGCGCGCCGTCGTGTCCACACATCCGCCTCGGCTGACCGCCGAGGCGCTGGAGAACTCCCGCATGTCCCGCTCCCGTGAACGCATCCTCGCCAACCTCGACGACATGTACCGGGAGGCGTTCGAGCGCGCCAAGGCCACGGAGGACGAGGCCGGCATGAAGGCGCTCGATTTCTCGTACCGGCGCGAACAGCTGTATTTCGAGATTCTGCTCGACGTGCGCGACGCGATCGAGCGGCGCTGAGGGAGGTGACATGCACCTCCTCGCCCAGACTGCCGTGATCAGCCTAGCCATCGTCAATGCCCGCGTCTGGACCGGCGACCTGCGCCGTCCGTGGGCAGACGCCGTCGCCGTGGAAGGCGCGCACATCGCGGCGGTGGGTTCGAGCGCCGAGATCCGCAAGCTGGCCGGCGCCGGCGCGCGGATCATCGACGCGCACGGCGCGATGGTCGTGCCGGGCTTCATCGACTCGCACGTCCACTTCATCGAGGGCGGCTTTGCGCTGCAGTCGGTGAAGCTGCGCGACGCCCGGACCAAGGCCGAGTTCATCCAGCGCATCGGCGACTTTGCGAAGACGATCCCCTCCGGCGCCTGGATCCTGAACGGCGACTGGGACCACGAGAACTGGGGCGGGGAACTCCCGACGCGCCAGTGGATCGACGCCGTGACGCCGAGCAACCCGGTCTGGATCAACCGGCTCGACGGGCACATGAGTCTCGCCAACTCGGCGGCGCTCAAGGCGGCAGGGGTGACCCGCGACGTGAAGGATGTGAGCGGCGGCACGATCGTGCGCGATGCGGCGGGCGAGCCGACCGGTGTGTTCAAGGACAACGCGATGGGCATCGTGGAGCGCGCCGTGCCGCCGGCCGGGGCGGAGATGACCGATCGCGCGCTGCGCGCCGCCATGCAGCACGTGAACGAGCAGGGGGTCGTGGCGGTGCATCACATGGGCGGTTGGGGCGACCTTGCCGCGTTCGAGCGCGCCCACGCCGCCGGCACCCTGACCACGCGCATCTACGCGTCGGTGCCGCTCTCCAGCTGGAAGCGCCTCGCCGACACCGTGAAGGCACGGGGCATTGGCGACGACTGGGTGCGCATTGGCGGGCTCAAGGGGTTCGTGGACGGGTCCATCGGGTCACACACGGCGGCGATGCTCGAACCGTTCACCGACGCGCCCAACGACCGCGGCCTGATGGTGAACAGCGAGACCGACCTGTACAACTGGGCGCTCGCCGGCGACAAGGCCGGACTGCAGCTGCTGATCCATGCCATCGGCGACCGGGCGATCCGCGTGCTGCTCGACATCTTCGAGCGCGTCGCGAAGGAGAATGGCCCGCGCGACCGGCGGTTCCGCATCGAGCACGCGCAGCACATCGCCCCGGCCGACATCGCGCGCTTCGGTGCACTCGGCGTAATCCCCTCGATGCAGCCGTACCACGCCATTGACGACGGCCGCTGGGTGGACCGCGTCATCGGCGAAGAGCGGTCGAAGGGGACCTACGCCTTCAAGTCGCTGCTCGACACCAAGGCCTCGCTCGCGTTTGGTAGCGACTGGTTCGTGGCGCCGCCCACACCGCTCATGGGGATCTACGCGGCGGTGACGCGGCGCACGCTTGATGAGAAGCGCCCCGGCGGCTGGGTGCCCGAGCAGAAGATCTCGGTGGAGGATGCGCTGCGCGCCTACACCGCGGGTGCGGCGTATGCCGGGTTCGCCGACGGGACGCGCGGGGTGCTCAGGAAGGGGATGCTCGCCGACATCACGATGATCGATCGTGACCTCACGACCATTGCCCCGGCGACGATCCGGGACGCGAGAATCGTGCGGACGATCGTGAACGGGAAGGTGGTGTTCGAGGCGCCGGAGGCGAAGTAGCGCGCCATCACTTGCAGGTCGCGGGAGGTCAAGTGCGCCGTTCCGCCCTGTCGTACGGAGTCGTCGTGCTCATCGGAGCGATGGCGGCCGGTTGCAGTGCGAGCCTGCCGGGTGCGGGGCAGGAGCGACCCGACCAGCAGTGGATCACGCGCGAGCAGATCGCGGAGCCGCGGTTCTCCTCGGCGTATGACGTCGTACGTGCGCTGCGCAACACCTGGCTTAACCCGCGGGGCGCGGCGAGCATCCGGTCGCGCGTGGAGGTGCAGATCTATCTCGACGGCATCCACCTGGGCGGCGTGGACGCGCTGAAAAGCGTCTCCACGCCGGCCATTCAGTACATGCAGTACATCAACGGAACCGACGCGACGACGCGCTGGGGGATCGGGCACGGGCGTGGGGTGATCTTCATCGGGACAGGGCCGCCACCCGCGCCGCGCGCGCCGTAGGGGGCTCGAGCTACGCCGGTGGGACCGTCGACCCCTGAGCGCCCACCTTGGTGCTGACGTAGATCGCCCCCGCGCCGTGGTCCATGCCCCATCGGGACGTGGCGTCCTGCGCGTTGTAGTAGCGGATGTACTGGATCGGGAGCGTCTGCACCGTCGAGAGCGACGAGACATCACCGAGGCGCACGCCGTCGAGATAGACCTGAATGGCGGCCGGATACCGGAAGCTCTCGGGGCGCACGGTATTGAGCCATGACCCGCGCAAGATTTTCACGGCGTCGTACGCGTTGGTGAACTGCCCCTGGAGGATCTGCTCGCGGGTGATGAGCGAGGCATCGAACCGGGGACGATCGGCCGGCGCGGGGTTGGAGGAGCACGCGGCGGTGAGCGCCGTCAGCAGGACGGCGAGGCGAATGATGGTGCGGCGGCGCACAGTGTCCCCCGGGGAGGCGGCGTGGGTATGGCGTGTGCCTCAGGATGCGCCGCCCGCGCGCGCCACACAAGTGGCGCCCGCGCAGTGAGGGCCACGCCCTGGTCGGGTCGAACTCCGGCTAGCGCGTCGTCAGCGCGCTCGCGAGGCCCTGCCCCTTGTCCTCACTGAACGCCCCGGCGGTGCGCCACCGCACGCGCCCCGCGCGATCCACGACCAGCACGTGGATCTCCTGCTCGGTCGCGATGCCGAGGGTGCGCTTGAACGGCTCCTTGTCGAGATAGAGCGTGATGGTGCGTTCGCGCGCCCCGAGGTCGTCAATGCCGCCGCGCATCCCGCGATTGATCATCCACCGCATGGGGGCGACCATCCGCTTGATCGTCGGGATCTCGTAGTACTCGGCGTCCGGCGTGCGGGCGAGGAGCGACTTCACGAATGGGACCCAGCTGTCCACGTCCCGCTGCTGCTGCCGCTCGAAGGCAACAAAGACCACGTTCAGTTCGCCTTCGAAGTCGCGTGGCAGCGTGAACGTCCGGCCTTCGAGGTTGGCGGACATGACGACGGGGAATCGGGCGCTATCGGCGGAGAGGGTGAGGGCGAAGATCAGGGCGGTGAGCACGGGAGGGCAGACGGGAGACGGGAGACGGGAGACGGGAGACGGAAGGCGGCAACCGCCGGATCCTCACTTAACGGTGAATGGACGGGTATCCGTTCCCCGTCCCTCACTTCGGTCTCCGGTCTCCCGTCTCCCGTCTCCCGTCTCCCGTCAGTACTTCACGATCTCCAAGTACGCATTGAGGAAATCCCCCGTCTGCGGCAGAATCACGTCTTCGAGCGACGGCGCATACCCCACCCAGACATCCTGCGACGCGATGCGCTTGACGGGCGCGTCGAGCCAGGCGAAGCACTCGTCGGCGATGCGTGCCGCGATCTCGGCGCCGTAGCCCCACGAGACCGAGTCCTCGTACGCGACGATGGCCCGGCCCGTCTTGCGCACCGACGCGTAGACCGCCTCCCGGTCCCACGGCGACAGCGTGCGCAGGTCGATCACCTCGACGCTTGGGCCGCCGGCGTCAGCGGCCTGGTTGGCGGCGGCGAGCGCGCGCTGCACGGTGGCGCCGTAGGTCACCACCGTCACGTCCGTCCCCTCGCGCAGCACCTTGGCCTTGCCGAACGGGATCATGTAGTCGGGGCCCGGGTTCTGGCCCTTGTTGTACGTCTGGCGGTAGAGGTGCTTGTGCTCGAGGAAGATTACCGGATCGTCGCAGCGGATCGC
>CAYQCP010000005.1:0-108941 GCA_964416005.1 uncultured Gemmatimonas sp.
CCGGAGTTGCGGCGGGCTGCGCACCCTCGCCAGCGGCCGGTTGGGCGATCCCGGTCCCCTGAGCCGGCGTCGATCCGGCGACGACCGGTGGTGGCGAGATCGGCGGGGCCTTTGCGAGTTTCGGTTTCAGCACGACGGCGCCGCCGATGATCAGCACGCCGACGACAATCGCGGCCCAAAGCACACGGCGCGACTGGCCGGGCGCCGGCGCCGTGACCGTGGGTGCAGCTTGCGCCTGCGGCGCCGCTACAGCGACGGTCGGAGCCGCCTCGTCCCCCGCGCGCGCCTTGGGCGGCGACGTCGCCGCCGCGATTGGAACCGTGGGCGCCTTGCGCACGGCCGAGATGACGCGTGAGGCCGTGGGCGCGGCAAGCACGCCAGACAGCTTGGCGATCTCCGCTGAGGCCGAGCGGGCGTCGGTGACGAGGCGATCGAAGACGCGCTTCGGCTCGCGCAGGTCGGGATACCGCTCCGCGGGAGCCTTGCGGAGCATGCGAGCGATCGTCTGCGCCACGGCGTCGGGCACGTCCGGCCGGAATTCGCGCACCGACGGGGCGGGCTCGTTCAAGTGCGCGACGTGGACGTCGATGGGCGATCCGACGAAGGGACCGCGTCCGGTGAGCATCTCGAACAGGGACACGCCGAGCGCGTACTGGTCGGTGGCGCCGGTCAGGGGTTCCGCGGACCGCTGTTCAGGGCTCATGTAGGAAAGGGACCCCAGCAGCATCCCTTCGCTGGTGAGTCCCGGCACGTCCTGACGGCGCGCGATGCCGAAATCCGAGACCAGTGCGCCGCCATTGGTGGCGAGCAGCACGTTGGCGGGCTTCACGTCCCGGTGGATCACCTGGTGTTCATGCGCGTATTGGAGCGCCGAGGCCACGTCGGCGGCGAGGCGGCCCGCCACCTGCAATGGGAGCCGCCCCTGCTCGTGCAGGACCGCGTCAAGCGAACGGCCCTCGACGAAGGCCATGAGCATCACCAGGAGGTCGCCCTTGGAGCGTGCGCCGAACACGCTCACGATGTTCGGATGCTGCAGCTGCGCCGCGGTGCGCGCTTCCCGCAGGAACCGGTCCGCCATTTCTGCGTCGGCGGCAAACTCCGGGAGCATCGCCTTCACGGCGACGCGCCGCTCGAGCAGCGGATCGCGCGCCGCGTATACGACAGCCATGCCCCCGCGCCCGACGACGTCGAGCACGTTGAGTTCGGCGCCCAGCAACTCCTGCAGCCGCTCGCGCAGCGGATCGCGCCGCACCGGACCGGCGGCGGCGCCACACCGGGTGCAGAACTGCTGCGCTGCTGCCAGCGGCGCGCCACACGCGGCGCACGTCGCCTCGCCCGTCGTCATGCCGTCCCATCCTCCGTTGCCGTCAGCAGGGAAGGTGCGTGGGCGCGCGCCGGCCTGCCACCCGTCCGGCGGGGTGCCGTTACCACACCGGCACCGGCACCGTATCTTCGGCGCCGTGTCTCGAACCGTCGTCATCATCAATCCGGAGTCCGGCCGCGGCGCCGGGGCGCGGCTCCTGCCGCGCCTGACCGCGTTGTTCGCGGCGCACGGCATCACGGACATCCGCACCACCGCCGCGCCCGGCGACGAGGCGCGCGTGGTCGGCGATGCCGTGCGCGACGGTGCCGCGACCATCGCCGTCGCCGGCGGCGACGGCACGTGGGGAAAGTGCGCCGTCGCGCTCGCCCGTCTTGGTTCGCCGGCGCGCATGGCCTTCCTCGCGAACGGCACCGGCAACGACTTCGCCAAGAACCTGCCCACGCCGGCGGCCGATCATCGCGCCATGGCGGCGCTCGTGGCGCACGGTACGCGCGAGCAGGCGGTGGACCTCGGACGCGTGGACGACCAGTGGTTCCTCAACGTCGCCGGCTTCGGCTTCGACGTGGAGGTCAATGTCGCCACGGCCGACCGCACCGGCTGGCTGCGCGGCGACGCGGTGTACATCGCCGCCGCCCTGCGTCAGCTCTTCAGCTACCACGGCTTTCGCGTCACCGCCGACGTGTTTGGCGACGCCGGCCCGCGCCTGCGCATGATGCTCGTGATCTCGAACGGCAAGAACTTCGGCGGGGCATTCCTGATCGCGCCGACGGCGAGCGTCAATGACGGCCTGCTCGATTTCGTGAGTGTCGGCGACGTGCACAAGCTGGCGCGCGTTCCGCTGTTCGCGCGCGCCCTGCGCGGCGCGCACCTCTCGCATCCGGCCGTCGGGGCGGCACGCGCGGCGGCGGCCACGCTGACCTTCGACGCCCCACCGATGTACGAACTCGACGGCGACCTGCACCAGGCGGCCGGTGCCGTCGTGCAGGTGGGCATCGTTCCGCGTGCCCTGCGGGTCCTCGTCGGCTAGGGCGGCGGCTGCCTGGGCTGCGTCGGTTTGGGCTGCGTCTGCTTGGGCGGCGCCGTGAACCGCCGCTGAAAGCGCACGGCGGCCGTGTCGCGCAGCTGGAAAGCGCTGATGGCACGGCGTTGCTGCTCCGGTGACATCTTGCTCCAGCGCGTGCGCAACATCTCCTGCTCTTGCGGTGACATGTTCTGCCAGACGCGCGCCGGCAAGCGGAAGGGGTGCTGCGTCCCGTCGCCCATGAGCTCCATCGCCGGCGCGGCCGCGTCGACGGCCGCACGCATCGCCGCCTTCACGCTGTCCGACAACCCCGGCCGCGGGTAGGCCGCCGTGGGCCCAGCCGGCTGTCCGGGAGGCATCGGCGGCAGTTCCCGGCCCACCATCCGCACGTCGGCGAAGATCAGCCGGCTCGTGTCGCCCGCGCCGACGTCGATGACGTACTGTGCCGGCTGGTACTGCTTGCCGGCTCCCTCGACGCGCACCACATGACGGCCGGGCGGCACCTCGATGAGCGCCGGGGTAGACGGCGCGCTCTCCTTGCCATCGATGAGCAAGCGCGGCGCCCCGCCGCGGACCGCCACGGAGACATGCCCCACGCGCGACGCCGCCGGCGTCCGCGCGCGCGCATCGCTCCGCTGCAGCGCTTCGGCGCGCTCGGCGCGTCGCTGGGCATCGAGTGCGATCTTCCGCGTCTCCTCGAGTTCGCGCGCCAACCGCTCGGCGAGCGTGTCGGAGGCAGGGGCTGCGGCCGCCGGCGCGTGCTCGGCTGGCTTGCGCAACTCGTTCACGCCCACGGCGATCGCCGTCAGCACCAGCACGGCGGCGAGGGCGTTTCCCAGCCACTGGCGGCCCTGACGCGACGCCGGGGCGTCGCGCGCCACACGCGGCGGCGGAGCGGAGGGCGCGACGGCCGTCGCGCCCTTGCCGGCGAGCGCGGCGACGAATGCCGACACTGTGGGGAAGCGATCGGAGGGCTCCTTGGCCATCGCCCGCAGGATCGCCTGTCCGACGTGGGGCGGCAGCCCCTGACGCACGCTGTCGAGCGCCGGCGGCTGCTCGTTGAGGTGCATGCGCAGGAGTTCCTGCATCGAGACATCTCGGAACGGCCGGCGCCCGCTCATCAGTTCAAATGCGAGGACGCCGAGCGCGTACTGGTCGGCCCGTCCGTCGGGCTTGTCGCCGCGCCACTGCTCGGGCGCCATGTACGCCGGAGACCCCACAACACCCGTGTGCGACCCCGAGGTGGAGGTCACCGCGTCCCCGGCAAAGGCGCGCGCGATGCCGAAATCGGCGACCATCGCGTGCCCGCCCTCCGAGAGCAGGATGTTTGCCGGCTTGATGTCGCGGTGCACGATGCCCTGTCCATGCGCGTAGTCGAGCGCGGCGGCCACTTCGCCCAGCAGCCGGATCGCGGCGTCAGGGGCGAGGGCGCCCTTCTCCGCGATCAACGTCTCGAGGCTGCCGCCGCGCACGAAGCGCATCGTGTAGAACGCCGCGCCGTCCCCCTGTCCCACCGCGAAGATCGGCACGATATGCGGGTGGTCGAGCCGCGCCGCGAGGCGCGCCTCGCGTTCGAAGCGCGTGAAGGCCTCGGGGTTGAGCAGCGGATCGAAGGCCAGGACCTTGAGCGCGACTTCCCGGTCGAGCGCCACCTCCCGCGCCCGGAAGACGATGCCCATGCCGCCGCGCCCGATGAGGGCGCCCAGCTGGTACGCGTCGCCGATCTGCGCCTGCAGCCGCTGCCGCACCCGCTCCGCCCGCTCCCCGTCGTGACCGCCGCCCGTGATGACCGCGCCGCACCGCGCGCAGGCCGTTGTCAGCGCGTCGAGCGTGACCCCGCATTGCGGGCACGTGGTCGTGACCCCGGCCGGCGTGGTGACGGCATCGAATGGTCCGGAAACGCTAGGTTGGTCGGTCATGGGGCGGCTGGGGCTTCAGTCATAGTACATGCGCGGCTTCGGTGCTGTTAGACCCCAGTGATCTTCTTGAGTGCCTCGCGGGCGCGTTCGCGCTCACCCCATGTTGGTACCATCTCGCGGGCCGGAGCGATGCATCGGGATTCGGACGGCGCGCTGGACGGCGGTCCCATGGGCAGCCAGGCGGTAACGCACTTCATGACCGCCTCACCCTCTTCGCGGCTCCACCCAACCGCGGCGCCGGTCACGGACAGGGCAGACGGGCGGCTCGCCACGGAGGGATGGGCAGATGGCGTCGGCACGCCGACGTGCACCCGAAGGGCAAGGGCCGCCTCGCGAACCAGCTGCCCCGTGCGCACCTTGGCTGTCTGCTGCCGTACGTCGCCGCGGTACATCGCATGCACCGCCGCTTCTACGTTTCGCGCCAACCGGTCGAGCACCTCATCGATTGCGTCCGCCATGAATCGTCTCCGCACGTTCCGTGGAACCCGAGTTGCCCTACCGGGTGTTCACTGAGTAGATAGGAAGGTCGTCTCGTTGTCGAGCATTCACCAGAGGAGCCCCACCACATGCTGTTGCGTGCCGTCTCGCTCACTGTGCTCGTTGCCGCCCTGCTCGGGCTGGCGGCGTCGCATGCGTGGGCCCAGGGCGACGGCCCCCAGGTCGGCGACATGGCCCCCGACTTCTCGCTCCCCGGCGCCTCCAAGGCCGGCGTGACCGAGAAGGCACTGCGCCTCGCCGATTTCCGCGGGCAGACCGTCGTCATCTCGTTCTTCCCCAAGGCGCGGACCAAGGGCTGAACGGTTCAACATGAGGCGTACCGGGATCAGTACGCCACGATCTTCAACGGAGGCAAGGGCGTCGTCGCCCTCTCCATCAGCTCCGACGGCGCGGATGAGCTCGCGTCGTGGGCCAAGGACGCCAACTTCCCCATGCTGTTCGCCAGCGACACGACCGGCGACATTGCGGCGAAGTACGCGACCACGGGTTCGGGCATCGGGCCGCTGAAGAAGTTCTACAAGCGCGTGGTCTTCGTGGTCGGACCGGATGGACGCCTGGCGCACGTCTTCCGCCCGTTCTCGGCTCTTTCGCAGGGCCAGTACGCGCAGCTCGATTCGGTGGTCGACGTGCTCGCGAAGTCGGGGAAGTAGAGGCAGACCAGCCGGCAGGTTGGTAGGTCGGCAACAGGGACATTTTGTCCTCGTCCGACTGATGTCAAGCAGGAGGGGCGGCGGGCGCACAAGCGCCAGCCGCCCCTCTTTGGTGCGGTGACGGAGTTCTGACGCCTCCGGGCAATCCTGCTCGTCAGCCGGCAGCGTCTCCTTGCCCGCGCGATCTGGAACAGCCGGTTCCTACCCGCCATTAGTGACGAAATGCAAACTTCGACACATCGCTCCTCCATTCCGTCCATCCGCTCGGGCGCGGTGACGGTTCGGGACCTGTTCGCCGCTTCGCTGATCGCCGCCGACCCCACCTCCTTCACGGCGCGCGCCGTTCGGCTGCGCCTGCCGACCGACCGGGCCCAAAACCGCGCGACGTGGATCATCGCGCTTGGAAAAGCCGCGCATACGATGGCGCGGGCGGCCGTGCACGAACTGCGCGAACGGAATGGCTCCATTGCCGGCGGCCTGATCATTGGACCCGCTCTCGCGGAACCACCGCATCCGGCCATCGCCGTCGCGGCGGGAGACCATCCGATTCCTGGCGAGCAGTCGCTCGACGCCGCCCGCGCGCTCGGCGAGCTGTGTGCTCGCGTGCCCGGTGGTGACCGGGTCTTTGTGCTACTCTCCGGCGGCGCCACGAGTCTTGTGGCTGCCCCCGTCGAGGGCATCGACCCGCAGGACCTGCCGACGCTCTGCGATGAACTGCTGCGCTCCGGTCTCGACATCGGCCGGGTCAATGCCGTTCGCAAGCGGTTCCTGCGCTGGGGTGCCGGGCGGCTGGCGATGGCTCTCGCGCCGGCTCGGCTCGAGCAGATCGTCCTGTCGGACGTCATCGGTGACAATCTCGCGCTGATCGGTTCCGGGCCGTGTGTCCCGGACCCCTCCACGGCGGTGGACGTGCGGCTCCTGCTCGACGAGACCCAGATGCTCGATCGCACGCCGGCCTCGATGCTGCGCTACCTCGACGAGGTGATGCGCAACGAACTTCCGGAAACACCCAAGTCCGATTCGCCGGCCTTCCTGTTTTCCGGCGTTCCCGCCGTGCAGGGAAACGGCGGGGTGCTTGACGCGGGTGCCCTGCGGGCGCGCGTGCTGGGGTTCGACCCGGTCGTGATCGTCAATGAACCACTCCACGGCGAGGCCGCGCACGCCGGTGTACGCATTGCGGCAGCGGCGATGGCGCTGCCGCGCGGCGGCGTCGCCTTCTGGGGAGGGGAGACCACCGTCACCATGGGTTCCTCCCGGAGCAGCGGCGGGCGCTGCCAGGAGATGATGCTCTCCGCCGCGCTGGAGCTCGCGCTAGCGGGGACTGGGGCGAGCGGTATCACCCTCCTGGCGGCCGGCACCGACGGCCGCGACGGACCCACGGACGCCGCCGGCGCCATCGTGGACGGCTCCACGGCGGCGCGGATCATGGAAGCCGGCGTCGACCCGGCCGCGGTCCTGCGCGAGCACGCCAGTTATGAGGCGCTGCACCTGTCGGGGGCGCTGCTGAAGACCGGGCTGACCGGAACCAACGTGGGCGATGTTGTCATCGCCGTGAGGATGTAGCGGAGCGGAGCGATTGAGGATGTGGAATCCGGAAGGGGATTGACGATCTCGACCACGGACGACGATTCGCGAATCGCAGTCCGAGATCGGTGTCCTCGATCCCGTTCCGGATTCCAGATCCTCAATCAGTAGCGATCTCTCCCCTCACAGGTGAAATTGGCTCGCATGCCAGCCGCCCCGTTTACGGTCGCCCTCATCCAGGACGGCGTCGCGTCCAGCAAGGCGGAGACGCTCGAGCGGTCGATCGCCAGCATTCGCGCCGCGCATGCGCGCGGCGCGCAGGTGATCTGCCTCAAGGAGCTCTTCGACGCACCGTATTTCTGCAAGACGCTCGACCTGGAGCGGTTCGACCTCGCCGAACCGGTGCCCGGCCCGACCGTCGAGCGGCTGCGCGCACTCGCGGCGGCGCTCGAAGTCGTGCTCGTGGTGCCGATCTACGAGCGTCAGGCAGCGGGCGTCTACCGGAACTCGGCCGTCGTCATCGACGCCGATGGCACGGTGCAGGGTGTCTATCGCAAGATGCACATCCCGCACGATCCGCTCTTCGAGGAGAAGTACTATTTCGCGCCGGGCGAAGCCCACGATCCCGTGCAGCCCGCCGGTGCGCGGGGCCCGGCCGGCGAGGCGGGCGGCTTCATGGTCTGGAAGACGCGCTACGCCACCATCGGCGTCCTGATCTGCTGGGACCAGTGGTATCCCGAAGCGGCGCGCATCACCTCGCTGCTCGGCGCCGACATCCTGTTCTATCCGACCGCCATCGGCTGGCATCCGGCGGAGAAGGCCGAGTGGGGCGAGGCGCAGGTGCAGGCCTGGCGCACGGCACAGCGCGCGCATGCCATCGCCAACGGCGTCTTCGTCGCGGCGGCCAACCGCACCGGCTTCGAGGCGGAGGACGGCACCAACGGCATCGAGTTCTTCGGGCACTCCTTCGTGTACGATCCGTTCGGTCGCCCCCTCGCCGAGGCGGGGACGGAGGAGACGATCCTGCTCGCGTCGTGCGATCCGGGCCGCGTCGAGGAGACGCGCCGCAACTGGCCATTCCTGCGCGACCGGCGTGTCGATGCGTACGGCCCGATCCTGAATCGCTGGATCGGCCCGCGGGACGCCTGACGCGATGCCCCGTCTCCCCGCGGAATGGGAAGCCCACGACGCCACGTGGATCGCGTGGCCGCACCACGAGCCGGACTGGCCCGGGAAGTTCGAGCCGATCCCCTGGGTCTACGCCGAAATAGCGCGCGTGCTGGCGCAGTCGGAGCAGGTGGAGATCCTCTGCCATGACCAGACCGTGCTCGAGGACGCGGAGGCGTGCCTCGCGGCGCACCAGGTCTCGGGGCGCGTCCGGCTGCACCTGAAGCCGACGGACCGCGTCTGGCTGCGCGACAGCGCGCCCACGGGCGTGATCGGCGCCGATGGCGCGCTCACCTGGTGCGACTGGGGATTCAACGCCTGGGCGAAGTACGACAACTACGCCAGTGATGCGACGGTCGGCGAGTTCGTGGCGGGTGTCACGCGGCGCCCGCGCCGGGTGCCGCTGCGCCCCGACGGCACGGGACCGGTCGTGCTCGAGGGTGGCGGCATCGAGACCGACGGCTGCGGCACCGTGATGGTGACCGAGGAGTGGCTGCTCTCCGGCGTGCAGGATCGCAATCCCGGCCTCGGCCGCGCCGACTATGAGCGGATTTTCACCGAGGAACTCGGCTGTTCCACGACCATCTGGCTGGGCGAGGGGTGCGTCGGCGACGACACGCACGGGCACGTGGACGACATCGCACGCTGGGTCGCCCCGGGCCTGGTGGTGCTCGCGCACGAGGAGGACCCCGCCGATGAGAACCACCCGCGGTCGCTCGACAACTTGCGGCGCCTGCGCGCGGCGCGTGACGCGCGCGGCGAGCCGCTGCGCGTGGTGACGCTGCCCTATCCGCGCGCGGTGACGATGGACGGGCAGCGCCTGCCGGCGAGCTACGCGAACTTCTACATCGCCAACGGTGCCGTGCTCGTGCCGACCTTCAACGACGCCAATGATCGCGTGGCGCTCAACGCGCTCGCGGAGCTGATCCCCGACCGCCCCGTCGTCGGCATCCACGCGGTGGATCTCGTGTGGGGGCTCGGCACCCTGCACTGCCTCACGCAGCAGCAGCCGGCGCCGTGACGCAGCCCGCCGTCTCGTTCGTGCCGCCCGGCACGCCTGCCGTGCTGCTGCTCAGCGGCGGGCTCGACTCGGCCACCGTGCTGGCCTGGGCGACGCGCGCGGGATATGCCGTCCACGCGCTCTCCTTCCGCTACGGACAACGGCACCAGCTCGAACTCGAGCGCGCCCGCGCGCTGGCCGCGCGCTGGAACGTGGCGCAGCACGTCGTGTGCGACATCGACCTCCGGCCGTTCGGCGGCTCCGCACTGACCGGCGACATCGCCGTGCCCAAGGACCGTGACGCGCAGGCCATGGCGACGGGAATTCCGGTGACGTACGTACCGGCCCGCAACACGATCTTCCTCTCGTTCGCCATGGCGTGGGCCGAAGTGCTCGGCGCGCAGGACGTCTTCATCGGCGTCAACGCGCTCGATTACAGCGGCTATCCCGACTGCCGCCCGGAGTTCATCGAGGCCTTCGAGCGGCTGGCGAACCTCGCCACGCGCACGGGGGTAGAGGGGACGACGCGCCTGACGGTGCACACCCCGCTGATGCAGCTGACCAAGCGCGAGATCATCGAGCTCGGGCGCTCACTCGGCGTGGACTACGGCATGACCAGCAGCTGCTACGACCCATCGCCCGATGGCGCGGCGTGCGGTCATTGCGACGCCTGCCAGCTCCGTCAGCGCGGCTTCGAGCAAGCCGGGCTCGCTGACCCTACGATATACCGATCCGACGATTAACCGCACCGTCCGCCGTCTGCCGTCTGCCCTCTGCCATCTTCCGTCTGCCTCATTTGTCCCACTACTCCGTCAAAGAGATCTTCTTCACGCTGCAGGGCGAGGGCGTTCACGCCGGCCGCCCCGCGGTGTTTTGCCGCTTCGCGGGGTGCAACCTGTGGACGGGACGTGAGGAGGATCGCGCGAGCGCAACGTGCAGGTTCTGCGACACCGATTTCTTCGGTGTCGGGCCCGACGGCGGACGCTTCGTCACCGCGGCAGAGCTCGCCGAGGCGGTGGCGAGGCACTGGCCGATGACGGACGAATCGGCGGGCACGCGCTTCGTCGTCTGCACCGGCGGCGATCCGCTGCTGCAGCTCGACGAGGAGGCCGTCGACGCGCTGCATCAGCGCGGCTTCACCGTGGCGGTGGAAACCAACGGCACGCTCCCCGCGCCGCGCGGCCTTGATTGGGTGTGCGTCAGCCCCAAGGCAGGCGCGCCGTTGGCCCTGCAGGGTGGCGACGAGCTGAAGCTCGTCTACCCGCAGCCGGGCGCAGAGCCCGAACGCTTCGCCCATCTCGCGTTTGGAAGCTTCTCGCTGCAGCCGATGGACGGCCCAGAGCGGGAGGCGAACACGAAGGCCGCCGTGGCCTACTGCATGGCCCACCCCCAATGGCGTCTCAGTCTCCAGACGCACAAGGCGCTGGGACTGCGCTAATCCGCCCGCCCCCTGCACCACACCCTGTTCCCCTCCCCCGCACCACACTCTGTTTCCCTCCCCTGCACCCGAATGGACGCGTATTGCGAGTTCTTCATCGCCGCCGGCCGCCGCCTCACCGGTGTTCCGGAGGATCACCCGTGCGCACGCGTGCATGGGCACACGTTCCGTGTGCGGTTGACGGTCTCGGGGACTATCGATCCGGTCACCGGCTTCGTCGCCGACTTCGCTGACCTGCAGCGCGCCTTCGCACCCGTGCATGACGCGCTCGACCATCGCTTCCTCAACGACGTGCCCGGCCTCGAGAATCCGACCAGTGAACGCATCGCGCTCTGGATCTGGGATCACCTGATCGACGCACTGCCGGGTCTGAGCGCGGTGGAAATCACCGAAACCGGGGCATCCGGCGTGGTGTATCGCGGCTAAACCGCGGATGCGCGGCACTGGCGGCGCGGTCCTTCCGATTCCGTCCCCCGGTCCGAACGGGTAACTTGTCGGGGTCCCCATGGCCCACACGACCCGCCTGCTCCTCGCACTCGCGCTGCTCGCCGCCACCGCCCTACCGGCGTCGGCGCAGGATGCCACGGGTCCGCTCGCCGCCTTGCTCGCGCGCGGGGCCAATCCCGCGGGACCATTTGCCAAGCATGGGCCGGTTGCGAGCGAGGCCGTCGTCCAGCGGGCCCGCGAGCAGCTGGGACGACGCTACCTCTTCGCCGCTGCCTCGCCGGATCGCGGCTTCGACTGCAGCGGCCTCGTGAAGTACGTACTCCAGTCGGTCGGCGTGGACGTGCCGCATAACGCCGCCCGCATCGCCCAGGCGGGCGAACGCGTCGACGCGGATTCGGCGACCATGCGGCCGGGAGACCTGCTGCTCTTCGGTCGAGGGCGCAGCACGCGCATCTCACACGTCGGGATCTATGTCGGCGACGGCAGGATGATCCACGCCAGCACCAGCCAGCGTCGCGTCGTGGAAACCCGGGTTCCTGCGCGGGGATCATCGCTCAGCCTCCGCTCGGTGCGCCGCGTGCTCAGGGATTCCACCACAGCGCGACCTGGAACCGAATAGCCATTCAGCGCTTATTCCTCGCGGCCCGGCGGTTGCCGGGCCGTCTTTTCGTTCGTCGACGAGCGATCCGCCCACCGAAAAATCCTCTCCCTACCGTATTGACGTTTGCCCGTGACGTGTCAAAGTTTTAGCCGACTTGGATGTACAGCTTTCCCCCCTCCGCCGACGGCGGCGGCGGCCTGCACGAGCTCCACGCAACATTCTCCTCCACGAGGTGCCATTATGGTTGTTCGATTCGTCGGCAGGTTGCTTGCGGCAATCGGTTTCGTTGCCGTGGCGGGAACCGCGGCGGCGCAGCAGGGACGCATTGTCGGCAAGGTGACCGACGAAGCGGGCATGGCTGTCGCGTCGGCGACGGTCCAGGCCATTCAGGGCCTGCGCACCGCGGGAGTCACCAGCACCGCCGAGGACGGCTCGTACCGCTTCGCCAATCTCTCGGCGGGCACGTACGGCATCCGCGTCACCCGCATCGGCTTCAAGCCGACCCGCCGCGACGGCATCGCGGTGGCGAGCGCCCAGGTGACCGTCGACTTCAAGCTCAGTGAAATGCCGACCCAGCTGAACACGGTCGCTGTCACCGGCATCGCGGAGGAGGAGAAGCTCAACAAGGCGCCGGCCGCCATCAGCGTGCTGAGCCAGGAGAAGATCAACGAGACGATCACGGCGACGCCGGTGGAACAGCTCCGCGACGTGCCGGGCATCGACATCACCGCCGGTGGCGTGGTGCAGACCAACGTCGTGGCCCGCGGCTTCAACAACATCTTCTCGGGCTCGCTGCTCACCCTGACGGACAACCGCTTCAACTTCGTCCCGTCGCTCCGCGTCAACATCTCGTACATGGCGCCGACGAGCAACGAGGACATCGAGCGCATCGAAGTCGTCCTCGGACCCGCGGCGGCGCTGTACGGCCCCAACGCGACGCAGGGCGTGATGCACGTCATCACCAAGTCGCCGTTCAACTCGAAAGGCGGCATGATCACGGCCGATGTCGGCGAGCAGAACCTGCGCCGCCTCTCCGGCCGCTACGCCGGCACGGTGGGAGAGAAGTTCGGCTACAAGCTCTCGGCCGAGCGGCTGACGGCCACCGACTTCACGAGCGTGGACAGCGTCGAGCTCAAGGCCGGCCGCCAGCGCGTGTTTGACATCGAGCGCACGGCGATGGACGCCCGCGTCGACTGGCGTCCGGATGCAAAGACGGAAATCGTGGCCAACGTTGGCGGGTCGCTGATTGGCAGCGCCGTCGAACCCACGGGCCTTGGCGCCGGACAGGTGAAGGATTGGCAGTTCCGCGCCTACCAGCTGCGCGCCAAGCGCGGCCGGCTGTTCGCGCAGGTCTTCCGTAACGAAAGCGACGCTGGCGACACGTTCCTGCTCCGCACCGGCCAGCCGATCGTGGACAAGTCGAGCCAGACGGTCGGCCAGATCCAGCACAGCAAGGTCTTTGGCGCCGACGGCAGGCAGACGTTCGTGTACGGCGGCGACTGGCTGCTGACGAACCCGGTGACGGAGGGCTCGATCAACGGGCGCAACGAGGACGACGACAACTTCACCGAAGTCGGCGGCTACCTCCACTCGATCACGCACCTCAACAAGTACTGGCAGGCCGTCGCCGCGATCCGCTACGACAAGCACAGCCGGCTCGATGAGGGGAACTGGTCGCCGCGCGCCGCGCTCGTGTACAACCCCAACGACGTGCAGAGCTTGCGCGTGTCGTACAACCGCGGCTTCTCGAACCCGTCCACGAACAACCAGTTCCTCGACCTGGCGGCCGGCTACATCGGCGGCACCACCTCGTCGAACTCGCTCTACACGGTGCGCGCCCTCGGCACCCCGAGCGACGGCCTCCACTTCCGGCGTGACTGCGCGGGCGGCCTCGGCAACCTGTGCATGAAGTCCCCGTTCAACCCCGGTGGCAGGAGCCAGTTCGTGCCGGCCAACGCCTCCTTGTTCTACAAGGGCGCCGTGGCCGCAGCGGCGGCCGGCGGCATGGGCAACGCGGTGACGGCCGCCCTCACGCCGAGCTTCGGCGCGGCGACGGCCGGCGCACTCTCCACGCTCGTGATGAACACGCTGGCCTCGCTCCAGCCGACGTCGGCGCAGGTCGGGACGAAGCTCCGCGTGCTCAACCCGACGACGGCGCGCTTCTCGGACGTCGCCGCGGGTGACGTGCGCGACATCGACCAGATTCGTCCGACGCTCACGACCAGCTGGGAGGCCGGCTGGAAGGGCGAGATCGGCAAGAAGTTCTACGGCACGGTGGACTGGTGGTACTCGGAGCGCACGGACTTCGTGGGCCCGCTGATCGTCGAGACGCCCAATGTCTTCCTCGATGCGGCGTCCCTCGCCGGCTTCATCGGCCCCAACCTGGTGCCGGCGCTGACGGCTGCGCTGACGCCGGTCCTGGGTCCGGCCGCCGGTCCGACGGCCACCGCGCTGGCCGGCCAGCTGGCTCCGACCCTCGCCGGCGGTCTCGGCGGCGTGTCGGGCTCCGCCACGACGGGCGTTCCGCTCGGCGTCGTCAATCCGGACAATCCGCTGTCGGGCAGCACCGACATCGTCCTCGCCTACCGGAACTTCGGTCGGGTGCGGGTGGCCGGCGTGGACATGAGCGGCAACTACATCGTCGGCGAGCGGCTGTCGCTCTACGGCACGTACAGCTGGGTGAGCCGCGACTTCTTCTCGCGCAAGGATGTTGGCGGCGTGTCGGACATCGCCCTCAACGCGCCGCACAAGAAGAGCACCGTGGCGATTCGCTATCGTGACGATGCGCGGGGCTTCGGCGCCGAGGCGCGGTTCCGCCACTCGGCGGCGTTTCCGGGCAACTCCGGCGTGTACGTCGGTCCGGTGCGCGCCTACAACCTGTATGATGCGTCGTTCAATTTCCGCCCGAACGTCCTGGGCGGCGCGATGCTCTCCGTGATGGCGCAGAACGTGCTGGGCACCAAGCACGTCCAGTTCGTCGGCGGCGCGCCGCTCGGACGGCTGATCATGTCGCGCATCCAATACAGCTTCTAAGAAAGACAACAGAGAAACAACAGAGAAACAACAGAGAGACAACAGAGCAAGGATGGGACGGCGGGGCGATTTTCGCTCCGCCGTTCTGTTCTTTCTCCTCCCCCCGCACCACACCTTGTTCCCTGCCCCCTGCACCACACTCTGCTCCCTGTCCCCTGCACCAACTAGCTTCATGCTATGTTCGTCCTGCTCGACCCTACGCAGCGCCTCGTCATCGCCCACCGCGGCAACTCCATGCACGCCCCCGAGGACACCATGGAGTCGCTGCGTCAGGGCATGGCCCTTGGCGCGGATGGACTCGAGTTCGACGTGCGACTGAGCGCCGATGGCGTGCCGGTGCTGATGCACGATCCGACGCTCGAGCGCACCACCGACGGCGTCGGGCCTGTGGCAGCGCGCACCCTCGCCGAGCTGCGCACCTTCGACGCGGGGTATCGCTTCACGCGCGATGGAGGCCGCACCTATCCGTATCGCGGCCGGGGCATCCAGATCCCCACGCTCGACGAGGTGCTGGAGGCCTTCCCCGAAGTGCCGTGCGTGGTCGAGCTGAAGGCCCCCGAAGCCACCGAGCCGTTCGTGCGGGCCGTCGAGGCGCACGGCGCGCGGGACCGGGTGTTGATCGGCAGCTTCAGCGACGAGGCGCATGCGCGGCTGGAGGGACGCGGATTCCACATCTCCGCGTCCAAGCCCGACATCACCACGCTCTTCTTCCGCTCGTTCACATCGCTGGGCGCCGGCACGGTCACCTTCCAGGCGTGCAGCCTGCCGACCGTCTGGAAGCGCATCCCGATCCCGGTGCTCCGCATCGCCCGCATGCTGCGCCGACGCGGAATCCCGACGCACTGCTGGACCATCAACGACCCGCGCGTTGCCCGGCGCCTTTGGGATGGCGGGGTCAACGCGATACTTTCCGATGATCCGGGAACGATGCTCGCGCTGCTCGGGCGCGGTCCCGGCGCCTCTCCCCCTGCGGAGTCTCGATGACGGCTGCAACGCCGCCCGCCAAGAAGAAGAAGATCGACTACAAGCAGGCCTGGGCCGAGACCCGGACGCTGATGTGGACGCACCGCCGCACGCTCGCCATCGGCTTCGCGCTGATGCTGCTGAGCCGCGCGGCCGGGTTCGTGGGCCCGTTCAGCACGAAGTTCCTGATCGACGATGTCGTGGGAAAGAGCCGCTACGACATGCTCTGGCCGCTCGCACTCCTGGTCGGCGGCGCAGCGCTGGTGCAGGCGGCCACGTCGTTCGCCCTGTCGCAGGTCATCAGCGTCGCCGGGCAGCGGGCGATCACGGTGCTGCGTCGTCGCGTGCACGCCCGGTTGCTGCGCCTGCCCGTCGCCTTCTTCGACGAGACCCAGAGCGGCGTACTGATCAACCGCGTCATGAACGACGCCGAGGGGATCCGGAACCTCATCGGCACCGGGATCATCCAGCTGGTCGGCGGCCTGCTCACCGCCGCCGTCGCCCTCGTCGTGTTGTTCATTCTCAACTGGCAGATGACGGTGGCGACGCTGCTCTTCCTCGCGCTGTTCGGCGCGGGCATGGCGTACGCGTTCATGACGCTGCGCCCGATCTTCCGTGAGCGAAGCGTCATCTCGGCCGAAGTGAGCGGCCGGCTCGGCCAGACGTTCGGCGGCGCACGCGTGGTGAAGGTGTACACCGCCGAGAAGCGCGAGGAGAAGGTCTTCACCCTCGGCGCCCACCGGCTCTTCCGCAACATTGCCAGGACGATCACCGGGACGTCAGCCATCGGCGCGCTGAGCATGGTCGTGATCGGCGCGATTTACGTGGTGCTCATCGTCTTCGGTGGGCGGGCCATTCTGCACCAGCAGATGACCATCGGCGACCTGTTCATGTACGTGTTCATGGTGGCGCTGGTGGCGTTCCCCGTGGTGCAGATCGCGAGCATCGGCACGCAGATCACGGAGGCCTTCGCGGGGCTCGACCGCATCCGCGAGATCATGCAGACGCCCACCGAGGACGAGCACGACGCGTCGCACGAGCGCGTCACCGCCCTGCGCGGCGAGATCACCTTTGACGACGTGAGCTTCGAGTACCGCACGGGCGTGCCGGTGCTCAAGGGCGTGTCGTTCCACGCACCGGCGGGGACGACGACGGCGCTGGTGGGGTCGAGCGGGTCGGGCAAGAGCACGCTGATCTCGCTGATCATGGCCTTCGCACGCCCCAAGGGCGGGCGCATCCTGGTGGACGGCCGCGACCTCACGACGCTGCGGCTCCGCGACTACCGCGCCAATCTCGGCGTGGTGCTGCAGGACAACTTCCTGTTTGACGGCACGGTGCTCGACAACATCGCGTTCTCCAAACCCGGGGCGACGAAGGACGAGGTGCTCGCCGCCGCGCGCGTGGCGCACTGCGAGGAGTTCGTGCGGCAGTTCCCGGACGGCTACGACACCGTGGTCGGCGAGCGCGGCGTCAAGCTGTCAGGCGGCCAGCGGCAGCGCGTGGCCATCGCGCGTGCCATTCTCAGCGACCCGCGCGTGCTCCTGCTGGACGAGGCGACGTCGAGCCTCGACAGCGAGAGCGAGCAGCAGATCAAGGAAGGGCTCCGGGCGCTCCGCAGCGGGCGCACGACCTTCGTCATCGCGCACCGCCTGAGCACCATCCAGAGCTCGGACCAGATCCTCGTGCTCGAGCATGGCGAGATCGTCGAGCGCGGCACCCACCAGGAACTGCTCACGCTCGCCGGCCGCTACAAGCAGCTCTACGACACACAGTATCGCACCGAGATGGACCAGTTTATCAATCCCGGTGAAGAGATAGCTAGGCAGGAATAGAGAGACAACAGACAGACAACAGAGAGACAACAGAGAAACAACAGAGGCCCGGCGCGAAATTCGCAGCGGGCCTCTGTTGTTTCTCTGTTGTCTCTCTGTTGTCTCTCTGTTGTCTCTCTGTTGTTTCTCTCGCAAGAAACTCCCTACGGGAGTTTCTTGCCCGTCATCTTGCCCCCATCGCCCTGCATCGACCACGAACCGTCGAGCGTGCCGTCTTCCGCCATTGTCATTTCGGCAACCGCCTCCGTGCCCTGCGGGGTCGAGAGCACCATCTTCATCGTCCGCCCTTCGACCTTGAGCGACGCGATGAGCGACTCGCCGATGTTCGGGTTCGACAGCTTGCCGCCGTAGGTGCCGTCCTCCTTCTTCTCGATCACCATCTCGAAATCCATGGCCTGGCCCTGCACGACCGCCTGGACGGCATACTTGCCGACGGGGTCGATGGCGGGGGCCGCAGGCTTGACCTCCTCCTGCGCAGCGGCGACGGCGGGGAGCAGAAAGGCGAGCGCAGCAAGCAAACGGATCTTCATGGGGAGCTCATTCCTCGTCGGGGGTGTGCGCGGCGACCTGGCGCCGGAGCGACCGCCTCTGCGCGGCCGCTGATCGCCTAGACTATACTCTGCCCCATCGAGTTCTGCCACGGCCTGCCATTCTGCCGTTGCAGGACCTGCCGTCCGTCGCCATCGTTGGGCCTTCCCCAGCCCACCTCACGTGACCTGGCCGCAACCGTACAATCCGCTCGGCAGCGCGTTCTTCTCCACGCTGGTTGCCGCCCTGCCCGTGGTCCTGCTCCTCGGCGCGCTCGCCTCGCACAAGGTGAAGGCGCACTGGGCTGCGCTGCTCGGACTCGGATCGGCCATGGTCATCGCGGTCGCCGTCTCCGGCATGCCGACGGCGGCCGCAGTCGGTGCCGCCGGACTCGGAGCCGCGTACGGCCTGTTCCCCATCGGATGGATCCTCGTCAACGTCCTCTTCCTGTATCGCCTCGCCGTGGATCACGGGGCCTTCGACGCGCTCCGTGAGCACATTGCCGACGTGACCGCTGACCGGCGGATGCAGCTGGTGCTCGTCGCCTTCTCACTCGGCGCCTTCTTCGAGGGGGCAGCCGGATTCGGCACCCCCGTCGCCATCACCTCCGCGCTGATGGTGGGCCTCGGCTTCAAGCCGCTCGAAAGCGCCGTGCTGTCACTGCTCGCCAACACCGCACCCGTCGCCTTTGGCGCGCTCGGCACGCCCATCATCGCGCTCAGCAGCGTCACCGGACTCGATGTGCACGAGTTGTCGGCCACGGTCGGCATCCTGCTCCCGCCCTTCAGCGTGATCGTGCCGTTCTGGCTCGTGGCGGCCCACTGCGGCATCCGGCGCACGTTCGCGGTCTGGCCGGCGCTGCTCGTCGCGGGCGTGGCGTTCGCGGTGCCCCAGTACCTGATGGCGACCTACCATGGCCCGTGGCTCGTGGACATCGTCGCGGCGATCTGCTCGATGGGGGCGCTGGGACTCTTCCTGAAGGTCTGGCAGCCGAAGGACCTCGAGGCCCACGAAGATGCGGCCGCCGCCGCGGCCTTCGCGACGGAGCATCACCCGGGCCGGACCGCACCGGTGATCGACGTGATGAAGGCGTGGCTCCCCTGGCTCATCCTCGCCGTCTTCGTCTTCGCGTGGGGCGTGCCGACGATGAAGAACGGCCTCAACTCACTGTCCGCACCGTCCGTCCAGGTGCCCGGCTTGCACAACCTCGTCGAGCGGACCCCGCCGGTCGTTGCCGTCGCGAAGCCCGAGGCCGCGGTCTTCACGTTCAATTGGCTGTCGGCTACGGGAACCGCCATCCTGCTCTCCGGACTCGTGGCCGGACTGGCCATGCGCGCCGATCGCCGCAGCATCGTTGGCGCGTACGCGGACGCGCTGAACCGTGCGCGCATTCCCCTCCTCACGATCGCGGCGATGTTCGGCATCGGCTTCGTGATGCGCTACTCGGGCCTCGACGCCATCCTCGGCCTCGCCTTCGCGCAGACCGGCCGCGCCTACCCGTATTTCGGCACGATGCTCGGCTGGCTTGGCGTGGCCCTGACCGGGAGTGACACGTCGAGCAATGTGCTCTTTGGTTCGCTGCAGGTGCTCACGGCCACGCAGGTGGGCGTCAGCACGGTGCTCATGGCGGCCGCCAACAGCGCCGGCGGCGTCATGGGCAAGATGATCGACGCGCAGAGCATCGTCGTCGCCGGGGCGGCCACGGGCTTCGTGGGGCACGAGGGACTGATTCTCCGGCGCATCTTCTGGCATTCGATTGTGCTGGCGAGTTTGGTCGGGCTGTGGGTGATGATCCTTGCATAGGGGACGAGTGCGGGGTGCGGTGTACGGGGGTGTGGTGCGGAGGAACGGGTGGAGGAACGAGAAGGGGGGCGAGGCAATCGGTCGCCTCGTCCCCCTACCTCCTCACTCCACCCGTCCCTCCGCACCACACCCCCGCACCCCGCACTCGTCCCTCGTCTAATCCGCCGCCACCGTCCGATGCGACGCCCACCTTCTCAGCGCGTCCAGCCGCTCCGGCATCGTCTTTGACAGCGGGCGCGTCGCCGCGATCTCGGTGAGGAGCGAGTCAGTGTCGAGCGGCGTGGCGTTGGCGAACGCCGCGTACATCGCGCTCACGATGCTCTCCTCGATCTCGGCGCCGCTGAACCCCTTGGTGGCGGCGACGAGGTCGTCGAGGTCGAGCCGCGCCGGATCCTGCTTCCGCTTGCGCAGGTGAATGCGCAGGATCTCCTCCCGCGCCGCGTCGCCGGGCAGGTCCACGAAGAAGATCTCGTCGAACCGCCCCTTGCGAATGAACTCCGGTGGCAGCTTGGCCACGTCGTTCGACGTCGCGACCACGAAGACGTCGCCGCGGCGGTCCTGCAGCCAGCTCAGGAAGGTGCCGAAGATGCGGTGCGACACGCCGCCGTCGGCGTCGGCGTTCGTCGACGCGAAGGCCTTCTCCAGCTCGTCGATCCACAGCACGATGGGCGCGAGGCGCTCCGCCGTGAGCATGGCGCGCTTGAAGTTGTGCTCGCTCTCTCCGACGTATTTGTCGTACAGGTTCGACGGGTCGAGCTTGAGCAGGGGGAGTCCCCATTCGTGCGCCACGGACTTGGCGCAGAGGCTCTTGCCGCATCCCGGCACCCCGAGCAGGAGTACGCCCTTCGGGAAGCCGAGCCCGAACTCCTCGGCGCGGCGCGGGTCCGTGACCACCGCGCGCCGGCGGGTGAGCCAGCTCTTGAGGCCGCCGAGACCGGCCACCTGGTCCATCCCCTCGGTATGGGGATAGAACTCGAGCAGGCCGTCCTGCTCCACGATCTGTCGCTTGGCCGAGTTCACGCGCTCGATGTCGTGCGCGCGCAATGCGCCGTCCTCCACGATCAACCGCGTGATGATCTTCTCCGCCTCGGTGACCGTGAGCCCCGTCAGGTTGTTGACGAGCCGCATGCGGTCCTCGTGCGTCAGCTCCACCTTCACCGGCATTTTGGCCGAGTACTCGCGAATCAGGCGCTCGAGCAGCAGGCGATAGTCGTCGAACGACGCGCCGGCGAGCTTGATGACGGTGGCATGCGGCCGCAGCGCGTCAGGGAGCCGGATGTTGTGCCCGGTGAGCACCAGCGCCCCCCGGCGCACGCTGAACTGCTGCACCACGTCCAGCACGTAACTGACGACGGTCGGGTCATCCAGGTGCGCGCCGAGTCCGCGGAAATGGAACAGGCCGGCGCCCTCCTCGAGGGCCGCGGCGAGCGCCTTCGCTGGCTCTTCCGTGTTCGACATCACGGGGTCGGAGTTCAGGACCCCGCGTCGAAGGCCGCGTGAGCGGCTCCAGGAGAAGTAGAGCAGGTTGAGGCGCGACGACGACAGCGCGAGCCCCTGCTCCGCGCGCTCGACCTCGACCGTGTCGACGACGATCAGCGCGTACTTGGAGCGAATGAGGAGTTCGAGTTCGTCGAAGTTGGAATCGGAAGGCATGATGCGGCGAGGACGAGGAGGAGTGCAGAGGCTTGGAAGGAGGGAGGAGTGGAGAGAGGAGTGTCGGGGGACGAGGGAGAATGTACCGGTCACGTGGACCGCCCGCCTCCTCCCCCTCTCCCATCTCTCCACTCCTCCCTCCTTCCAAGCCCCTGCACTCCTCCCCCTCCCTCCCGTCGCTATCTTCGTTCCGTGCCCAGCTTCATGTCCGCCTACCGCGCCCTCGATGACGGCCGCCACCGTGCCGAGTTCTATCGCATGTGGCGCGCGGCCGTGCACGCCGGGTTCACCAACGAGAACGCGCTCAAGACCATCGGCAAGCGCCACGCGCCGCACGTCGAGGAGATGCGCGACTGGCTCCTCGACGGGGCGCGGCGCGGCCAGCGTGTCACGTACCTGGTCCGCACGGGCGGCAAGCGCTTCGAGCCGATGGAGCGCGCCATCCTCGTGCTCGGCGAGGAGACGGGCACGTTTGAGGAGTCGCTGCAGCTGCTCGCCGATTTCTATCACGCCAAGCACCGGCTGATCCTCTGGATCAAGAAACAGATGGCGTATCCGATGTTCACGGCGCTCTGCATGGTGTTCATCGCGCCGTTCCCCCTGCTCTACTTCGGGCAGACCGGGGCGTACATCGGCTTCGTCGCCACCGGGTGCATCGCGTGGGTCACGTCGGGTGGCTCCTTCCTCGTGGCGGTGGCGCAGCGCTATGGCGCCAAGCCGCCGATGGTGCGCGCCCGCTTTGCGCGCGCCCTGGCCACGGGCATCGAGGCGGGACTGCCGCTGCCGCGCGCCATTCGGCTGGCCGCCGAGGCGGCGGCCGATCCCGAGCTGTCGGCGTTCGTGAATTCGATGGATGAGCACAAGCTCGCGGCCGGGACGCTGCAGGAGACCTTCTCGCGCGCGCCGCACATGACGGCGGACCTGATTGGCGCCCTCGCCGTGGCGGATCGCACCGGCGACTTCACCACCACCCTCCGCAAGCTCGCGGAACTCTACGAGGATGGCTTCCGTTGACGTCGCAGGTGTTCACCCCCCAGACCCTCGCCGCCCGCCGGGCCATCGCGCTCGCCACGTTCCTGACGCTCGTCCCGCTGACGCTGGTCGTCGCGGGGCTCAACGAGCTGGTCATCGTGCATGTCGGCGGCACCCGCGGCAACGCGCATGCCTTCACGGCGATCAACATGGCCACGGGCATTCTTGGCGTGCCGATCGCCATGGTGCTCTTCCGCCGAAAGCCCAACCTGCGCCTCTGGCTTGTCGGCTCGCTGTTGCTTGATGCCGTGGCCTTCCTCGGCATGAACGCGGCCCAGTCGGTGCCGACACTGCTGGCGTGGCGCGCGCTGGATGGCATTGCGCACCTCCCGGCCGTGACGCTGCTCATGGTGGCCGCCAACCGGCTCGCCGGCGAGAAGCGCGGCGCCACGCTTGGCCTTGTCGCGACGTCGCTGATGATGGGCGTGGCCATCGGCTCGCCGCTGGGCGGCTGGCTCGTGGAGCGCGGGCCGTCGGCCGTGTACCTCACCGGCGCGGCGCTGCTCGTCGTGGCCGCGCTCGCGTCGCTCCGCATTCCGCCGCTTCCAGCCGATGCGAACGTCGGCGGCGGGCACCGCTACGAATGGAAGAGCGGCTCGCTGGCCACGTGGATGCCGCTCGCATTCGGCTTCATGGACCGGTTCACCATCGGCGTCTTCGTCTCGACGTTCACGCTCTACCTCGGGGAAGTGCTCAAGGTGTCGCCGTCGGAGCGCGGCCTGCTGATGGCGCTCTTCATGATGCCGTTCGCAGTGCTCTGCTGGCCCGTGGGGCGGATCGCCGACCGGTTCGGCTGGTACTGGCCGATCATCGCGGGCACCGTGGGCTTTGGGCTGGTCTACGCGACCTATGGCCTCGTGCCGCACGCGCTGCTCGCCGTGTCGATGGTCCTGTCGGGGCTGACCAGTGCGCTGATGTTCGCGCCCAACCTGCTGCTCGTCTCGGAGTTCGCGCGGCGCGGCGCCGGCGAGGGGCTCTTCGGCGCGTTCCAGGTGGCGGGAAGCTTCGGCTTTCTCACCGGCCCCATCGCCGGTGGCATCGCCGTGGAGGTGACGCGGCGTGCCACGGGCGTGCCGGCGTACGACGCCATCTTCATGGGCGTGGGCGCGCTGGTGATCGTACTCGGCGTCGCCGCCGGGGTGGTGCTGGCGCCGGTGGCGCGGGAGTGGAGGCAGGAGAAACGCTGACTGCTACCACGAAGATTGTAGGGCGCGAAGGGGCGCAAAGGACTGCAATGAACTGGGGGAACCGCGGCCGCGCAGTTCCCCCGGTCTGTTCTTTGCGCCCCTTCGCGCCCTTCGCCCCTTCGTGGTAGCAGTTCTACGGCCGTGCTGCCGGCTGCCCCCCCGGCTTCCACGCGGGCTTCGGTCCGTCAGCGAGAATCTGCGTCGCCCGCGCCGCCGCGTTGATCACCGCCGCCATGTGCTCGAGGTCCATCCCCCGCACGTCGTCGCTCGGCCGGTGGTAATCGGCGTGCAGGTTGAACGTCGAGAGCGTGTGCGCCACGATGCCGCGCCGCGCGAGGGCGATGTTGTCGCTGCGCTCGAAGAAGTTCTGCTCCGGGCGCTTGTCGGCGACGATCGGAATGCCCGCCGCCGCGAGCTGCTCGCCCATGTTCGACCGTTCGAAGCCGGTGAGCCACGCCTTGCCGGCGCCGCCGGCGAGCGAGTCCGGCCGTCCGATCATCTCGATCTCCAGGTTCGCGACGATCTGCCCGAACGGCACCACGGGGTTCTCGATGAACCAGCGCGTGCCGAGCATGCCCATCTCCTCGCCGGTCCAGAGGGCGAAGAGCACCGATCGCTTGGGCGCCGGGCGCTCCGCGAGCTGGCGGGCGATTTCGAGTGCGGTCGCGACGCCTGACGCATCGTCGTCCGCGCCGTTGTAGATCGAGTCGCCGTTGACCGGGGTGCCGATGCCCACGTGGTCGAAGTGGGCGGTGATGAGGACGTACTCGTGCTTGAGCTGCGGATCGCTCCCTTCGAGCAGGCCGACGACGTTCACCGCGGTGCGGCGGCGCTCTGTGGGGAAAGTGTCACGGTCGGCGAACGACTTCATCAGGACCAGCCGTTCGGTGCGCCCGCGTCGCGGCTGCGCCAGCGGCACCGCGGCGAGCGGCACGCGCTGGAACCAGCCGCTGTCGCCCATCGGCTTGAGGCCGATGCGCTGCATCTCGGCGGCGATGAAGCGGGCGGCCTTTGCCTCGCCGGGCGACGCCGTCAACCGGCCCGCCATCGAGTCATCGGCGAGCGGCGCGAGCACGCGCTGGACGTCCGCGGCGGTGGTGGGGCGCTGGGCGGCGAGCGCCACGGGGAGGATCAGGACGAGCGCGAGGGCGCGAGCGAGCATGGGGGGCATTGGATGGTCTGGTTGAGGCAAGCGAAAGCTAACGTCCTTCCCCGGCATGCCACCCGCGCGTCTTCACCTTCACCCGGTACAGCCCGGTCCTGCCCGTGATGTACAGCACGTCCGCCTCGGCGCCGCGCCCGAATTCGATGTTCGTTGCGCCTTCCTCGATCGGAATGCGCCCGAGTTCCTTGCCGTCCGGGCTGTACGCCACCACGGCCTTCCACGCGAGCTGGGCGCCCCAGATGTTGCCGTGGATGTCGGTGTCAATGCCGTCGGGGCCGTTCTTCTCAACGCGCGCCGGAGCGGCCATGTAGTCCACGACCAGCCGGTTGAACTTCACTGATCCCTCCGGCTGCAGGTCGTAGGCGACGATCGCCTCGAGCGCACTGCGCGTCGGCACCGGCTTCGGCATGCGGTCGGTCTCGGACTTGCCGATGCTCGCCACGTACAGCGTCTTCTGGTCCGGCGACAGCGCGACGCCATTCGGCTTGCCGAGGTCGGCCGTGATCAGGTGCTGCGAACCGTCGGTGTCGATGCGGTAGACGCCGAGCACCGGCTGGTCGATCGGTTCATCGCCGATGTAGCGCGGATCGGAGAAGAAGATCCGTCCCTGATCGTCGGCGGCGAGGTCGTTGGGCGAGTTGTACGGGCGTCCGTTGAAGCGATGCGCGGCGATGTAGCCGAGTCCGGTGGCCAGGTCGATGCGCGTGACCATGCGGGTGCCGAGGTGCGCCGCGTGCGTGACGTACATCTGCCCGTTCGGCGCGAACTCGATGCCGGTGGCCATCGCGCTTGGCGACTGGAAGACCGTCGTCTTCCCGGTCTTCGGGTCGTAGCGGCGAATCACGCCTCCTTGCTGCTCGAGCGGCCGGCCGACGTAGTTGTACGTGGCGGTGATGTCCGTGAAGTAGATCGAGCCATCGGGCGCCGCCGCGGGGCCCTCGAGGAAGACGCCGCAGCAGAAGACGCGCTCGAGCTTGGCGCCGGGGGCGATGAGGGAGGTGTCGGCCTGGGCAAGCGCCACGCTCGCGACAGCGAACAGGGACGGAATCGCGCGGACCGCGACACGGAACAGCATGGAGCCTCCTCAGGGACAAGCCGACGCGGCGTGAAGACGCCACTAATATGGTTGTCGCCGCAGGCGGAGCGAAGTCGTCTCGCCAGCACGCGCCGCAGGCCGTGGTGCTCCTTGCCTACCGCGCCGCGTTCAGGCAGGTTCCGTCGCGCTCAGCAGGCAATCGCTGCTCAGCACCACACGCTGTACCCATCCCCCGCACCACACCCTGTTCCCTGCACCCTGCACCACACCCTGCACCCTTCCCCTGTCTTGAGCCCTCTCGTCCCTCTTGTCGGCGAGCACATCCACCGTCGCGGCAACTTCTTCACGAAGGCCGTCGCCTCGCTGTGCATGCTCGTCACGGGCTGGCGCTTCGAGGGCGAACTCCCGAACCTCCGCCAGTTCGTTCTCATCGTCGCGCCGCACACGTCCAACTGGGACTTCCCCATCGGCGTCATGGCGATGTTTGCCCTTGGCCTCCGCGGCACCTTCCTCGGCAAGGACACGCTCTTCAAGCCGCCCTTCGGCTTCCTGTTTCGCTGGCTCGGCGGCATCCCGGTGGATCGCTTCTCCACGAACAACGTCGTGGACCAGACCATCGCCTACTTTCGTGCGCGCGAGAAGATGATCCTCGCCATCTCCCCCGAGGGGACGCGCAAGAAGACCGAGCGCTGGCGCACGGGCTTCTACTGGGTGGCCGTCGGCGCCGGCGTGCCGATCGTCCCCGTCGCGTTCGACTTTCCGCGCAAGCGCTGGATCATCCACCCGCCCCAGATGATGACGGGTGACGCCGAGCACGACATCAAGCACCTGCGGAGCTTCTTCTCGGCGAGCCAGGCCTGCCGTCCCGATCAATACTGACGAAAGAGGGCGTTACTATCACAAAGTGATAGTCGTTTCGTTGACTTGCCCTTCACAGTCTTGGAAAATGAGGGAGATGGGCCGCATCCTGCCCCCGCGCGTGCGGGGACGCCCGTAATGCGCGCCGCAACGATGGGACCGCCGTGAAACCAATCCGCTCGAGTTCAACGACATCATTCCTCGTGCCCGAGGCCCAGGATGACCTGGCGCTGCGGCAGCGCGAGGTGGAGGCGCTGCGCACCGAGTACCGGCGCCTGATGGGGCGCATCAACTACCGCCAGCGCCGCGCCTGGATCTTCCTCGCGTTGCTCGTGCTCACGCTCACGGTGGTCGCCACCATGGTCGTGTTCCTGCTCGCGCCCGATGAGTGGATCGCCAGCCAGCAGTCACGCTTCACGCAGATGACGGGCCTGCTCATCCTCGTCGGGACGGCGACGCCCCTCGGGGCGTATTTCGCGCGGCGCTACGACCGCCAGCGCGAGCGCGTGCGCATCGCGCGCACGCGTGAACAGGAGATCCTCAAGCGGCTCTCGCAGCTCGACGAGCTCGGGACCGGTGCCCGCCGCCGACGGCGGCGCCGCTCCCGGCGATCGTGGGTCTGGCGCGTGGCGCATCCGGTGGTCTTCAACCGCCCGCCGCTCGAGGGCATGTCGCCGGCGGAGCTCGAGGACACCGCCGACATGCTGGGCTTCCAGCTCACCGAGGCGCGCGGCATGCGCGTGCTGGCATACCTGCACGCGGGCATCTTTGGTGGGGTCACCATTGTCCTCGCCTTCGTCGTGACGCTCTCGGGCCCGACCTTCCTGTCGAGCTTCCTTCGCGGCGGCACCTGGAGCGGCGGCGGCGGCCCCGATCCGCTCCTGTTCTGGCTCTCGCTGACCGTCGTCCTCGTCCTACTTGGCGGCATCGGCTCGCATCGCGTCACGGTCCTGCTGCGCCACGCGCGCGCCTACCAGGACCGCCTCGCAGCCATCGAGCGCGCCCTCTGGGACGTGCGCACCCTACTGCGGGAGCGTCGAGAAGAAGTCTGAGAGCACCTGCGTCACCTCGGCCGGCTGCTCGACGGTGCACGAGTGGCCGGCCGCTGCAATTCGTACCAGCCGCGACCCGGGAATGTGCTCGTGGATGCGGCGCGCCTTCGGCGGCGGCGTGGCGGTGTCCTCCTCGCCGACCACGACGAGCGTGGGGACGCGGATGGAGGTGATCTCCTCCATGACGCCCTCGCGCTCGACCACGCCGCGCACCGCCCGCACAATCGTGCGCGGCCGCGACGCGATCTCCCGACGCCAGAATTCGCGCGTTCCCTCCATGGCCGGATCGGTCATGAACGTGCGGCCGAACAGGATCGGCATCACCCGGTTCACCACCCAGCGCGTCCCGAACAGCCCGGCCACCATGGCCAGACGGTTGTATTTCGGGACGTTCTCCACCGGCTCCGGTTCCGCTGAGGTCTCGAGCAGCGAGAGCGAGTAGAGCAGGTCGGGCCGGCGTGCCGCGAGGCGCATCCCCACGAAGCCGCCCATCGAGAGCCCCACGAAATGGCACGGACGCGCATCGAGTCCCTCGATGATCGCCACGGCGTCGCGGTAGCACGTGTCCATGTCGTGTGAACGGCCGCCCGGGTCGCTGCTCTGCCCCTGCCCGCGATGGTCGTACGCGATGCAGCGGAATCGTCCCCTGAACGCCGCCACCTGCGCCGCGAACATGCGCGACGACATGAGCAGGCCGTGGCTGAAGACGAGCGCTGGGTCGGGGCCGCCCGTGTCCTCGTAGTGAAAGGAGACGCCGTTGATGGTCAGGTGCGGCATGAGAGGTCGATGGCCGGTTGAGGTCGTGCGCGTGCTCCGTCAGAGGTAATGCGCGCCGCCGCTTCCGGTAAGGGCGTCGTCGTGGCGTCCCCTGCCGGCGATTCATACCTTCCACGCATGTCTGATCTCCTCGCCCGCTACGCCGCGTTCGTCGACGACGTGCTGCTCCCGCTCGAGCCGCTCGCGCTCAGCCATCCGTGGACCTCCATCGCGGCGCAGGTGGAGGGCGCGCGGCAGGCGGCCCGCGCCCGCGGCCTCTGGGCGCCGCACCTCCCCACCGCGTGGGGCGGCCTCGCGCTGCCGCTCGCCGAGTTCGCGGAGGTGAGCGCCATCCTCGGACGCACGCCGCTGGGCCACTATGCCTGCAACGTGCAGGCGCCCGACGTCGGCAACATGGAACTCCTGCTCGCGCACGGCTCGCCCGAGCAGCGCGAGCGGTTCCTGCGGCCGCTCGCCGAGGGGCGCATCCGGTCGTGTTTCGGCATGACCGAGCCCGCGCGCGCCGGCTCCAACCCGGTCTGGCTCGATACCACCGCGGTGCGCGACGGCGGCGACTGGGTCATCAACGGACGCAAGTGGTTCGCATCGTCGGCCGAAGGAGCGTCGTTCTGCGTGACACTCGCTGTCACGAACCCCGCGGCCGCCAAGCCGCACCAGCGCGCGTCGATGTTCATCGTCCCCACCGACACGCCGGGGTACACACTGGTGCGCAACATCCCCGTCATGGGCCACGTGGGCGCGGGCTACGCGAGCCACGGGGAACTCACCTATACCGACTGTCGCGTGCCGGCGTCGGCGATGATCGGCGCCGAGGGCGCGGGGTTCATGCTGGCGCAGGAGCGGCTGGGACCGGGACGCGTGCACCACTGCATGCGGTGGATCGGCATCTGCGACCGTGCCATCGACCTGATGTGCCGCTACGCGCTGCACCGCGAGACGGCCCCCGGCGAACCGCTCGCCCTCAAGCAGGTGGTGCGTCACTGGATCGCCGAGAGCCGCGCCGAGACCGAAGCGGCGCGCCTGTTCGTGCGCGACACCGTCCAGAAGCTCGAGCGCAGCGGGCAGCGCGCCTCGCGCGACGAGATCTCGATGATCAAGTACTTCGTCCCGCAGGTCATGCAACGCGTGCTTGACCGGGCGCTGCAGGTGCACGGCGGCTACGGCCTCACCGACGCCACTCCGCTGGCCAACTGGTGGGCCCACGAGCGCGCCGCGCGGATCTACGACGGCCCGGATGAAGTACACAAGGACGCCGTGGCCCGGCACACGCTCGAGCGATACGTGAAGCCGCGCGGGTAGCACCTCGTCCCCCGTTCCCCGCCCCGTCCCTCGTCCCCACGCCTCTACCTCCTCCCCGTTCCGACCGCCATCCGTTGTCCTACTCCGCCCTCCTCGACGCAACGGCACCAGTCCGCGATGGTGAATCCATTCCCTTGGACGCCCTGCGCGCGTGGTGGGAGGGCGCCATCGGGCACGTGCACGCGATGGACGTCGAGCAGTTCCCGCGGGGCTTCTCCAACCTCACGTACCTGGTGCGCGCCGGCGGTGACGAGTACGTGCTGCGTCGCCCGCCGTTTGGCGTAAAGCCCGGGGTCGCGCACGACGTGCTGCGCGAGGGGCGGCTGCTCACGGCGTTGCGGCCGTCGTATGCCCGGGTGCCGGCGGTCGTGGCGCTGTGCGACGATGCGGGCGTGATCGGCGCGCCCTTCTTCGTCATGGAACGGATGCGGGGCCTGATCGTGCGCGGCACGCTCCCCGAGTCACTCTCCTTCGGGGCGTCGCAGCTGCGCGCGCTGTCGGCGGCGGCGGTCGAGACGCTGGCCGGCCTGCACGCGGTGGACTGGCGCGTGCCGGGCCTCGAGTCGCTCGGGCGCCCCGAGGGATACGTCGAGCGACAGGTCGCCGGGTGGCACAAGCGCTGGACGGCCGCGCGCACCGGGGACGTGCCCGACATCGAGCGCGTCATCGCCTGGCTCGCCGAACATGCGCCGCCGACGGGCAGCGCGACGCTGGTCCACAACGACTTCAAGTTCGACAACCTCGTGCTTGACCCCGCCGACCCGACGCGCGTGCGCGCCGTGCTCGACTGGGAGATGGCCACCATCGGGGATCCCCGCCTCGACGTCGCCACCACGCTCGGCTACTGGGTGGAAGCCAGCGACCCTGCGGCGGTGCTCCAACTCGGCATCGGCGTCACGTCGCTCCCCGGCAACTGGACGCGCGAACAGGTGGTGTCAGCGTGGGAGGCGTCCACCGGGCGCAGCGCGGGCGACCCGGTCTGGCTGCTCGCCTTCGGGCTCTTCAAGGTGGCGGTGATCGCGCAGCAGATCTTCGTCCGGTACGTCGCCGGCCATACCAGGGACCCGCGCTTCTCCGCACTCGACACCGCGGTGGCCGCCCTCGGCGCGCTCGCCACACGGGCCATCGACGCCGGCCGCATTTCGCACCTCACATGATCCGCCAGTTGGCAGGGGTACTGCTCGCCACCGCGCTAGCGTTCGACGCATCGACGCACGCCGACGCGCGGCGCGCCGATGTGTCGCGCAGCGACGCGGCGCGCGATGGCGCCATTCGCCCGTTCGCCTCACGCGCCGACACGGTGCTGGACACGGTGTACATCGTCTCGAACCGCCGGCGCGTGGCCCGGGGGTTCATGCGAGAGGTCACCGACTCGCTCTGGTACGGCGTGTACGTCACGCGACTCGTCGCGCGCGGGTCGGAGGCGCTGCGGCCGCTCGCTTCCATGCGCGTGACACGCGTGGACTCCGCCGCGCTCGAGGAAGCCGAGTGGCGCCAGCGACTGGCCGGCGCCGTGCGCGACACGTCGGCCCGCGCCGCGGCGCTCGTGTACGTGCACGGCTACTCGTCGAGCCCGGGCACCGCGGTGGCGCAGGGCGTGCAGGTGCGCGCGCGCGGCGGGCACGCCGGACCGCTCGTCGTCTTTCTCTGGCCGACGCATGAACTCTACGTCGTGCCGACGCCGGTCCATGTCTACCGGGACGATGCACGCGCCGCCGGCCGGAGCGGCCGCGCCCTCGCGCGCGTGCTGCGCACGGTGGATTCGCTGGCGCCAGGTGCCGTGCTGGTGGCGCACTCCATGGGCAGCCGCGTGGCGCTGGATGCGGTGATCACGGACTCGGCGGCGCACGCGCAGTTCACGGCGCGCCCGCTGCGCGCGATGGGCATCTTCTCGCCCGACGTGAGCGCCACCGTGTTCCGCGAGGCCTTTGCGCCGCAGCTGCCGGGCATCGCGCGCCGCGTGGCGCTCTACGGCGCGTCGCGCGACTACGTGCTCGGCGCCTCGGCCATCTTCAATCGCGAACGCCGCGCCGCCGGCATCGCGCGCCGCGGCGATCCCCTGCCGGGCATCGAGCTGGTGGACGACAGCCGCGGCGCGCGCGCCGAACCGCTCCTGCTGGCGCTCGCCGGGCCGGCGCACGCCGTGCGCTGGGCGAGTGCGGCGCTCGCCGACTTCTTTGCCATCGTGGTGTCAGGAGCCGACCCCGGCTGTCGCGTGACCGTCGGAACCGCGGACGACGGCGGTTACGGCCGCTGGCGGCTGCGCCGCGGCGCCCTGCCGCCAGCATCGGTGGACAGCGCCTGCGCGCCGAAACGCTGACACTGACTGCCACCGCGAAGGGCGAAGGGCGCGAAGGGGCGCGAAGGACGACCGGGGGGAACACAGCGCGCCACGCGAGGTCTGCGTGGCGCGCCATTGTTCACCCCATGATTCTCTTCGCGCCCCTTCGCGCCCTTCGCCCTTCGCGGTATCAGTTCCCGCACCGGCCTGAGAGCGAGCGACACCGCTAGTCTTCGTCCTTTTCGCTTTTCTCGTTCTTCATCTCCGCGCTGTCGCTCCGTTCCGCGGCTGCGCCGGCCGTACCAGACGTCGCATACGCGGACGCGGCGTTGTACTTGTAGACCAGGTCGCCACCCGTCATTCCCACCTTGAACGCGGCCGCAGCCACGGTGAGCGTGCCCACCGCGCCCACATAGCGGGCGATGCGTCCCTTCTCGCCCGGCATGAGGCCGAGCGCGAGCAACGCGAGGACACCGATGGAAGCGAAGTAGAGCGCCTCGCCAGCGTCGGCGTGGGCGTCGAGCCGCGACTCGGTGACGACCTTCTCAACGCGCTCTTCCTGGTCTTCGCCGGTTTCCACGGCCACAAACGCGCTCAACGTCAGCGCGGCGGCCACCGCAATGGCCACGCCCCACGCACGCATCGGGCGGGCGCCGCGGTGGATCGCCCACAGCGAGCCGACCGCGACGACGGGGAGCAGGATGGAAAGGACGACGGGGAAGTGGACGACGATGGGATGCAACGGATCGGGCAACACGGCAATCTCCAGTTGAGGACGGAGGGGAGTCTGGCCCCTCCGACCGAGTGCCACCATCCGACATGTGTCGTGTTTCTGATGTTCATATGCCATCCGTCAAATGCCGGATAGCGCAGAAGGCGTTGCGCGGCGTAGCGTTAGGCATGGACGAGTCCTACCTGACGGAAGACGACGACAGCGCGGGCACGATGCCGCTGGTGGTGGCGGGCATCCTCCTGCTCGTGGCGGTGGGGGGAGCCCTTGACCTCGCGCTCGACAAGCCCGCGAACTGGCTGTCTTTGCACGTGCTGTTCGAGGTCGCGATGATGGCGGTCAGCCTGTCGTTTGCCAGCTGGCTATGGCGCGGCTGGCGGCGCGCGTCGCGGTCGCTCAACGCGGCGCGGCAGGCGTTCGCGCGGCGGCATGCGACGCTGCAGGCCGAGCGCGATCAGTGGCGCGCGAGCGCGCAGTCGGCCCTGTCCGGCCTTGGCGTGGCCATTGACCATCAGTTCGATGCGTGGAAGCTGACCCCCGCCGAGCGTGAGGTCGCGCTGCTGATCCTCAAGGGCTACGGCCACAAGCAGATCGCCGGCGCCACGCAACGCAGCGAGCGCACGGTGCGCCAGCACGCGGTGACGGTGTACCAGAAGTCGGGCCTTGCCGGGCGCGCCGAGCTTGCGGCGTTCTTCCTTGAGGATCTGCTGCTGCCGCGGGGTCCTTGAACGACCACCGCTAAGGTCGAAGGGCGCGAAGGGGCGCGAAGAGAATCATGGGGTGCACGACGGCGCGCCACGCAGATGCTCGCATGGCGCGCCGTCATTCACCCCAGAAGTCCTTCGCGCCCCTTCGCGCCCTTCGTTCTTCGTGGTAGCGGTTACCGTCCAGGCTCGATGATCAGCAGCACCCCCTCCAGCGCCGCCACGTCCACCGTCAGCTCGCGCGCGCCGGCGGCCAGCGTGCCCACCTGCTTCTTCCCTGAGGCGTCCACCCGCCAGAGCGTGGCGCCGCGCTGCGTGCCGTGCCGCACCGGATCGAGCGTCAGCCGCACCTGGTGCGCCGCGTCGTCAATGCTGGCGAGCGCGATGCCGACCTGTCCGTTCGACGCGCGCCACGCGCCGGTGAGCACCGCCGGCGCACGCAGCGCCGCTTCGGTGGCGCCGCCGCGCCGCGCCGCGTAGATCGAGATCCGCGACCCGGTGAAGTTGAGTTCCGGGGCGTTGGAGGCCGGCGGAATCACGAACGCACCATCCTGCAGCCAGGCCCGGTTGGCGTGCCGGATGCGAGCGAGCCGCATCAGGTAGTCAATCTCTCCGGCGCGCTTGTCGAACTGCTCCGGCAGAAGATTGGCGATGGTCGGCTGCATTCCCCACACGAACATGCGGGCCTGCTCCATCAGGAACTGGCGCCGGTACTTCGCGTCGAGCAGCGTGAGCGCATTCGCCGGACGCGTCGAGTCGGGCCACATCTCATCGTACGGCGGGTACGTGAGCGATCCGTACGTGCCATACGTGATGGCGTGGTGGTGGTAGACGGCCTGGAACATCGGCAGCGGATCCCACCCACTCGCCGGATCGCTGTACCGCTCCTGGCTCACCTGTAGCGTGAGAAACGCGTCGAGGTCCGGGAGCCAGCTTTCGCCGCCCCCTTCACCCGCGAGCCCGAGCGACGCACCGTTGCGGCGGCGCATGTCGGACGCGAGGGCGCGGAAGCCGTCCATCCAGTAGTGGCCGCCCCCCACCGGGTGCCCGTGGTCGGGCGACCAGCAAGCGAGACTCAGGACGGCCTGGTCCATGTAGATGCCGTCGATGCCGTACTGCTGCACCACCGTGTCGGCGATGCCGGCGTACTTGTCGCGCCAGAACTTCGTGGCGATGTCCATGGGCGCGCACGGCGACGGGTCAAAGACCATGTACGTCTCGAGCCGCACCGTGCCGTCGCGCTCGCGCACCGCATAACGCTCGGCGTTTTCGTTCTTCCAGCTCGGCGTCTGTACGCACCAGAGGCGCTGGTTCATGTAGACGATGGCCCTCACATCCGCCGCATGCGCCTTCTTCACCGCCGCCGTGAACGGCCCCACGCCATCGCGCGGCGGTAGGTAGTCGGGGAACGACGTGTCGTACGGCCCCGCATGCCACCAATGCCAGAAGACGCTCACGGGGAGGCCGACCTTCTGGCGCAGCGTGATCGCCGGGTCGAGCACCTGCGACGCGCGCCCGCGGTTCCACACCCAGACACCGGTCTCGCGCATCCACGGCGTCGCCGTGCCGAGCGCAACGCGGCTGTTGCGCGCCCACGCCTGCCGCTCGCCCCACGCGCGATACCGCTCGGCGGCGTGCATCCACGTGCCGTGCACGACGCCCAGCTTCACGCCGTAGGTCGGCTCGTAGCGCGTCGCCTTGGCGGGATCGGCCAGTTGATGCGCGATCTCGACGCGGCCGTATCCCTCGCCGTCGCCTGACATGATGAACGACTTGCGGTAGGCCAGCGAATCATCCGTCGCCACGTACAGGCCCGCGGTGGCGCCGCGCGTCAGCGCGATCATCTGGAAGGAGAGCTGTCCCGGGTAGCCCCACTCGAAGCGGCGTCCCTTGCCGTCGGGTCCTGACAGCAGGTTGCGCGGATCCTTGGCGCGCTGGCCCATCCAGAGCGGCACCGACAGCTCGGCCATCTCGGTGAGGCCAATGCCGCCGAGCCGCGGATAGAGGACGCGCTCGATGCCGACGCCTTCGATCCCCTCGACGGCAATGTGCCACGCCGTCGTGGAATCGCCCTCGGCGCGCACGGTCGCGCGCACGCGCAGCGTCGGGTAGTCTCGGAACCCCTCCCAACTCAGCTTCAGGCCCGGCAACGCTCCCTCGATGCGCGACCAGGTGAAGCGCGCGGCGCTCGTGGCATGGATGGGCGCCTGTCCCGGCGCTCGCTCGAGCACGAACAGCCCGAGCGCTTCACTGGTGGGGACCGCCACCTCCTGGCCGGATGCCGATTCCAGGCGACGGATGCCGCCGTGTGTGGCGTCGAGCACCAGTCGCACGTGCGGCCCATCGAGACGGGGCGTCGGTTGCTGGGCCTCGGCGATCATGACGCCGAGCCCCGCGAGAAGAAAAAGAACTGGCGCTGAAATCGAGCGCATGAGGGATCCTCAGTATGGTTTTCGCCTCCCCAATGATGCGCAGGTGCGCGGACTCCGTCGAGCGCGCATCTTTGATAGGCTGCAGACGGACATGGCCTGCCAGCGCAGGCCGCTGTGCACCGACAAACCGTGTCGAATCGACAGGATTCCTGGTGAAATCCATTTACTCTCGCCTGCTCGCGCTTGCCCTCGCGGCGGTACCCGCCGCGCAGGCGCAGCGCCCAGCGGGCCCCGATACCATCCGCATTTCGTTGGACGAAGCGCTCTCCCGCGCCGGCACCGTCGGTGAGGAGGCCCGCCTCGCCCGCTCGCAGGTGGACCTGGCGTCCACGCAGGTGCAGGCGGCGCGCGCGTCCGCGCTCCCGGCACTCGACGGCAGCTTCATGTACCTGCGCACCTACGCATCGCCGTTCCAGGTGAAGGCGCCAAGCGATCCCTCGGCCGATTCGGCGCTTGCGCCCATCGCCAAGCTCTTCTCGAACCTGCCGTTCGGCCGCGCCAACCAGTACACGGCCAACCTGACCGCCACGCAGGCGATCTTCTCGCCGCGGCTCGGCAGCGCCCTGCGCATCGCCTCCTACTACTCGTCGGCGGCTCGGCTCGGCCTGCGAGAGCAGCTCGCGGAGACGGAATACCAGGTGCGCACGGCGTACGTCAACGCGCAGCTGGCCGCCGACCTCGAGGCGAGCACGCGCGAGGCGGTCGTGCAGGCCACGCGCTTCCTCGATCAGGAGCGCCTGCGGCTCTCCGCGGGCACGGGCTCGGAGCTGGACGTCCTGCGCGCCGAGGTCTCACTTGAGAATCTGAAGCCGCAGCTCGTGGACATGCAGAACGCGGCCGCCATCGCCACGCTCAACCTGAAGCGGCTCATCAACGTGCCGATGACGACACCGGTCGTGCTCACGTCGCACCTCGTCGCGCCCGCACGGCCCGCCGAGGAGCCGCGCGATCCCGCGGGCGTCTCCACGCAGCGCGCCGCGGTGCAGGCCGAGCAGGAGAACGTGCGCATCGCCAACGAGATCGTGAAGCAGGCGATCGCCGCGTACATCCCGTCGCTCGATTTCCGCATGAGCCTCGGCCGGATCATGTACCCGCAGCAGGTCTTCGCCCTGAATGGCCGGGACTGGCTGACCGACTGGAACGCGTCGCTCACGCTCACGGTGCCGCTGTTCAGCGGCTTCCGGCGCAACGCCACCCTGTCGCAGGCGCGCATCGGGCTGCGGCAGCAGGAGTACCGGCTCTCGCAGCTGCGCGAAGCCGTGCAGGTGCAGTACGAGCAGGCGTTCGGCGAGCGCGCGCGCGCCGCCACGGCGATCACGGCGCGGCAGCGCACGGTGGACCAGGCGCAGCGCGTCTATGACCTCACGGTGCTCCGCTATGACCAGGGGCTTGCGACGCACCTGGAAGTCAGCGAGGCGCGCCTTGGCCTGTTGATGGCCCGTTCGAATTACGCACAAGCGGTCGCGCAGTATCACATCGCCGACGCCGGACTGCAACGCGCACTGGGCGCGACCTCCGCCGCACTCTCCACGATTCGCTGACCATGACGATCTTCCTCGACATCTCGCACCGCGGCGTCGGAGCCGCGCGCCTTTTCTCATATCTCGCCGCCGCTTCGCTCCTGCTGGCAGCGTGCGGCGGCTCGTCCGAGAGCGGCGACGCCGCCCCGCCCGTCACACTTGGCGCGGCAGACGTCGCCGCCGTGGCCGCGATCGACTTTGCACCGACGGTCGTCGTGAGCGGCGCGCTCGACCCCGCCGACGTGGTCCGCGTGCGCGCCCAGGTGGGCGGCACGCTGCGCGACCTGCGGGTGGATCGCGGCACGCGCGTCGCAAACGGCCAGATGATGGCGCGCGTCGAGGCGCAGGGTGTGACCACGGGCGCCGAGAGCGCCAAGGCGGGCGTGGCCGCGGCCGACGCCGGCCTGGCGGTGGCACAGCAGCGGCTCGATGGGGCGAAGAAGCTCTTCGCGGCCGGCGCGATGGCCGCCGTGGACCTCAAGGCGGCGCAGGCGGGATTCGATGCCGCCGTGGCCCAGGCAGCCGCGGCGCGCTCCGCGCTCGCCGGCGCAAACGAGGCGGCGGAACGCACGGTGCTGCGCGCACCGTTCGACGGCTGGGTCAGCGAGCGCGTGGTCGAGCCCGGCGAATCGGTGAAGGGCGAGGATCCGGTGTTCACGGTGGTGGATCCCCGCGTGCTCGAGCTGAAGGGCCAGGTGGGCGCGGGCGATGCCGCCCGGGTGCGCGTCGGCCAGACGGTCGTGTTCACCATTGACGGGCTGCCGGGGCGCGAGCTCCGCGGCACGGTGGCGCGCGTGGAACCGGTGGCCAACGCCGCCACGCGACAGGTCGGCGTCTACGTTCGCCTCCCCAACGGCGACGGCAAGGTGGTCGCCGGGCAGTTCGCCCACGGACGCATCCGGACTGCCGCGCCGGCGAAGGCGCTCGCGGTGCCCGTGAACGCGCTGCGCGGCGACGCCGACAAGCCGTTCGTGCTCGTCATCGACGGCGGTGTGGTGCGCCGCCGTCCCGTGGTCACGGGCGAACGCAATGATGACGCGGGCCTCGTGATCATCACTAACGGACTCAAGGCGGGCGAGCGCGTGATCGCGAGCGCCGGCATCGAATTGGCCGACGGCACCAAGGTGTCGATGGCGAAGGAGAAGTAGGATGGAATCCCGAAGCGCCCGGGGCCGCCGAGCCTCGGATCAGGCAGGCGGGGGACTGAGCGCCCTCGCCATCCGGCGTCCGGTCTTCACCTCGATGGTGATGCTGGCGCTGGTGGTGCTGGGCTTCTTCAGCTACCGTCGCCTCCCCATCGACCAGTTCCCGGAGATCGACTTCCCGATCGTCGCGGTGCAGACGGTGTACCCCGGCGCCAGCGCCGGCACCGTGGAGCGCGAGGTCTCGCGCCGGCTCGAGGAAGCGTTCAACCCGGTGCAGGACGTCAAGAAGATCACCTCGGTCTCCCTCGAGGGCGTCTCGCAGGTGATCGTCGAGTTCCAGCTCGACCGCGACGTGGACGCGGCCGCGCAGGACCTGCGCTCCAAGATCGACGCCATCCGGCGCGAACTGCCCGACGGCGTGGAGCAGCCGCTCGTGCAGAAATTCGACTTCGGCGCGATGCCCATCATTTCGGTCTCGCTTTCCAATCCCGACATCCCGATGGCGCGCCTCACGGCTTTGGCGGACGAGACGATCCGCCGCCGCCTCGAGTCGGTGGGCGGCGTGGGCGAGGTGCGGATCTCCGGCGGGCTGAAGCGCGAGGTGCGCGTCTACCTGCAGCCGGCCCGCATGGAGGCGCTGGGCATCACGGTGCCCCAGGTCACGATGGCGCTGCGGACGCAGAACCTCGACGTCCCGGCCGGCCGCGTGCTGCTGGGCGCGCGCGAGCAGCTCGTGCGCGTGAGCGGGCGCATCAAGGAGCCGCGCCAGTTCGCCGACATCATCGTCGCCACCCGCAACGGACAGGTCATCCGCGTCGGCGACCTCGCGCGCATCGAGGACGGCACCGAGGAGGAACGTTCGCTCGCCCTCGTCGACACCAAGCGCGCCATCGGCATCGACCTGATCAAGAGCTCCGCGTCCAATACGGTGGAAGTGGCCGACGGCATCAACGCGCAGATCGAGCGGCTCCGCCGCGAACTGCCGGCCGGCACCGAGCTGCGCGTGGTCCGCGACAACTCCGTGCTCATCCGCAACTCCGTGTCCGACGTGCTGGACGAGCTGTTCCTCGGGGCGCTGCTGACGGTCATCATCGTGATGCTCTTCCTGAACGACTGGAAGGCGACCGCCATCACGTCGCTGTCGCTCCCCGTCTCGGTGATCTCGGCGTTCATCATCATGCAGGCGCTCGGCTTCACGGTGAACGTGCTGACGCTGATGGCGCTCTCGCTCGCCATCGGCATCCTGATCGACGATGCCATCGTGGTCATCGAGAACATCGTGCGGCACCGCGAGATGCAGCAGGACCACTTCACGGCGGCCGGCCAGGGAACGCGCGAGATCATCCTCGCGGTCATGGCGACCACGTTCTCCATCATCGCCGTCTTCGTGCCGGTGGCGTTCATGGGGGGCATCATCGGCCGCTTCTTCTACGCCTTCGGCCTGACCGTCGCGTGGGCGGTGCTCGTCTCACTCTTCGTGTCGTTCACGCTCACCCCGATGCTCAGCGCATGGTGGGGCGTGGACCCGCACCTGCACGGCGCGCACAGCGGCAACGTCATCACCCGCACCATCGCCCGCTTCAACGCCTGGTTCGACCGCGTGGCGCACCGGTATCGTGGCGTCATCGAGTGGGCGCTCCTCCACCGGTGGCAGACGCTGGCCATCGCCACGCTCAGCCTCGTGGCGGCGTTCGCACTCACGCCGTTCATCGGCGGCGAGTTCTCGCCGCAGTCGGACGAGAGCGAGTTCACGGTGACCTTCGAGACGCCGGAGGGCTCGAGCCTCGTGCAGACGCGGTCCAAGGCCGAGCAGATCATCCGCTCGCTGCGCGCCATGGAGGGCGTGGCGTACACCTACACCACCATTGGCGCGGGCGCCACCGGCACCGTGCGCAGCGGCGAGATCTACGTGCGCCTCGTGAAGCCGCACGAGCGGCAGCGCAGCGCCAACGAGATGATGATGGACGCTCGCGCCCGGCTCGGGCGGCTCTACGGCGTCCGCTCCTACGTGATCGCGCAGTCGGGCCCCGGCGGCGCGCAGGCGCCGCTGCAGGTCGAGCTGCGCGGCCCCGACATCAGCGAGCTGCAGCGCATCTCCACGGAGCTGCGCACCGCGGTCGAGAAGATCCCCGGGGTCGTGGACGTGAAGTCGTCGCTCGGCGATCCCAAGCCCGAACTGCGGGTCGACGTCAACCGCGATGCCGCCAACCAGCTGGGCCTCGACATCGGGGCCATCTCGGCGACCATGCGTCCGCTCTTCGCGGGCGAGGTGGCGACGCGCTGGGAGGACCCGACGGGCGAGGAGCGCGACGTGCGGGTGCAGGTGGCCCCGGAACTCCGGCGCTCCATCGCCGACGTCAGCGCGATGCCGGTGCCGACGGCGCAGGGCGGCCCCAACGGCGTGAAGTACGCGCGGATGGGCGACATCGCCACGGTGACCGTGGCCACCGCGCCGGCGCAGATCGACCGCTCGCGCCTCGCGCGCGTCGTCATCATCTCGGGGAGCACGGCGCCCGGCACGACGCTCACCGAGGCGTCGAACGCCATCACCGCCGAGGCGGCCAAGCTCCAGCTGCCACCGGGCTACTCCGTCTCGCTGGGCGGTGAGACGGAGATGTTCGTCGAGACGCTTGGCTACGTGGCAGAGACGCTGGTGCTCGCCATCATCTTGATCTTCCTGATTCTCGCCTCGCAGTTCGAGTCGTTCACGCAGCCGATCGCCATCATGCTCTCGCTGCCGTTGTCCCTGGTGGGCGTGCTGCTCGCACTGCTGCTCATGGGCTCGACACTGAACATCATGTCCATGATCGGCGTGATCATGCTCATGGGCTTGGTTACCAAGAACGCCATCCTGCTCGTGGACAACGCCAACGAACGCCGGCGCGCCGGTGCGCACCGCCTCCATGCGCTCGTCGAGGCCGGTGCCGTGCGACTGCGCCCGATCATGATGACCACGCTGGCGATGATCGCCGGCATGTTCCCCATCGGGCTCGCGCTCGGCGAGGGGGGTGAGTTCCGGGCGCCGATGGCCCACGCCGTGGTCGGCGGCCTCATCACCTCGACGATGCTGACGCTGGTGGTCATCCCCGTGGCCTACACCTACCTCGACGACGTCGGCACCTGGTTCAAGCGGCGGTTCGTCAGCGAGCAGCGGGAGATGGAGATCACGGCCGAGCAGCAGGCATCGGGCCTGCGGCACACGCTGACGGGCGAGTACGAGGTGCCCGCCACGAAGCTCCCGCCGGCGCCGTAGGCGGGGCCTGGGGTTCGCGGACCCGACAGCGCGGCGGCGAAAGCCGCCGCGCTTTACTATTCTCCCCTGTGCCCGAGCTCACCCTGTACCTCAAGATGGGGTACCACCACATCGCCGCCCTCGGCGCGTGGGACCACATCCTGTTCGTCGCGGCGCTCACCGCGGCGTACGGCGTGCTCGAGTGGAAGCGCATCGCCGTGCTCGTCACGGCGTTCACCCTGGGGCACAGCATCACGCTGGCCCTGGCCACGTATGACGTGGTCAGCGTCAGCGCCGGCATGGTGGAACCGCTCATCGCGGCTACCATTGTCTTCATGGGGCTCGCCGCCATTCGCGACCAGCTGGTTCCCGCGTCGGAGGAGGCCCGCCGGGCGGCGATGCGGCGTCGGTACGCCACGGCGGGCATCTTCGGCCTGATCCACGGCCTTGGCTTCGCCAGCGCCTTGCATGCGATTCTCGGGACCGAGACGTCCATCGCGCTGCCGCTCTTCGCGTTCAACGTGGGGCTCGAAGTCGGCCAGGTGCTGATCGTGGGCGTTTTCTTCGCCCTCGGCCTCGCGGCCGACCGCTGGCTGCACGTGCGGCGCCGCGATTGGGTGCTGATCCTGTCCGGCGCCGCCGCCGGCATCGGGCTCACGCTGCTGATCGACCGACTCGCCAACGCCGGGTAGCTATTCGGCGTTGTCCTAGGGTTCTGCCGGTCTCTGCCGGTCTCTGCCGTCTGCCGTCTGCCGTCTGCCGTCTGCCGTCCGTGGAGGATCACTATGTTTTCGCGCCCCAAACACCACTTCCTCGCGCTCGGCAGCATCGCCGCGCTCGCCAGCTTCGCCACGCCGCTCGCCGCCCAGCGTGGAGGGCCGCCCGTCACGTCGCCGCCGCAGTGGCTGAACGCGGACACGTCGAAGAAGACCAACCAGTCGAACTTCCGCGCCATCGAGCAGTGGCCGACGCCCAACGAGTACCGCACCGCCGGTGGAGCGCCCGGACCCAAGTACTGGCAGCAGAAGGTCGACTACGTGATCCGGGCCGCGCTCGACACGGTGAAGCACGAGATCACCGGCACGGAGCGCGTGACGTATCACAACAACTCGCCGACGCCCCTGACGTACCTCTGGTTCCAGCTCGACCAGAACGTCGAGCGGCCGGACTCGCGCGCACAGGTCTCGTCGCGCCCGCTTCCCCGCGGCCTGGCGCAGATGTCCGGGCAGGCGCTGCGCCTGCTCGACCTCACGGGCGAGGTGGCGCAGACGCTCGGCACGCGCATCGGCCGGGTGAGCACCATCGGCGCGGGCGGCGCGCGGCGCGACGCGGCGTACTTCGTGAACGGCACCTCGATGCGCATCGAGCTTCCGGCGCCCATCGCCACCGGGCAGTCGGCGCAGCTCGAGATCGAATGGGCGTACATCGTCCCCGAGATCGGCCGCAACACGCAGCGCAACGCGCGCGACAAGGTGAAGGACGGCTGGGAGTACGAGATCGCGCAGTGGTATCCGCGGGCGGCGGTGTACGACGACGTCAGCGGCTGGGTGAACGACCAGTTCTACTCGCAGGGCGAGTTCTACCAGGAGTTCGGCGACTTCGACGTCACGGTGACCGTGCCGCACGACCACATCGTGCGCGCCACCGGCACCCTGCTCAACCCCAACGAGGTGCTCACCGCCACGCAGCGCGCGCGCCTGCTGCAGGCATGGAGCGCCGACGAACCCGTCTTCATCGTGCGTCCCGACGAGGTGATGAAGCCGGAGACGCGTCCGGCGGGGAAGGCACCGCTCACGTGGCGGTTCACGGCGAAGAACGTGCGCGACTTTGCGTGGGCGAGTTCCAGGACGTTCATCTGGGACGCGATGGGCTTCCGGTACCAGAAGGGCGGACGGCTCATCGAACTCCATTCGGTCTACCCGCGCGACGCCATGCCCCTGTGGGACCAGTACAGCACCAAGGCCATCAAGCAGACGATGGTGACGTACGGGCGCATGGTCATCGAGTATCCGTACCCGCAGGCGAGCAACGTGCATGGCTCGGTGGGCGGCATGGAGTACCCGATGATCGCCTTCTGCGGCGCCCGCCCGCGTCCCGACGGCACGTTCGATCCGTCACTCAAGTGGCGCCTGATCTCGGTGACCATCCACGAGGTCGGGCACAACTGGTTCCCGATGATCCTCGCCTCAGACGAGCGCCGCTGGGGGTGGATGGACGAGGGGATGAACTCGTTCGTGCAGTACTACGCCGAGAAGGAGTGGGACCCGAACTACCCGTCCAACCGCGGGCCCGCGAAGAACATCGTCCCGTATTTCCGGGAAGTGGCGCAGGTGCCGATGATGACCGAATCGGACCTCGTGTACGCCAACTACAGCCCGCAGGCGTACGCCAAGCCGGCGGCGGCGCTGGTCATGCTGCGCGAGCAGGTGCTCGCGCCCGCGCAGTTCGACCGCGCCTTCCGCGAGTACGCGGCCAGGTGGGTCTTCAAGAAGCCGCAGCCGGCCGACTTCTTCCGCACCGTGGTGAACGGCGCGGGCGAGAACCTCAATTGGTGGTGGCGCGGCATGTTCTACACGACGTACGCGAACGACCAGGCGCTTGGCGGGGTACAATCCCAGAACGCCGTGGACATCACGGGCAACACGTCGCGCGGCCAGTACTACCACACCATCACGATCGAGCAGAAGGGCGGGCTCGTGATGCCCATCCAGCTCGGCGTCACGTACGATGACGGCACGAGCGCGCTGGTCAAGCTTCCCGCCGACGTCTGGCGCTTCAACGAGAAGGCGTTCACGTATGGCTTCTTCTCCAACAAGGGACTCACGCAGGTGATCATCGATCCCAACGAGGTCTTCGCCGACGTGAACCGCGACAACAACGCCTGGAAGCCGGTGGCGCGGGTGCAGCCGTGATCCTCACGCTCGCCGCGGCGCTCCTGCTCGCCCCGCCGCCGCCCGCCGCACCGCACAACCTGCACCTGACGCACACGCGGATGGTGATCGAGGGAACGGCGGTCGTGGCCCGGGTGCGCATGTTCCGTGACGACCTCGAGAAGTCGCTCAAGCGGAAGATCACCGACGACGCCGCGTCGCGGGCGGCGGTGGCGGCGTACATGGCACAGCGCTTCATGGTGTCCGCGGACGGGGCTGCTCTTACCGGCGAGGTGCTCGACAGCGGCGGCGACATGGACGGCGACCAGCCCGTCTGGTGGGTGCTCGTGCAGTGGAAGGCGGCCAAGCCGGTGAAGTCAGTCGGCGTCCGCGTACACCTGATGTTCGAGTCGTTCAACGACCAGCAGAACACGGTGCTGGTGGCCAAGCAGCCGGGCGATGAGCGGCGCGGGCTGTACTTCCAGGCGGGGGATCTCGCGGAGCAGGTGCTGAAGTTCTGAACTGCTTCACGGAACGAGGAGGGGGTAGAGGCGTAGCGAGGAGGGACGAGGGGTGGGACGAGGAGGAGGCCTCTGGCGCACAAGAGACCTCCCTCCTCGTTCCACCCCTCGTCCCTCGTTCCTAAGCCTCTACCCCCTCCTCGTTCCGTTCGCCGTCCATTCCGGCGGTTACGGCGCGTATCGAATCACCAGAATCGACATCGGCGCCAGCACGTAGGTCCCGCTCGAGGTGGCCGTCGCGGCGCTGACCGAGAAAGCGTCGGAGGTCAGGGAGGTCGCCGCCATCAGGTCCGCACCCGTGACGCGCAGGCCGGCAATCGCGGGCGCCGCAACGGCGTGGGTCACGGCCCGCTCCCAGTTGACGACCATCACCGTGCCCGCCGTCCCGGCCAGCGACCGGAGCGCCGTGGCATTCAGCAGCGGCGTCACGCCGGCGGTCACGCTGGTCGTCGTCGTCGCCAGCACCTGTTCGTGGAAGAGCGGACGGAGCGTCTTGTAGAGCTGTGCGACCGCCAGCAGCGAGTAGCTGCCGTTCGTGTTGCGCCGGATCGGCGCCCACGACGCCGCCGGCGCGCCGTAGATCCAGAAATTCGCGCGCTCGATGTTCGGCACCTGACTCAGCATCGCCAGGAAGTGCGCGGTGGTCACCGCGCCCTGCCATTGCATGGCGATGTCCTTCTGCGCCTGCGTCGGCGACCCCGTACTCGCGATGTCATGTGCGTGATCGCCGAGCACGACGCGCCACCCCTTGGCCTGTGCGGCCGCTGCAACGCTGCGAATTGTGGACTCAACCTGCTGCGGCGTCGGCGTACCGCCGTCGTCATAGAACGCGTGCGGCGAGAGCCCGTGGACCTTCCCCGCCAGCAGCGGCGAGTTGAGCATCGCCGCATTCCACGTCGAGGTGGCCGCCCCCACCGCTGGCAGCGTGATCTGGATGGTCGGGTCGATGGCGCGCATCGCATCGATGATGGGAACGGCGATGGCCAGGTATGGCGCAGGCTGGAAGTTGAACTCCCCTGGCGCCCACGGTTCGTTGCCGATGTTCCAGATGCGGATGCCGTACGGTGCGGGGTGACCATTGGCGGCGCGCACGGCGGCCCAGTCCGTGCCGCCTCCCGGATTCGACCCGTTGTTCGGCGCGTTGGCATATTCCACGAAATCGGCCGCGGACTGCGCCGGGTCGGGCTCGGTGCTGGTCGGGTAGATGATGACCATGATCTGCACATCGCGCGGCGACGCGCCCTGCGCGGCCGCCATCGCCATGAACTCGTCGAAACCAAAGGCAATGCGCTGCGGCTGCGCGCCCTGCAGCGTCTGCACCGCCCGGCTGGCTAGCGGCCCGATGGCCAGCTTCCAGTTCATCCCCTGGTTCACGGCATTCCCGGGGTAGCGCACGGTCGTGATGGGAAAGTCGTTCCAGAGCGGTGCGATCGCGGAATAGACCGCCCCCGTCAGCGGATCATGGTAGCCCACCGGCGTGCCGCCGGATGACAACGTCAGGCTCGAACGGCCATCGAACGAGATGCCAAGCAGGCGCGGCGCGTCAGGGTTGACCACCGTCCCGGCATTGACCGTGATGGTCGCTGTCGCCGGCGTCGTCGTGACGGGCGGCGTGACCGGCGGTGGCGAGGAACCGCCGGGCGGCGATGTGGCCGTCGGTGCGTTCTCGCCGGGCGACGTACACGCCAGCGCCAGCAGGCCGATGCCCATCACGAACGGACGCACGCTACGGCAGGCTGTCCCGCAGCGTCGCCCGGTTGCTCCGATACGGAGCGAATCCGGTGCCCCAATCCACGCTCTGCACCTCGAGCGAGATGCGATCGCCGTCCACGTGCACGACCACGAAGTGGTACGGATTCTCGCCGCGCTCCATCCCCGGCCGCACGAGGTGATCCACGCGCGCCGAGTCGGCGCCGCTCGCCGTGAGGTAGGCGCGCAGGTCCGGCTCGCCGCGATAGCCGTAGAGCGGCGCACCGCCGCCGCCCGTCACGAGCTGGTCCATCCGCCGCCGCGCGCCTGTGGCGTCGCGATAGCGCTCCACCCAGTGCTCGTACAGGTGCTCGTGCCCCGTGACGAGCAGCTGCACGCCATGCTTCCGGAAGAGCGGCATCCACTTGTCGCGCACCACCCCAGTGGGACGTTCGATGATCGCCCCGCCGTGCGGACCCGACGAATACGTCGGGTGGTGGAAGAAGGCCACGATGTTCGAGAACCGCTTGCGGTCGAGCCCTTCCAGCTGCGCGCGAGCCCAGTGGAACTGCACCGAGTCCGCCGCGATGTTCGAGTCGACGGCAAGCACGAACGTGTTGCCGTAGCCGAACGCGTAGGTGGTGTACCCGTCGAGCCGGCGCGTGGCGCCGTCGGGCGGAATGAGCTGGGCCACGGCACGCAGGTAGTTCGCGAGCCCTTCCTTGCGCCCGGGATTCTCGAGGTCGGCGGCGCTCGTCACGTCATGGTTGCCCGGGGCGAGGAAGTACGGCACCCCGCCTTCGGTGGTGAGCCGGTTGATCAGCCCCGTGAAGCTCACGTTCCACTGCTTCGGGTCGCGGCCGTTCACCACGGCGTCGCCGCTCTGCAGGATGAAGCGGATGGGCGACGGTCCACTGGCCCGCTGCGCGATGACGCGCAGCATGGCGTCCACGATGAGCGAGTGCTCGTACTGCAGCTCGGTGCCGTCGCGCCGCCCGCGCGTGTCGCCGTAGGCGATGAACGAGAAGCGCGTCACGCCGGCGGTTGCCGACTCGGCCGGAAGCGGCACCCGCGGGCGCAGGATGGCGCGCACGGTGTCGATGGGCGCGGCGGGGAGCGTCGGCTCGACCGGCACGGGCCGGGCGGGTCGCGCCGGCATCACCTGCGCGCGCGCGAAGGCGGGTGCAGCGAGCAACGCCAGGAGGGCCATCGGAAGGGCGAGAGCCAGCGCGGACTGCGAACGGTTGGGCATGGCGCGAATCTCCGAGTCGGGACGACCGCGCGCGGCGGTCGACCCGCCGCCACGCGGCATCACGCGAAACGCGAAAGGTCGTGTGGCGGCGGCCCGGGCGCCAGCCGCCGGATGGGGGCGCCGACGCCGACGCCGCACCGCGGCGCCCGCCGCGCATCGCACAGCGGGACTGGCCGCGCCGGCGTACATCGAAGAGAATCAATGGCAGCTGAGTCACACCGCACCCGCGCACCACCCTGGAGCATACCATGACGGAACGCAGGTCCACGCCGCACACTGGACACATTCGCACGATCCGCGTGATCGCCGCCGTGGCGCTCGCCTTGGGCGCCATGACATCCGCCGCGCAGCAGCCCGCGAAGCCCAAGTACCCCACCACGCGCACCGTGAAGCACGTCGATGTCTACCACGGCACCAAGGTTCCCGACCCGTATCGCTGGCTCGAGGACGACACCGCCAGCGCCGTGAAGGCGTGGGTGGCCGAGCAGAACGCTGTCACGTTCGGCTATCTCGATCGCATCACGTATCGGGGCGCGCTGCTCGAACGGCTCAAGGAACTCTCCAACTATCCACGCACGTCCACGCCGGTGCGGCGCAAGGGGTGGGTGTGGTATTCGCGCAACTCCGGCCTCCAGAACCAGTCGGTGTACTACCTGCAGCGCGGCCTCGATGGCACGCCCGACGTCCTCATCGACCCCAACACCCTCACGGCCGATGGCACGACCCGCGTAGGAGGTTTCACCCTGGATGACGCGGGAACGCGCCTCGCCTACACGATGTCGCGCGCCGGCTCCGACTGGCAGGAAATCCACGTGATGGACCCGCTCACGCGGCGCGACCTCCCGGACATCGTGCGCTGGGTCAAGGTCTCGGGCATCGCCTGGCACGGCAACGGCTTCTACTACTCGCGCTACCCCGCCCCGGCCGACACGTCACTGAAGCTCAGCGCGCGCAACGAAGACCACCGCGTCTACTACCACGCGCTCGGTACCGACCAGTCGCAGGACCGGCTGGTCTACGGCGACCCGGCCAATCCGCAGCGGTTCCACACGGCCGGCACCACCGACGACGAACGCTTCCTCCTGCTCACCATCTCCGACCGTGGCAAGGGACTCGACGGCAACTCGCTGTGGGTGCGCGACCTGACGTCGCGGGACACGGCGTGGCGCAAGGTCATCACCGGCTTCGACAAGGAGTTCAACGTCATCGACAATGACGGCGGCGCGCTCCTCGTGCTCACCAACCATGGTGCGCCCAACCGGCGCGTCGTGCGCATCGACCCGGACATGCCGGCCGAGGCGAACTGGAAGACCATCATTCCCGAGCAGCCCGAGGTGCTCGAGGGCGTGGCGAACGCCGGCGGGCGCCTCTTCGCCTCGTACCTGAAGGACGTGGTCACCAAGGTCGTGCAGTACCGCTACGACGGCACCAGGGAGCGCGACGTGGCGCTGCCCGGCGTCGGCACGGCGGGATTCGCCAGCGGCGAGCGGCAGGACGGCGAGGTCTTCTTCACCTTCACCAGCTTCACGGCGCCGCCCACGACATACCGCTATGACATCGCGCGCGGCACGAGCCGCGTGTACGAGCAGACCAAGTTGCCGTTTGACCCGTCGCAGTTCGAGACGAAGCAGGTCTTCGCGACGTCGAAGGACGGGACCAAGGTCCCGATGTTCATCGTGGCCAAGAAGGGACTCGCGCTCGACGGCCGGAACCCGACGCTCGTTTACGGCTACGGCGGCTTCAACATCTCCACCGTGCCGGGCTTCAGCGCCTCGCGCATGGCGTGGCTCGAACAGGGCGGCGTCTACGTGTCGGTCAACATGCGCGGCGGCGGCGAGTACGGCGAGAAGTGGCACGAAGCCGGCATGAAGGCCAACAAGCAGAACGTCTTCGACGACTTCATCGCGGCGGCCGAGTGGCTGATCGCCAACAAGTACACGTCCAAGGACCGGCTCGCGATGCAGGGCGGGTCGAACGGCGGCCTGCTCGTGGGCGCCGTCATGAACCAGCGTCCCGACCTGTTCAAGGTGGCGTTGCCCGGCGTCGGCGTCATGGACATGCTGCGCTTCCAGAAGTTCACCATCGGCTGGAACTGGGTGGCCGACTACGGCTCGAGCGACGACCCCGAGGGCTTCAAGTACCTCGTGAAGTACTCGCCCCTGCACAACCTCAAGGACGGCACGGCCTATCCCGCGACGATGGTGACGACGGCCGACCACGACGACCGCGTCGTCCCAGCGCACTCCTTCAAGTACGCGGCTCGGCTGCAGAAGGCGCACAAGGGATCGAACCCCGTGCTCATCCGCATCGCGACGTCGAGCGGCCACGGCAGCTCGTCGCTCACCAAGGGGCTCGAGCTCACAGCCGACCAGTACTCGTTCACGATGTTCAACCTCGGCATGACGCCGAGTTTCCCGCCGAAGGTCGACGTCGTGCCCTGAGTAGGGGCCTGAAGGCGCGATCATCTCAGCTGCGAACTGCATACCACGGATTTCACGGAAACTCGAGGAGAAACACGGATCCGGCGCCTGGGGGAATCCTGCAGGCAGGATCCGTGTTCCGCCTCGAGTTTCCGTGAAATCCGTCGTAAGAAGTGGTCGCCTTCCTACGCCGCGGAGGCTGGTCTGACCGCGCGCATCGCGCGCTGCCGGTGCACGCCGAACAGCAGTCCCGTCGCGATCGCGAGCATCGTGCCATACAGCACGTCAATCGGCCGGTGCTGCCAGGTGGCCGCGATGCCCGCCGCGCCCACCAGCTCCGCCGGCACCAGCCACCGGAGCCAGCGCGGCCGCTCAGAGGCGAAGGCCCAGATGATGAGCACGGGCATCAGGATGTGGCCGGCAGGGACGACGTGCACGGGCAGGTCAGCACTCGCCATCACCGCGTAGGGCCAGTTCCACCACCCGGCGGGGGCGGGCGGCCGCAGCATCGTGGTCGGAAACGCGAGCCAGAGGGTCATCGTGACAGCGATCGCGAGGAAATACGCCTTGAAGACCGCGTGCCGCAGCGCCGGCGCCTGGATGAACATCGCCAGCCCGTAGCTCACGACGACCTGCAACAGGTACGGCACGGTGAGGAGCGGGACGAATGGCACCCACCCCGGCATCTCGACCGCAGTGGGTGACTGCACCAGCCGGCACGTCACGAAGTACGTCGCGAAGATGAGCAGGCCGAGCGCGACGTAGAGGAAGAACTCGCGGCGATTCACGGGGACTCGGGTGAGTGGGCGGGCCAATTTTACCTGCAACGCAGGTCCCGCGCGAACGCGACTCTTTCTCAAGTGGCGGCCGCCGCGCATCACGAACGGGGCGGTTGTCTGTCAGGAAACATCCTACGTGATAAAAGGGATACGGATCACACAGCGGCCCGCTAGTCTTCTCCGCATGCACTGGAACGAAACGTACGCAACCGGCATTCCGCATCTCGATCGTCAGCATCAGACGTTGTTCAAGGCGGTGGCCGCGATGGCCAGCGCCGTGGCGACCGACGACGGTGCGACCGAGTACCTGCGCCTGCTCGGTTTTCTCGATCGATATTGCCGCGATCACTTCGCCGATGAAGAGGAGTGCATGGCGCGCTACCATTGCCCGACGGCGCACAAGAACAGGGAGCAGCATCAGGGGCTGTTGGCTATGCTTGTCGAGCACCGGCGCTTCCACGCCGCACACGGATACGACGCACACGATGCGCAGTTGCTGGTGCATTCGCTGCAGCACTGGCTGCACAGCCATCTCGGCGGCGTGGACCGGGCGCTGCGGCACTGCCTGAAGCAGCCGCGGTCCTGAGCGGCGGCCCGCACCGGCCCTTGAGGGCGCCCGTTATTATCTCTATATTGCTATTTAGAGATTTATAGGTTCCCCGATTCCACGGCCGCGACCCGCGACAATGCCAAGCTACGAATTCACCTGCCGCGCCTGTGACGCCCCCTACGAGGTGCGGCTTTCGATGTCCGCCTATTCGGCCGGCGAAGGCAAACAGTGCCCGGCCTGCGGTTCGCAGAACGTCGAGCGTCGCATTACGGGCTGTGGCGTCATGACGGGAAGCCGGTCCGGCGGCAGCGCGGCCTCGTGCGGGGGAAACAGCGGATTCACATGAGCGGCGTAGCCCGCCGCCCCGTGGGGCGCGGCATCATCCGTTCCGCGCGTCAGTACGCGCAGCCAGGGAAAACAAAAGCGGGCCAACCAAACTGGTTGACCCGCTTTGAGTTGCCCCTCCAGGGCTCGAACCTGGACTCTTCTGATCCAGAGTCAGACGTGTTGCCAGTTACACCAAGGGGCAGAAAACGCCCGCTCGCGCGGGAGAAACGAATTATACCCGGCTGGGGGGGTGGATCAACCCCTTGGCAGGCATACGACTCACGGAACGAGGAGGAGGTGGAGGCTTGGCGAGGAGCGAGGAGGAGTGGAACGAGAATGGAGAAGCCCGGCGCGCCAATGGCCGCCCTCCTCGTTCCGCCCCTCGTTCCCCGTCCCGACGCCTCTACCTCCTCCCCGTTCCGTCCCCCTCTCCCCCTCCCCTTATCTCGCTAACTTTCCCCCGCACCCAATCCGGGCCCCCATGACCGACCTCGAACCCTACTTCGAACCGTTCCGGCGCAACACGATCGGTCATGACCAGACCTTCGTGTCGCCGTACGGCGAGCGCCGCGTCGTCTACGCCGACTGGACGGCGAGCGGCCGGCTCTATCGCCCCATCGAGGACCGGCTGCGTGACCGCTTCGGCCCGTTCGTCGGCAATACGCACAGCGAATCGTCGGTCACCGGCTCGGCGATGACGCTGGCCTACCACGAAGCGCACGACATCCTGCGCCGCCACGTCAACGCGTCAAGCGACGACCTCATCCTCACCGTCGGCGCGGGGATGACCGCCGCCGTCAACAAGCTGCAGCGCCTCCTCGGCCTCAAGGCGCCCGAAGGGCTGCGCCGCTTCATCGACCTCCCGGAGCGCGAGCGCCCGGTCGTCTTCGTCACGCACCTCGAGCACCACTCCAATCACACGTCGTGGTACGAGACCATCGCCGACGTCGTCGTCGTGCCGCCCGACGCCGAGGGCGTGGTGTCGCTCGAGGCGCTCGAGGAGCAGTTGCGCGCCTATCGCGCCCGCCCGGTGAAGATCGGCGCGTTCAGCGCCTGCTCCAACGTCACCGGCATCTTCACGCCGTATCACGCGATGGCCCGCCTGATGCACCGCGCCGGCGGCGTCGCCCTCATCGACTTCGCCGCCTCGGCGCCCTACGTGCACATCGACATGCACCCGGCGGACGACCCCGAGGGATACCTGGACGCCGTCCTCTTCTCGCCGCACAAGTTCCTCGGCGGGCCGGGATCGGCGGGCGTGATCGTCTTCAACCGAGCGCTTTACAGGAACTCGGTCCCCGACGAGGCCGGCGGCGGCACCGTGGCGTGGACGAATCCGTGGGGACAGTACGCCTTTCTCGACGACATCGAGGCGCGCGAGGACGCCGGCACGCCGGGCTTCCTGCAAGCCATCAAGAGCGCCCTCGCGGTGCAGCTCAAGGACGAGATGACGGTGGCGGCGATGCGCGAGCGCGAGCACGCCATCGCGCCGTATGCCATGGACCGGCTGGCGGCGATTCCCGGCGTGCACGTGCTGGCGCAGGGCGTGCGCGACCGGCTGGCCATGCTGTCGTTCTGGGTGGAGGACGTGCACTACAACCTGATGGTGCGCCTGCTCAACGATCGCTTCGGCGTGCAGTCGCGCGGCGGCTGCTCGTGCGCCGGCACTTACGGGCACTATCTCCTGCACGTGGACCCGTCGCGCTCCAAGTCCATCACCGACCGCATCGATCTCGGCGACCTGTCGGAAAAACCTGGCTGGGTGCGGCTCAGCTTCCACCCGAGCACGACGATGGCCGACATCGACCATGCCATCAATGCAGTCGCCGAGTGCGTCGCCAACGTGAAGGCATGGCAGCAGGATTACGTCTACTCGGCCATCACGAACGAATACGCCCACAAGGACGGAGACACCGCCCTGCGGGCAAGGGTGCGGGAGTGGTTCGCGTTGTAAATCCCCTCGTTCCCCCTCCCCATCGCTCCACTCGTCTCTCTTCCTGAACCCCTGTGCTCCTCCCCATGTCCGATCTTCGCTATCCCATCGGAAAGTTCGACGTCACTGCTCCCGTCACTCCGGAAATCCGCACCGCCGCCATCTGGGACCTCGCCCAGCTGCCCGAGCGCCTGCGTGCTGGCTTGAACGGCCTCACGGACGCACAGCTCGACACGCCCTATCGCCCCGAAGGGTGGACCGTGCGTCAGGTGGTGCATCACCTGGCCGACTCACACCTGAACGCTGCCACGCGCGTGCGGCTCGCGTTGACCGAGGACAATCCGACGATCAAGCCGTACATCGAGGGCAAGTGGGCCGCGCTCCCGGACGCCACGACCCTCGCGGTCGAACCCTCGCTGCAGATCCTCGACGGCGTGCACGCCCGTCTGGTGGCGGTGCTCCGGTCGCTCGACGATGCCGCCTTTGCGCGCACCGTCGTTCATCCCGAGCACGGCCGCACCATGTCCATTGACGTGCTGACCGCGCTGTATGGCTGGCACAGCCGGCATCACGTGCGGCACATCACGGCGCTGCGCGAGCGCATGGGCTGGTAGCAGGGCGGGCCGCATCGTCAGATGCGGCCCGCTGCGCAACGTGAAGTCGCAGAATCGCAAAAGGCCGCACCGTGAGGTGCGGCCTTCGTATGAAGTGGCCACGCGCGCCGTCATTGGAACTCTACGTCCTACCGAACGGCGGCGGGCACATCGATTGTCTTCCTGCGAGTGGAGCTGAGGGGGATCGAACCCCTGACCTCTGCAGTGCGATTGCAGCGCTCTCCCAGCTGAGCTACAGCCCCAAGACACTCCAGGGCGACACTGGGTAACACGCTGCCGGTCGCACCCGGGTCTGAAACAAACTGGCCCCACCAGAGGCGGGGCCCCACAGACAATGTGAATTGTAGTCCGATTTGACCCAAAGTCAACCTCTCGAACGCCGGATGTTCTCTAAGTTCAAGCAGGTCAAGGAGCTGGAACCGATGCCTTCGGAACAGCCGATCGGTCCGCCGCGTTAGTCACCCGTGCCGCACGCCCTCACCTCCCCCTTCGTCCGCGACCAGCTCGCGTTGCGCGCCCGCGCGGTGAACGCCCAGCCGGAGCGACGAACGGGTGAGTTCGTGCTGTACTGGATGCAGTCCACGCACCGGTTTGCCGACAACTGGGCGCTTCGCTTCGCCACGCGCGAGGCCAACCGGCTCGGCCTCCCCCTGATCATCCATCAGGGACTCGATCCGACCTACGAACACGCCAGCGACCGCATCCACTCGTTCATCCTGCACAACGCGCGCGAGCTCGCGCAGCGCGCCGAGCGCGGCGGCCTTCGCTACCAGTTCGTGCTGCGCCGCCGCCGCAGCGACGACCGCCGCGCGGTGGATCGTGTGGCCGCACGTGCGGCGCTCGTCGTCACCGACGACTTTCCGACCGCCGGCATCGCCGAGCGCACCCGGAGGTTCGCGGCGCGCTGTGAGTGCCGAGTCGTGGCGGTGGAATCGCACGCCATCGTCCCCGCCGCGCTGTTCGTGAAGGAGGAGTGGGCCGCGCGCACCCTGCGTCCCAAGGTGATGGCGCACCTGCTGCACGCCCTCGAACCGGTGGCGGACGCCCTGCCCCGCGCCGACGCGTCCGAGGCGCTGTGGCGTTCCCTCGAGGTGGACCGGCTCGACCTCAGCGGCGACGTCGAGGCCGAGATTGCGCGATGTGAGATCGACCATTCCGTGCCGCCCGCACCGCTAAAGAGCGGCCGCCGCGCGGCCCTCGCACGGCTCAGGAAGTTCTGCAGCGACGCCCTGCCGCAATACGATGAGCGGCGCAGCGATCCCGCCGACCCGGATGGATCGTCGCGGCTCTCGCCGTACCTGCACTTCGGCCAGGTGAGCGCCGCGGAGGTGGCGCGATCGGCCATCGCGGCGGTGGGCCGCCCCGGCGCCGACCGCTTTCTCGACGAACTGGTGACGTGGCGCGAACTCGCCCTGAACTTCGCGCTGCGCAACCCCAACTTCCGCTCGCTCGCCGCGCTTCCCGACTGGGTGCATCGCACCATGGCGGCGCACGCCGGGGACACGCGGGAAGCCGTGTACACGCGCGAGCAGCTCGAGCGCGCGGAGACGCATCACCCGCTGTGGAATGCGGCGCAGCGTGAACTCGTGGCCACGGGATCCATCCACAACGTAATGCGGATGTACTGGGGCAAGTCGGTGCTCACGTGGACGGCCACGTACGACGATGCCCTGCAGCACCTGATCCACCTGAACGACAGGTGGGCGCTCGACGGGCGCGATCCGTCGAGCTACGGCGGCATCCAGTGGTGCTTCGGCAAGTTCGACCGGCCGTGGGGCGAGCGGCCGGTGTGGGGGACCATTCGCTCCATGTCGCTCGAGCGCGCGTACAAGAAGTTCGATGCGCTATCGTACCAGCGGCGCTGGAACGGCGAGGAGCTGGGGCTCTAACCGCCACCGCGAAGTTTGAAGGGCGCGAAGGGGCGCGAAGGGGCGACATGAGAATCGCCCACGCGCATGAGGGGACATCTCCAGTCGCACGGGCTGTTCCTTCGCGCCCCTTCGCGCCCTTCGTCCTTCGAGGTAGAAGTTCACCCGTAGACGACCCGACGCCACGAGCCCATTATCCACGGGTCCGCATCTGCCATCCGCCGTCTGCCATCTGCCATCTGCCCTCTGCCCTCTGCCTTTGTGACCCGCCTCCTTCCCTCCGCCACCGAAATCCGCGAGGCCGCCGGCCGCCTGCGCGGCGTGGCCGTGCGCACGCCGCTGCGCCGGTCGGCGGCGCTGTCCGATCTCGTGGGTGGCGACGTCTTCCTGAAGCTGGAGTCGGAGCAGCTCACGGGTTCGTTCAAGGTGCGCGGCGCATTCAACGCGCTCTCGCTCCTCACCCCCGACGAGCGCGCGCGCGGCATCGTCGCGTCCAGCGCGGGCAATCACGGACTCGGCGTCGCCGAGGCGGCGCAGCGGCTGGGCGTTGCGGCCACGATCTTCGTCCCCTCAAACGCTCCCGCCGTGAAGAAGGAAGGGATCGCCCGGCGCGGCGCGCGCGTGCTCGACGAAGCGAGCGACTACGACGACGCCATGGTGCGGGCGCGTGCGTACGCCAAGGAAACCGGGGCGACCTTCCTGCATCCGTGCCTCGGCGTTCCGCTGCTCGCCGGTCAGGGCACGGTGGGGAGCGAGGTGCTCGAGGAGCTCCCGTCGCTGCAGACGATCCTCGTTTGCGTCGGCGGCGGCGGCCTGCTCGGCGGCATCGGTGCCTTCCTGCTGAGCGAGGCGCCGCAGGTGCGGGTGGTCGGCGTGCAGAGCGAGCGCACCGACGCCATGGCACGCGCCATCGAGGCGGGGCGGGTCATCGAGATCGAGAACCTCCCGACCCTCGCCGACGGCCTTGCCGGACAGGTGGACGACGATGCCCTCGCCATCGGGCAGGCAACGCTCGAGTCGATCATGACCGTGACCGAGGACGAGATTGCCAGCGCCATCGCCTGGCTCTGGCTCGCCGAAGGCATCCGCGCCGAGGGTTCGGGGGCGGTCTGCGTGGCCGCGATACGGTCCGGACGCCTGCGCCACCTGACCCCGCCGATCGTCGCCATCGTGAGCGGGGCCAACATCGACGAGACGCGCCTGCAGGGCATTCTGGCGGCCGCAGGATAATCCTGCGCTGGGTCGGACGCGACGAACGACCGTCCCGCGAAACGATTAAGTTGTCGCGGTAGTCATCCGCCGTCTGCCGTCTGCCGTCCGCCGTCTGCCGTCCACCGTCTACCGTCAGTATCCCTTGAGCCTCACTCTCACCTTCCTCGGCACCTCCGCATCCCGCCCCACCGTCGAGCGCGGTGTGTCGGCGCTGGCGCTCGTGCGCGAGGGAGAGACGATGCTCATCGACTGCGGCGAGGGAACGCAGCGGCAGATGATGCGGTACGGCGTGTCGTTCAACTTCGGCGACCTCTTCTTCACGCACTTCCACAGCGACCACATCATTGGCACGCTGGGGTTGATGCGCACGCTCTCACTGCAGGGGCGCACCGAACCGCTGCGCATCTGGGGTCCGCGCGGCCTGACGCAGCTGATGAAGCGCGCCGACGCCTTCGGCGGCGAGCGCCTCACGTACCAGGTGGAGATCAACGAGCTGACGCCCGGCGAGCCGCTGAAGCGCAAGGAGTACTCCATCGTTCCGTATGCCGTGGACCATCGCGGCGTCACCGCGGTGGGGTATGCGCTCATCGAGGAACTGCGGCGCGGCCGCTTCAACCCTGACCTGGCGCGCGAACTCGGCGTACCCGAAGGGCCGCTCTGGGGGAAGATCCACAAGGGCGAGGCAGTGACGCTCGACGACGGGCGCGTCGTCGAGCCGTCCACGCTCGTGGGGCCCACGCGCACGGGGCGCCGCGTGGTGATCACCGGCGACACGCGCCCGTGCGGCGCGACCATCGAGATTGCGCAGGGTGCCGACCTGCTGGTGCACGAGAGCACCTTTGGGGACGAGGAAGCCGAGCGTGCGGTGGAAACGGGGCACAGCACGGCGCGCGAAGCGGCGCAGGTGGCCGCCGGCGCCGGCGTGCAGCGGCTCGTGCTGACGCACTTTTCGGCGCGCTATTCGCGCGACCCGTCCGACCTCGATCGCGAGGCCCGCGAGGTATTTCCGCACGTGACCATCGCGCGCGACGGCATGGAGATCGAGGTCCCGTTCGCCGACGAGCCGGCCGCGCCCTGAGCGCATTCCGGCGGCCGCGCAGGGCGCAGCGCAGGTCGATACATACCGCCGGAGCTTCAGCCGTGCGGCGCGAGCGCCTCGACCGGCAGGCGCTGGCGGCTGCTGAAGCCGGCATCGCGTTCGTGCCAGTGCGCCACGGCGGCTTCGCCGAGCTGCCAGCAGAAGTAGACGTCGCGGCCGTCGAGCGTACCCGGGAAATCCACGAGGCCCACGTCGAGCCCGCGCACCTCGACGCCAAGTTCGGCGAGCTCACGGACGCAGCCGTCGATCTCGGCGGCGACGCGCTGCGTTTCGCGCTGCCAGCGTTCGGCGTCCTCATTCTCGAGCACGTTGTCGTGGCTGGCCAGTTCGACCTCGCGCACTGCCTCTTCCCAGTGGCGAACGTGGCTGACGAGATCGGACACGATGCGGCGCACCAGCGGCAGGGTGCGATTGGCCTGCGCCGCCGTGTATGGCAGCGTCACCTTGAGCGACGGCGCGGGGCTCGGCGTGTTCACAGCGCGCTCCGGCGCGAGGCGCCGCCCGGGCGCGCGTGATGCGCTGCGGGGACGGCCGCCGGCTTGCCCCTGCCGCGCGGACGCGGCGCTTGCACGATGCGCGACTCCTCGCCGTAGAGCGACGCCTCGTCGAACGCGCGCACCAGCGCCTTTCGTCCTTCGCGCGTGAGCTCGGGCGCGTCGAGCCAGAAGACGCGGCGCACCGGACCGCGTACGACTCCCACCGGCCACTCGCGCGCGCCATCGCGCAACGACAGCGTCGCCCGGTCGCCGCCCGCCGTGTCCATGCGGGCCAGCAGTTCGAAACGCTCCCGCGGCCAGCGGAACTGGGACGGCGGTCCGAGCGGCAGTTCGTCCCGCACCTCGCTCCACCAAGCCGGCTCGGCGACACGCTGCGGCGGCAACGGGATGGTCACGCCCCCAGCGTTGCCCCCGGAGCCGGGCACCACGAAGCGCACCTGCGGCACGCGATCCTGGGCCGCGAGCGAAAAACTCCCGATGCTGAATTCGAAGTGCTCGATGGCGCTGCGGGCGGCGGTGCCGCGCGTGCCGGCGGCGGCGAGGATCGAGTCGCGCGCCTCTCGCCACGCCGCCTCCGCCAGCGGGACGATGCGCTGTTCCTCCGTCGCGCCGAAGAGCTCCCGCACCGTGCGCTCCTCGCCGGTGCGAAGATCCACGACGCCGCCATGCGCGGCATGCCGGTTGGAACCGCCGCGGATGTCGATGTCGGTGAGGTGCTCGTACGAGGCGAACGGACCGTGCACGTCCATCAGGTGCAGCTCGGCCATGGCCGACGTCCGGGGATTCTCCGCCCCTTCCTCGTCGGGACCGAGCGGTCGCTCGCCCGGATGTTCGCGGGCATACCGTTCCGCCATCCCAGCCACTTCACCGTCGGACAGCAACTCGGTGGAGTCGCCGCTGACCAGGTCGCGGCGATAGAGCCGCTGCCCGACGAAGACCGCGTCATAGTACGAGCGGTCATCATCCGCCACGTAGAGCTCGTGAAAGCGGCCGCCGTCGCGCGCCAGCACCAGCGGCGCGCCGCGCATGCGGATGCCGCGCGAATCCGAGGTGACCCAGAAGGTCGAGTCGGCGTTCGCGACCAGGAACTCGGTGCGTGGCGCGGGCCCCTTGGGCGCGCGCGCACACGCAGCGAGCATCAGCAGCGGCAGGACGAGGCGATAGGGCACGCCGCAATATAGCAGACCTCCGGGGGTCGCTCGGCGCGGGCGCGGTCGCTTAGCTTGCACGCCATGCGTCGCCTCCTCCTGATCTCGGTGCTCGTTTTGCCGCCCGCGCTCGTCGCGCAGGCGCCGGCCTCGCCCCGTGCTGGCTCGGCGGCCAAGCCCCTCGTCCCGACCCTTGCCGGACCGCCGAGACTGCTCGACTCGCCTATCGTGCGAGGGCTTTATGTGAATCGCTTCGCTGCCCAGAGCACGAAGCGCATGCGCCAACTGGTGGCGCTGGCCGACAGCACCGAGATCAATGCCTTTGTCATTGACATCAAGGACGAATTCGGGCTCAACTACGCATCGGCCGACCCGGTGGTGCAGCGAAACGCCGGGAACGCCGGGACGATCGGCAACCTGAAGGCGCTGCTCGACACGCTGAAGGCGCACCGGATCCTGTCCGTCGCGCGCATCGTAGTCTTCAAGGACTCGGTGACGGCGCGGGTGCACCCACAGTGGACCATTCGAAAGCCCGACGGCGGCGCATGGCGCGACAAGCAGGGGCTCACTTGGGTGAATCCGTACAGCCGCGAGCTCTGGGACTACAACGTTCGCATCGCCGAAGAGGTGGTGAAGCTCGGTTTCGGCGAGGTTCAGTTCGACTACATACGTTTTCCTGAGCCATATAAGTCGTTGCCGCCACAGGTTTTCCAGGGCGCAAATGGACTGAGCAAATCGGACGCGCTCGCCGAGTTCCTGACGTACGCGCGGACGCGCATCAGCAAACTCGGGGTGCGCACCACCGCCGATGTATTTGGGCTCGTCACGTCGCTGGCGGCACCGCTGGAGATTGGCCAGCAGTGGGAGGCGCTCTCCCCGCGCGTGGACGTCATGCTGCCGATGGTGTACCCGTCGCACTACCCGCGCGGCGCGTTTGGCGTGGCGCGCCCCAACGCCGAGCCGTACAAGGTGGTGCTGGCGGCGGTGACGCGCGCCCGTGAACGCGACGAGAAGCTCGGCATTCGCGCGACGGAGCATGTGCGGACGTGGCTCCAGGCGTTCTCGCTCGGACAGCCACCGTACGGCGCCGCCGAAGTGCGGGCGCAGAAGCAGGCCGTGTACGATGCAGGCTACGATGGATGGGTGCTGTGGCACCCGGGGTCGAAGTACGAGACGTTCGCCGCCGCACTCGAACGCGAGACCGTTTCGCGCAGGAAAGCGCCGACGGCAAGGAAATAGAACGACGACTTCGAAGGACGAAGGGCGCGAAGGGCCACGAAGAAGATCAGGGTTAACGACAGCGCGCCACGCGAAATCCGCGTGGCGCGCTGTCGTCGTCCCAGCATGCCGTTCGTCGCGTCCCTTCGCGCCCTTCTATCTTCGTGGTGGCAGTAGCCTCCGCCTTACTTCGAAAGCTGCGCCACCGCCGCGATGAGCCGTTCGATCTCGCCCTCGTCCGTGTAGCACGAGCAGCCCACGCGAATCATGCCGTCGGGCTGCAGGCCGAGGCGCTCAACAACCGTGGACGCGTAGTAGTCGCCGTGCGAGACGAAGAGCCCCTGCTTCGCGAGCGCGCGCGCCGCGTTCTCGGGCGTCAGCCCCTTGATGGTGAAGGACAGCGTCGGCGTGCGCGGACGGCTGGGCGGCGGCCCGTGACGGGTGACGCCTGGAATGGCTCCCATTCCGTCCCACAACCGTGCGAACAGCTCGCGTTCGCGCGTCTGGAGCGCCGTCATCGCGGAGACGATGCGCGCGCGCAGGTCGCTCCCACCGCCCAGCGAGGCCAGGAAGCGCACGGCCGCGCCGGCGCCGACGATCCCCTCGTGATTCTGCGTCCCCGTCTCGAGCCGCTCGGGCACCGTGTCGGGCGCCGGCTGCAGCTTCGGCACGTCGAGTGCGGCGAGGCGCTCGGCCTTGCCGTAGAGCACGCCGATGTGCGGCCCGTAGTACTTGTACGCGGAGCAGGCCAGGAAGTCGCAGTCGGTGGCGCGTACGTCCACGAGGCCGTGGGGCGTGTAGTGCACCGCGTCCACGAAGCAGAGCGCGCCGGCGGCGTGCGCCATGCGCGTGGCCTGCGCCACGTCGGGCATTGTGCCCAGCGCGTTCGAGCCCGCCGAAATGGCCAGCAGCTTCGTGCGCGGCGTCAGCAGCTTCCGGAGCGCGTCGAAGTCGAGCTCATACGTGTCGAGGTTGATCGGCACGACGCGGATGGTGATGCCCCGCTCGCGCTCGATGGCGCGCCACGGCGCCTGGTTGGCGTGGTGGTCGAGCTCGGTGATGATCACTTCGTCGCCCGGCCCCCAGCCGCGTCCGAGGGCGCGCGCCAGGTGGAAGGTGAGCGTCGTCATGTTGGCGCCGAACGCCACTTCGTTCGGCGCGGCATTGAGCAGCGCCGCCAGTGCGGTGCGCGCCTCCTCGATGGCCGCGTCCGTCTCCTCGCTGGTCGGATACGCCCAGTGCGTGTTGGCGTTGTGGTGCAGTAGGTAGTCCGACATGGCGTCGGCCACCTGCCGCGGCACCTGCGTGCCGCCCGGTCCGTCGAAGTACGCCACATGGTGGCCGAGGTGGAGGCGCTTGAGCGCCGGGAATTCGGCGCGGATCTCGTCGATGCGGAACACGGACGTCGTCACTGGATTTCTCCTCCGGCCAGCTGCTCGAGGTACTTCACCGCTTCGACGTGATCGGCCTCCTCGCCCAGCGCGCCGTGCGCGGCGCGGAAGAGCTCGGCGGTGAGCTGGATGAGCGGCGACGGCACCTTCTCGTCGCGCGCCACCTGGGCGGCGATCATGACGTCCTTGTCGAGCAACGCGAGCCGGAATGTGCGCGGGAACGCGCGCGTGAGCACGCGCTCGGGAAAGAGGTTCATGGACGAATTGGAGCGGCCGCTGGAGGCGTTGATCACGTCGAGCGCCACGGCCGGCTTCACGCCGGCGCGCGAGAGCGCGAGCAGGCCCTCGGCGGCTGACCAGATGTGCACGGCGAGCAGGGCGTTGTTGACGGCCTTCAGGGCGTCGCCGGCGCCGACCGCCCCGCAGTGGACGATCTTCTCGCCCATCGCCTTGAGCACGGGCATGGCACGGTCGAGCAGCGCGGCGTCACCGCCCACCATGATGGTGAGCTTGCCGTTCTCGGCCCCGACGACACCGCCCGATACCGGCGCGTCGATGAAGCCGATGCCGTGCTCCGCACAGCGCGCGGCGATGCGCTGCGAGGTCGCCGGATCGCCGGACGTGCAGTCGATGAGCAGCGCGCCGCGCGCGAGGCCCGCAAGGAGGCCGTCCGGACCGTCGAGCAGCGCTTCGACCTCGCGCGACGTCGGCAGGCAGGTGACCACGAAGGCTGCGCCGCGCGCGGCGTCCGCCGGGGAGGCCGCGGCGCGCGCCGGGTGCGCCGCGGCGAAGGCCGCGGCCTTCGACGGCGTGCGATTCCAGACGGCGAGCGAGAAGCCCGGGATGGCGAGGTGGCGCGCCATTGGCGTGCCGATGGCGCCTAGGCCCAGAAAGGCGAGATTGACTGGCATTTCGAAAGGGACGAGGACGGGTGCAGGGGCTTGGTGAGGAGGAACGAGTGGAGTGCGGAGGAGGGGGGAGGGGGCGACACCGCCGGCGGCTCCGCGAGCCTTCCCTGAATATCACTCACGCACCCTGAAAACGAAAACGCCGCCCCGAGAGGCGACGTTTTCGACCTTTTTGTTGAGACGGGCGACCGCCAGGGGAAACCGGCCCCCCACCAGCGCCGGTGATCGCCCTACCGATCGCCCGCCATACTCTTAGTACGCTGAAACGTCCAAAAGGTTTCTTTCAAGAGAAACAACAGAGAGACAACAGACAAACAACAGAGAGACAACAGTACGCGCGGGGGAGGGATCCGATGTCCTCTGTTGTTTCTCTGTTGTTTGTCTGTTGTCTCTCTGTTGTTTGTCTATAGTGCGAACCAGTAACTCGCCTTGATCAACAACGTATTGTCGGGCCGGGTCCTGAACAGGTCGCGCAAATCGCGCCGGGCTTCAAACGAGCCTGGGTTCATGCCGTCCTGCTGCCGCCCCTGCGACCAGACGAAGAAGAGCGTCGAGCCGGGCCGGTATTCCCAGCGCACGACCGTGTTCGACCGGAACTCCTTGAAGTTGAAGCCGCTTAGAGGGGCGCCGTTGCCGTACGCCTTGTATCGGCCGTCATACCGCTTGTCGCGCGGGTCGTCCAGCTCGCGCAGGTTCGAGTAGGACCCCGTCGCCACGAACGGCGACGCGTACAGTTGCAGGCTGAGCGTGCGCGTCGCCGTGATGTCGAGGCGCGACGTGAGCGACGCGACATGCTGGTCGAGGCGGGCGAACGTGAAGTGCGTGACGCCGGCGCCGTCCTTCACGTTGCCGTACCACTGCGCGTCGTTGACGCTGCGGGAGAACGACATGCCCACCCGCGCCTGCAGCCGGCTGGCCACGCGGATCGCCACCTCCGGATCGACTCCGACCATCCAGCTCCCCGACGCGTCCTTGAACTGGCCGCGCGTGAAGAACATCGGCTGCACCTTCCACCGGCGGTCGCCCTCGACACCGAGCCAGCCCGAGCGGTTGAAGGCCTGCCGCACCGACGGGCCGCCGCGCGACACGCGGTCATCGTACGGGTCGCCGATGGAGTTGAGGTTGAACCCGATGTGTCCCCACCACTGGTTGGCAAATTCCGTGTGGGCGTTGATGTTGCCGCCGCGATCCAGCAGCTGGCCGGCGGTGTTCCAGCCCAACCACTGGTTGAAGTTCACGAAGGCGCGGCGATACCAGGTCGTCGGCTTCTGGTACGACAGCTGGAACCAGCCGAAGACCGACTGATAGTCGGCGCGGGACAGGAAGCCGAGATCGTTGATCTCGAACCCGGGCGTCGTGCGCTGGTATCCGGTCTGAAAGCGCGTCTTGCCGCCGCCCTGCTTGCCGAGCGACAGCTGCATCGTCGCGCCGCTCATCGAGGTGGCGCTGGGGTCGTAGCCGAGGTCAGACCCGGGACGCTGGAAGTTGTGCACCCCATTGCGCTGCAGCGCGTCGATGGACGACGCGCTGCCGTTCACCCGGCTGCCGGCGAGGTAGCCGCTCACTTCGTAGTTGTTCTTCCAGAACTTGTGCCGGAAGTCCACGCCGAGGGAGCGCGCTCCGCTGCGCAGGTAGGCCTTGGACCACTCATCGAGTTGCCGGTCGGTGGACGTGAGCATGAGCCCGAAGCCGGAGTTGCCCTTGCGCACGTCCTGTTGCAGCCGGAGGACGCCATAGTTGGCGGCCGGTTCGATGGTGCGTCCGCCCGTCCCGACCTCACGCTGGGTCAGTGCGTCCATGACGCCGATGGACAGCCCGTTGGCGAGCCGCCCCGTGACCTTGGCGGCGCCCAGGATCGTGGTGTTCAGTGGATTGCTGGCGTCGTAGTACGTGCCGCCGAGCTGCGGCGAGCGGCCGATGCGCCGCGAGTAGAAGAGCCCGCTGCACGAGCCGTCGTTGCAGTTCAGGTCGTAGCGGAAGATCCCCTGCCCTTCGAGGAAGAACGGCCGCCGCTCCGAGTAGAACTGCTCGAACGCGGTGAGGTTGAGCACCGACGGGTCGGCCTCGACCTGGCCGAAGTCAGGATTGATGGTGGCGTCCACCGTGAGGTTTGACGTGAGGCCGTACTTGATGTCGGCCCCCATCGTTCCCGCCTGCTGCCGACCGAACGTCCCGCCGGGCTCGGGGTGCGACAGGTCCTTGGCCAGCGAGTAGGGCGTGACTTCCAGGCGGCGCGGCGTGCTGATGCGGTCGAGGCCGCGCAGTTCGCCGAACTGCGACACCATGCCGGGCTGGTTGCGGCGATACAGCGGCCATGACAGCCGCGCATTGGTGCGTCCCACGTCGCGCCAGATGGCGAGCCCGAACGTGTGCGCATCGGCGGCCGAGAAGCGCAGTTGGCTGAACGGAATGCGGTACTCGGCAGTCCAGGCGTCCTTCTCCACCTGAGTCGCCACCGACCAGACCGCGTCCCACGACACATCCTCGTTGCCGTCATTGCTCATGTAGACGTCCCGCTGCACCCCGGCCGGGTTGACCGTGAAGCGGTACCCCGTGCGCCGGTCGTGATACGAGTCGATCATGAGGTGCAGCCAGTCCGACTGCGTGCGGACGTCGCGGCGCGACAGCAACGCCAACAGCGAATCGGGGCGGGGATCGAAGGCGCGCACGAAGACGTACATGTAGCGGTCGTCGTACGCGACGCGCGCCTCAGTGCGGAAGCCGCGCGGATCGCCGTTCTCCACCGGATCGAACTCACGGAAGGCGTCAATGACCTGCGCATCGCGCCAGCTCGCGTCGTCGTCGCGCCCGTCCACGATGACGGCGCCGGCGGCGCGCGACGCCTCGGCCACCGTCGGCGATGCCTTCGGCTTCCGTGCATTGTCGGCAGAGGCGGCCGACGCGGGCGCGCCGGCCAGCGACTGGGACGCGACGACGACCTGCGTCGCGAGAAGTAGCGCATGAAACATGGGAAAGCAGCCTCGGTGCGGGGGGCGTCGGGACCACCTACGCGATCAGTGCATCAGCTGTTTCGACAACGCCAGGCGCCAAAGGGTTGCAGGGGGTGCACGTCGCCCGGTACTTTGCCGTCACGTCGGTTGCACTCACGCGTTTCCGAGCCCGGACGGGTCCCATGACGCCAAAGCAGAAGTCCGAGGGCCAAAGTCTCGCCGCGCTGCTCGCGCCGGACATCCTCGAACTGCTCGAGACGTCGCCCGAGGCGGTCGCCGCCGAGACCGAGGAACTGCACCCCGCCGACCTTGCCGACGTCGCGGAGGCGATGCCGCGTGAGTCGCTGCCGGCCTTCCTGGCCGCGCTCCCCTCCGAGCGGGCCGGCGCGGTGCTCGAGTATCTCGACGAGGAGATCCGCACCGAGCTGCTCGAGCAGATGACGCCGGAGCAGGCCGCTCCGCTCGTCGCGCAGATGACGCCGGACGAGCGCGCCGACGTGCTCGAGGAAGTTGACGAGGAAACGGCCGACGACATCCTCGAGGCGATTCCGGAGCCGACGCGCCGAGAGACCGAGCGCCTGCTGGAGTACGCGACCGACAGCGCCGGCGGCCTCATGACCACGGAAGTGGTCTCGGTGCTGGAGACGGAGACGGTGGAATCGGCACTCGCGCAGGTGCGCGCCATCGCCCGCGGCAAGCGCCGCGAGGCGATGAACACCATCTACGCCGTGAACACCGACGGTGAGCTGAGCGGCGTGCTGTCCCTGCGCGAATTGCTGGCTGCGGCGGAAGGCGCGCGCATACATGAGGTGGCGTGGACGGACGTGCGGCATGTCGTCGCCACCGCCGACCGCGAGGAAGTGGCGCGCGTCGTGTCGGAATACGACCTCGTGGCCGTTCCCGTGACCGACGAGCGTGGACGCCTGCTGGGCGCCGTCACCGTGGACGACGTCATTGACGCCATCCAGGAAGAGCAGACGGAAGACGTCCAGAAGCTGGGCGGTATGCAGGCCCTCGATGACCCGTACATGCAGACCAGCTTCCTCTCGCTGCTCAAGAAGCGCGCCGGCTGGCTGTCCGTGCTCTTCATCGGCGAGATGTTCACCGCGAGCGCCATGGGCTACTTCGAGAACGAGCTGCAGCGCGCCACCGTGCTCATGCTCTTCGTGCCCTTGATCATCAGCTCCGGCGGCAACTCCGGGTCCCAGGCCACGTCACTCATCATTCGCTCCCTCGCCCTCGGCGAGGCCAAGCTCACCGACTGGTGGCGCGTGGCGATTCGCGAACTGTCGTCGGGACTGTCGCTCGGCGCCATCCTCGGCACGCTCGGCGCCCTCCGCGTGCTCGCTTGGCAGGGGCTCGACGGCCAGAACGTGCACATCGGCGGCCTGGTCATCGGCTACGATTACGGCCCCAACTACATGCTCGTCGCCATCACCGTGGGCCTGACGCTGGTCGGTGTCGTCACATTCGGCACCCTCGTCGGGTCCATGCTCCCCTTCATCCTGCGCCGCGTCGGCTTCGACCCCGCCAGCGCGTCCGCGCCGTTCGTCGCCACGCTCGTCGACGTCACCGGCCTCATCATCTACTTTACGGTCGCGTTGCTCGTCCTGCGCGGCACCATGCTATAGCGCGGTGACCTTCGCCGCACCGCGCACGACCTGGCACGCCACCTTCCTTGTGGCGCTCGCGGCCTGCGGCTTCGGCTCCATCAGCGTGCTGATGGTCGTCGGCCAGCGCAACGGGCTCACGCTCGCCAGCGCGATGTCGTGGCGCTACCTCGTCGCCACGCCGATCCTGCTCCTCATCGCCGGGCAGGGCCTGCGCGAGCTCGACCGGCGGCGCGGCGCGACGCTGCTCGTGGTGGGCGGGCTCGGCCAGGTGGCCATCAGCGGCATCTCGCTCTACTCGCTGCGATGGCTCGATGTCGCCACGCTCGGCTTCCTGTTCTACACGTTTCCCGCCTGGGTCGCCCTGCTCTCGGTGCTGCGCGGCCTCGAGCGGGTGGATGCGCGCAAGTTCACTGCGCTGGCGCTCGCCCTCGGCGGGCTCCTCGTCATCATCGGCGCGCCGCGTGCGACCGCGCTCCCCGTGGCCGGCGTGGCGTGCGCGCTCGGGGCCGCGTTCATCTACGCGGCGTACATCCCGCTGCTGCACTGGATGCGCGGCCCGCTGAGCGCCTCCGCGGCCTCCACCCTCGTGATCGCCGGCGCGGGGATCGCGTACACCATCGGGGCCGTGTGGCGGGGCGAGTTCCATTTCGACAACTCGGGTGCCGCCTGGGCGGTGATCGGCATCCTTGCCCTGGGCTCGACCGTCATCACCTTCATCACGTTCCTCAATGGGCTGGCGGTGCTCGGTCCGGTGCGCACCGCCATCATCTCGACCATCGAACCGTTCTATACCGCCATCCTCGGCGCGATCGTGCTCGACCAGCACCTCGGACCCGGTACGGCCATCGGCGGTGTACTCATTGGAACCGCCGTCCTGCTCCTGCAACGCCAACCCACCTCGCCATGAACGCACCTGTCTCGCCCGCGTTCGACCGGAACGCGCGCATCGGCGCGGGCCTCACGCTGCTCGCCGCCAGCGGCTTCGCGGCGGTCTCCATCCTGACCAGTGTCGCGATGCGGTACGACGTGTCGCTCTCGACGGTGCTGACGTGGCGCTACGTCCTCTCGGCGGTGGTGCTGGTGACGTGGGTCGGCATCCGGGGACAGGCGCGGCGCATGCCGGCACGCGAGATGTGGATGTGGATCGGGGTGGGCGGAGGCGGACAGGCGCTGATGGTCTATCTCGCGCTGTCGTCGCTGGCCTACATCAGCGCCGGCACGCTCGCCTTCCTCTTCTACACGTATCCCGTCTGGGTGACGCTCGTGCAGGCGCTGCGCGGCGCCGAGCGGCTGGACCTGCGCCGCGGCGCGGCGCTCGTGCTCTCGTTCGGGGGAACGGCGGTCATGGTGGGCGCACCGGCGATGGGGGATGCCGCGTGGCGCGGCGTGGCGCTCGCGCTCTCCGCGGCCGTCCTCTACGGACTGCTCATCCCGGCCATGCAGTGGATGCAGAAGGACTGGCCCGTGGTCGTCACGTCGGCCTGGTCCAAGATCGGCGCGGCGCTGTGCTTCCTGGTGGTCTCCACCGGTGACCAGACGTTCCGGTTCGCCATGCCGGGGGCGGCGTGGGGCGCCATCGTCGCGCTCACGCTCTGGAGCACGGTGCTGCCCTCGCTCTTCTTCCTGATGGGCCTCATGCGACTCGGCCCCGTGCGCACCGCCATCGTGTCGACCGTCGAGCCGTTCCTGACGGCGCTGCTCGGCGCCGTGGTGCTGAGCCAGCCGCTCACGCTGCGCACGCTGGCGGGCGGCGCCGCCATCGTCGCCGCCGTGATCGTGCTCCAGGTCAGGCGGACGCGCGTCGCCTGACGAGCTCCTCGCGCACGAGCAGGGTGCCGCCAACCAGGGCGACGAGCGCGAACGAGAACCACTGGATGGCGTAGCTCCGGTGTGAGCCGTCGCTGAGCACCGGCTCGCTGAGCCGCACCGGTCGCGTGTTGCCGCGTGCGCTGTCCGAGGTTTGCGCGATGTAGTATCCGAGCACGGGTTCGCCGACGAGTCGCGCCACGGCCGCCGAGTCGAGCGCACGCACGACGCGTTGCCCGTCCGCGACGGGCACCGTCTCGCGTCCCGACCACGTCTCCGCGTACCCGATGACGGTCACGCGCTCGCCTTCCCGCTCGCGCCACTTGGCGGCGTCGACGGTCATGGCGTCAGGCGCGTAGACCCAGCCGCGATTGACCATCACCGTCGCGCCACCGTCGAGCCGCAGCGGCGTGAGGAGGTGCACCCCGGGCGAGCCCTGGAAGCTGCGGGTGGCCAGCGCCACCTGTTTGTCGAACTCGAAGCGACCGTGCGCCTGAACCCGGCGGTAGTGTCCGGCGGTTGAATCCGCCGGCAGCGCCGTCACGGCAATGGGCGCTGCCGCGAGTCGCCGCTCCAAGTGGCTGTTCCAGGTCCGGCGCTCCTCGAGGCGGCCCAGCTGCCAGAAGCCGAGCCGGATGCAGACCAGGGCGAAGACGATCGTCAGGGCGATCGGGGGAAGGAGCGGGCGTCGGCTGGGCATGGCAATTGAAGGGTTGCCACAAGGTAACGGGTCAGACCGGGCCCGGACCGGGGCGCCACTTGTGACGTGGATCACGCACTCCGGAAACCGGGCTGCCCATACTGATAGAGTGCGCCGCAGCACGGTCTGGACTGGCGCACCCGGACGCGAAACGCCAGTATCGAGTCGATACGGGTGACGGCGCCCCCTTGATTGGCGAATCTCACGGCTCCGCGGGACCGTAGGTCCCTGTCGTCGATACCCAACTGGTCCTCCAGAAATGTCCACGCCACGTTCGTCGCTTCGCGCGACGGCACTCGCCGTCGTTCTCGCCTCGCTGCTCGTCAGTTGTGGCCGCGAGGCTCCTGCCCCCACCGGCGACGGCGTCACGCTCGCCCGCCATGGGATGCTGGCGTTCGAGCCCGTCTTCCCGCGGCTGCCGGGCGGCGCCTCGCTGAGCGACGTCGTGGAGTTCGAGAAGGTGCGGGTGGTGCTGCATCGCGCCGACGGCAGCGTGGCCCTCGACACGACGGTCTTCTTCCCGGTCGGTGTCGACTCCGTGGTGCTCGCGACGACCGTGCCGCTCTCGCCGAGCGCGGGGAGCAGCGGAGAGAACTTCAAGCTCGACCTCGGCTACATGAACGCGGCCGGGGAGGTGGTCTTCAAGGGCGGTCCGGTCGATCTCACCGTGGTACCCAAGGGGAGCACCACCCAGCCGGCGCCGGTGCAGATACCCATCCAGTATTCGGGACCGGGATCCACGGCGACGAGAGTCACGATTTCGCCGCGTTCCGTCGCGGTGAGCGAAGGTCAGGCGTTCGCCTTCAGCGCGGTGGCGTCGGATGCCGGTGGTGCACCCCTCGCGAGCGCCCCGGTCATCTGGGCCTCGCTCGATCCGCACATCGCGGTGTTGAGCTCGTCGAGCGCCGGCGCCGGCGTGGCGCGCAACGTGCGCGGCACCGCACGCATCATCGCGCAACTGCTCACTGGGCAGGCAGACACCGCGCTCGTCTCCGTCACGCTGGGCGCCAAGGCCATCGCGCTGCAGTCCGGGGACGGCCAGCGGGGGATCGTGCGCGCGGCGGTCGCACAGCCGGTGGTCGTGAAGGTGACCGCAAGCGACGGCGTCGGCGTGGCCGGCGTGAACGTGGGCTTTGCGGTGGTAACGGGTGGCGGAACCGTGGGGAGTGCCACGGTGGCCACCGACGCTGCCGGGATGGCGTCCACCACCTGGACGCTTGGTCCAGTCGTTGGAGAGCAGACGTTGACCGCGACCGCCAGCGGTCTCACCGGGTCGCCGGTCACCGTCAAGGCGACCGCTCGTTCGGTAGCGCCTGTGAAGCTCGCCATCGCGTCCGGACCGGCCGCGACGAACGGTGCCGGGAGCCCCCTGCCGGTGACGGTGCACGCGCTCGATGCACAGGGTGACGTCGCGAAGTCGTTCACCGGTACGGTGACGCTCGCGCTCGCGGGGGGCTCGCCCGCCGCTCCGCTGCTGGGTACGCTGACGGCGACCGCCGTCGAGGGCGTTGCCGCGTTCAATGACGTGCGCATCAACCTCGTCGGCACTGGATACGCGCTGACCGCCTCCGCCTCGGGCCTGCCGAGCGCGACGACGACCGCATTCGCGATCATCGCGGGCCCGGCCCAACGCATCACGTTCGCGTCATATCCAAACTTCGGTGCGGTGGCCGGCGTGCTCGATGCCGTGGAGGTGATCGCGCGCGACGCGGCGGGGAATGTGGCGACGAGCTTCACCGGCAGCGTGACCATCTCGGTGGCAACGGGCCCGGGCGACGCACTGTCGGGCACCCTGACGCGCGCCGCGGTCGCGGGGGTCGCCACGTTCGAGGGCCTCAATCTGATCGTGGCCGACGAGTACCAACTGGGGGCTGCGTCCTCTGGCTTGGCGGCGATCAAGGGACCGCTGTTCACCGTGCGGGCGGGACCGCCGTTCCGACTCACGCTCAGTGGGGGCTCCGGCCAGACCGGAGTCACCGGCGCCGTGCTGGCGCGGCAAGTCGTCGTCGGCCTTGTTGACCGCTACGGCAATCCTTCTCCGGCGCCCGGCATCAGCATCACGTTCGCCGCGACCAGTGGTGGCAGCGCCGCACCGTCGTCCGGTGTCACGGATGCGGCTGGCTTCTTCTATACGAACTGGACACTCGGCGCCGCCGAGGGCACGCAGACGCTGACTGCCTCGAGTTCGTACGGCTCCGTCAGCGTCAGCGCAACGGCGCTCACACCGGCGGTGCCGGTCGGCGGCGGATCCGGCGGTGAACTCGTGGTGATCGAGGACTGGAACTGGGGAACCAACGACCACGGCCTCGTCGGAGGCGGCAGCGTCTACCCTGGCAACGTGCAGTTCATAAAGAACCTGGTGAACTTCACGCCAGTCGGGGCTCGCGCCTCGGCCACCAAGGTGCTCAGCCTGCTTGACCGCCCGATCTATCCGAGCCTGAGCACGAATTTCTCGGTCCTGGCTTCCATCATTCAGGGCCAGGGGTTCGCCACGGTGGAGGTGAGTTCGCACTCGGCACTGGTGCCAGTGCCGAGCGACGTGAAGCTGCTCTTCCTCGTTGCGCCGGGCTCCGCATTCACGACGTCGGAGATCAATGCCCTCAAGACGTTCTCTTCACAGGGCGGGCGCATCGTCTTCGTGGGCGAGAATGGCGGCACCTATTCGTACCAGAGTACGGTGGAGAATCCGTTCCTCGCGGCCATGGGGGCGTCCGTCACGAGCAATCCCATGTGCGACGCCTCCGGCGTCATCGTCTCGACCGCGGCGCACGCCCTGACCGCTGGCATCAGCGCCAGCGGATCCGGCGGTTTCTACATGAACTGCTCGTCCTACCTCACCGGGCTCGGCGCGGGTGACGTCGCGCTCTTCCGGTCGAGCGGCAACAACGTTCTCGGAGCTGTCGTGGCAATCAACCGTACGCTGACCCCGCTGGGGTCCGTACGCGCTCCGGTGCGGGCTCCCTTGCGAGCGTCGGTGACCGGAGAGCCACTGGTTACGAATCAGCCCGGACTCGCCGGCGGCCCCGATGGGACTGCCGTCCGTCGCGTACCACCCCCGTAGTCGACCGCACGGCGGTGCGTGCGGGGCCCGACTCGCTTCGTTAGGGTCGCCAAATTCAGAGAGAAGGAAGCGCAGGCGGCCTGTGACGCACGTCACAGGCCGCCTGCGCTTTCTGCACTCGCGCACTCCGCGGCGCGCCCATACGTTAGAGGGCCCGTCTCCTGAGCCGCCACGACGCCGCCGGCAATCGCCCGTGCTCTTCATAAGGTACCACGATGCCTGACGCCCCTCCGATTCGTCGTCTCGCCGTTGCCGCCGGCCTCCTGATCGCCGTTCTCGTTGCCTGTGGCAAGGAGATCACCGGCCCGGTCACGAGTCCCGTCAATGCGCTGCGGCGTGTGGCGTCGTTTGCATTTGAGCCGAAGTACGAGACGGCGGTCCCTGCACACGCCCTTCACGCGGCCCTGCAGCAGGTGGCCTTCGAGCGCGTGCGCATCACGTTGCGCCGTGACGACGGGAGCATCGCGCTCGACACCGTCGTGCTCTTCCCCGCCGGCGCCACCGAGATGACGCTGACGCTCAACGTCCCGCTCCCGGCCAGCGCCCCGGCCAGCGGCGTGCCGCTCAGCCTCAACCTCGGCTACATCAACGCGGCGGGTGACACGGTCTTCAAGGGCGGCCCGCTCCCCGTCACGGTCACCCCCGGCACCGGCGGCACCCCGCCGGCGCCCGTACAGGTCCCTGTCCATTACACCGGCCCCGGTGCCTCCGCCACGGCGGTGGTCATCGCGCCCAAGACCTTCAGCGGCATCCCCGGGCAGTCGACGACGTTCACGGGCACCGCCCTGAGCGCCTCCGGACAGGTCCTCGGCGGCACCCCGGTGGTCTTCTTCTCCAACAACAGCACCGTCGTCACGGTGAATGAAACCACCGGCGCGGCCACCCTCGTGGGCCGCGGCACGGCCAAGGTGTACGCGCAGCTCCTCACCGGCCCGCTCGACAGCGCGGTGGTCACGGTGACGCTCCCGGCGTCGGCGCTGCAGGTGGTGAGCGGCGGCGGGCAGACGGGGCCGGCCGGCTCGACGCTGGCCACGCCTGTGGTCGCGCGCGTCGTGGCGTCGGACGGCATCGGCGTGGGCGGCGTGACGGTGAGCTTTGCGGCGAGCGGCGGCGGCACGGTGACGCCGGCGACGGCGGTGTCGGACGCGTCGGGGAACGTGAGCGCGCAGTGGAAGCTGGGCCCCGCGGCCGGGGCGCAGACGCTGACGGTCGCCAGCGCCGGCCTTACCGGCTCCCCACTGACGGTCAATGCCACGGCACAGGTGATCACACCGACGCGACTCACGGTGATCACGCAGCCGGGAAGCACGGTGGCTGGTGGAACGCTCAATGCCGTGTCCGTCGCGGCGCAGGACGCGAGCGGCAATACCGTCACGAGCTACACCGGTGATGTGACGGTCGCCATCGCGAACAACGCGGGCAGTGCCACGCTGAGCGGCACGACGACGGTCTCGGCGGTCGCCGGCATCGCGAACTTCAGCACGCTCCGGCTCAATCGCCCGGGCAACGGCTACACGCTTGGCTTCACGGCCAGCGGACTATCGTCCGCGACCTCCGCGGCCTTCAGCATCACGGCCGGCAACGCGGCGCGCCTCGTGTTCGCATCCATGCCGTCGTCCGTGGATGCCGGACTCGCCATCACGCCGGCCGTCACCGTCAGCGCCACCGACTCTGCCGGAAACCCGGTGACGTCCTTCACCGGAGCGGTGACCGTCGCCATCGGCACCAACCCGGGCGGCGGATCGCTCAGCGGCACGATCACGCGCGCAGCTGTCGCCGGCGTGGCGACGTTCGACAACCTCTCGATCAACCGGAACGGCGTCGGCTACACGCTCACGGCAGGCGCGACAGGCCTTACGTCGGGCACCAGCGTGCCCTTCACTGTCGTGGCCGGGCAGCCAACCCGAATTGTCCTGGTCAGCGGCGGCGGTCAGACCGCCGCCGCCGGATCGGTGCTGCAGCCAGTCGTGATTCGTGTCACCGACGCACAGGGCAACGGCATTGGCGGCATTGCGCTGACGCTCGCCGTGGCGAGCGGCGGCGGCTCGGTTTCTCCGAGCACGGTGACCACCGACACCAGCGGTGTCGCGGACGCCACATGGACGCTTGGCGGCGCCAACGGCGCACAGACGCTCACCGTCTCCGCCGCCGGCCTCGGCACGCTCACCGTGACGGCCACGGCCACGGGCGGCAGCGCCGATCAACTGGTGCTGACCACGCCGCCGAGCGCCACGCAGGTGGCGGGCGTCGTGCTGGCCCCCGCCATCGTCGTGGAAGCTCGCAACGCACTCAACGCCCTCCAGACGGGGTTCACGGGCGCGGTGACGGCGACGGTTCTCACCGGCCCGGCCGGTGCAACGGTCGGCGGCACGGCCACGGTGAATGCCGTCGCCGGCGTGGCGACATTTAACGCGCTGCGCCTCACCAAGACCGGCATCTACACGCTGCAGTTCGCCGCCACCGGGTACTCCGCGGCGGTCACGACCAGCATCACGGTGGGACCGGCGGCGGCCCGGGTCATCCTGGCTGACAGCGGCAACGCGCAGACCGGCGCGGCTGCGGCGGCGCTGCCGCAGAAGCTGGTGGTCCTCGTCACCGACTCGCTGGGAAATCCCGTGGGCGGCGTTACGGTGGGCTGGGCGGTCGCCACGGGCGGCGGCTCACTCGCCGGCCAGACCACGACTACGGACGTGAACGGCCGCGCGCGCGCCGTGTGGACACTCGGCATCACGCCGGGCGCGCAGAGCGTCACGGTCACGAGCAGCGGCCTGATCGGCTCACCGGTCACCTTCACGGCCACCGCGCTGGGGACCATCGCCACCACGCAGGTCTCGCCGCAACTCGACACCGTCGTCTCGCTCAACGCAACGCGCTCGCTCGCCGCGCAGGCAAAGGACGGCGCCGGATCGAACATGACCGGCACGTTCACGTGGGTGAGCCGGAACCCGACGGTTGCCTCCGTGAGCGCGGCGGGCGTCGTGACGGCCCTCGCCAACGGCTCCGCATACATCGTGGCCACCGAGGCCGGCGGCACCAAGGACTCGGCGCTCATCGTGGTGCAGCAGCGCGTGGCGACGATCAACGTCACCCCGGGCATCCGCAGCATATACAAGACGCGCAGCTACGCGTTCTCGGCGAGCGCCGTGGATGGCATGGGGAACGTGATGGCTGGGCCGGTCATCCGGTGGACGACGACCACGCCAAGCGTCGCATCCGTTGACTCCGTTACCGGTGTGGTGGCCGCGGTCGCGCTGGGTTCGACGCAGGTGCGCGCTACCTCCGGCGCCATCACCGGCGTCGCCACGGTGAACGTGCTTACGCCCATCACCCGCATCATCGTCGGGCGTGATTCGTCGGGCTTCCCGGTGACTGACTCGACGGCGCTGAACTCGCTCGGCATCGGGCGCTTCTTCCGCGCCGAGGCGCGTGACACGCTCGACGCGCCGATGACGGGCATCACCTTCACCTGGTCCAGTACCAACAGTTCGGTGGCCCTGATGGACAGCATCAGCGCCACGCGGGCACGCGCGCTGTCCAACGCGAATGGCGTCACCACGATCCAGGCGTCGGCCGACGGCGTAATGGGCACGGCGGGGCTCAAGGTGCAGCAGGTGCTCGCGTCCATCGAACTCGGGCCCACGCCAGACACCATCGGCATCGCGGGCACGGTGCAGCTGACGGCGCGCGGCAAGGACGCCAACAACCGGTACATCTCGGGTGGGACGTTTACATTCGCCAGCGGCACGCCGGCGGTGGCGACCGTCAATGCCACGACGGGCGTCGTGACCGGCGTGTCACTCGGGTCCACGAACATCACCGCCACGAGCGGCGCGATCACGTCCAACAACGCGATCGTCGTGGTGAGCACCACGGTGCCGGCGATCATCTCGTTCGGCCGCGACACGCTGACGGTTGGGCGCGGCTCGAGCACGTCCATTCCGATCTTCCTGAGCCGGCCGAACGCGTCGGCCGTGACCATCAACCTCGCGGCGCGTGACACCAACGCCTACTTCTCGACGGCGAGCATCACCATCGCCGCGGGGAGCACCGCCGCCAACGCCACGCTCAACGGCCGCAACGCCGGCACGACGCAGATCTTCGCCACCGACGGCGGCGGCGCCGGATACGCCGGTGACACCGCCGCGGTCGCCGTGCAGGCGAACGTGCGGATGGCGCAGACGAACTGGTACCTCAACGCCACCGACCAGGTCGCGTCGCAGGTGCTCCTCAGCGATCCGTCGCCGGCCGGCGGCACGTACGTGACGTTCAACTACGGGACGCCGGGCTTAGCGCAGGTCTCGCCCGATCCCGCGTTCATACCCGCGGGCCAGCTCGCCAGCAACGTGGTGATCACGGCGCTCGGCAGCGTCAACGGGAGCACGACCATCACGCCGGCGGCGACGGGCGTCAACGGGACCGCGTCCACGCTGAACGTGTACGCGCCGGTGCTCACCATCAGTGCCGGGGCGGCGGCCCGACTCGGCGCCGGGCAGTTTGAGGACGGCTGGTACGTCTACTCGCCGCAGACGAGCAACGTGGCGGTCCCGCTGACGTTCTTCAGTACCGACACCACCGTCGTGACGGTGGCCGGCGCTGGCGGCGCGGAGATTCCGGCGGGTTCGTACTATCGATACTTCAAGGTGTCCGCCAAGGCCCCGGGCACGGCGATGGTCATCATCAGCGCCACCGGTTGGAGGCCGGACACCCTGACGATGACGGTCACGTCGCCGCGCACGAGGATCTCCAACGGGTACAGCACCATCAATACGACGTCGCCGATCGTGTCGCTCACGGTGTACGCCACTGACTCGGTGCTCACGTCCCACTACCGGACGAACTCGCTGGCGCTCACGATGAGCTCGAGCGACACCAGCGTCATCCGGATCGTCGACCAGTCGCCGGTCATCGCCGCGGGCTCGTACTACGTGAGCAACGTCCGGTTCCAGCCCGGCGGCATGGGCGGCACGGCCTGGATCAAGGTTGTCGCCGGCGGTCACACGCCCGACTCGGTGCTCGTCACCGTCGTCGGGCCCAAGCTCGAGTTCAGCTGGAGCGGGACGCGCTACCTCGGCAAGGGGCAGTACGACCAGAATGCGTACGTCTACACGCCGGACAACGTCGTCTCGCCGCTCACGGTGACGCTCGCACGGTCCGACACGACCAGGCTGACCGTGCCGGCGACGGTGACCATCCCGGCGGGCTCGTACTACGCCTACTTCAACATCTCCGGCATTGACACGGCGGCGGCGGTTTCGGTCGTCGCCACCGCGCCCGGGTATCAGGGCGACACCGCGTATGTGCGCGTCACGTCGCCGACCCTCGACCTGACGACCAGCGGCACCTACAATGCCCTCGGTCCAGGCACGAACCTGACGGTCTACGCGAGAGATTCGGTTGGCAACGTGCACAATCGGATCGCACCGCTCGTCGTTTCCATCGTCTCGCGCGACACGGCCATCGTGAAGGTGGACTCGGCGGCCGTCACGATGCCAGCCGGTCAGTACTACCACAACAGCAGCCGGATGCTCCCCGTCGGCACGGGCACGACGTGGATCGTGGTGACCGCGCCGGGGCATCGCACCGACTCCTCGCAGTTCACGGTCGTCACGCCCAAGCTCAACTTCAGCTTCACCACCGCCCTGCTCGGCCTGCGGCAGTACTACGGGCCGACGTCGTACTATGTCTACACGCCGGACAGCCGCACGACGCCGTTGACGGTCACCATCACGCAGACGAGCGCGGCGGTGGATTCGCTGTCCGCGGATTCGCTGACGATCCCGACCGCGAGCTACTACGCGTACTTCGGCTTTGCGGGCATGGCAACGGGAATCGACACGCTCATCGCCTCGGCGCCGGGGTACCTCCCCGACACGGCGTACGTGCGGGTGACTTCGCGGCGCATCAACGCCTCGGGTCTGCCGTCCACGGCGCTCACCACGAGCCCGCAGGGCACCATCACGGTCTACGCGTCCGACTCCACGAACAACAACCACCCCACGCTCGACACGCTCGTCATCCGCGTCACGTCGAGCGACACGACAGTCCTCAAGCCGACGCAGGAGTACGTCCGCATTCCGCGCGGGACGTACTACGTCTACACCTATTACAACTACTTCGGACCGGGGACGGCGAGCCTCACCTTCGCCGACTCGACCGGCGTGATGCCAAGCATCACCACGGGCACGGTCACGGTCACGGGTCCGTCGTTGGCCTTCAGCTCAACGTCGGCCACCTATGGCATGCGTCAAACCAGCGGGAGCACGGGGTTCTACGTCTACACGCAGAACAACGTGGCCTCGGCGGTCACGGTCAACCTGGTGAGCACCGACACCCGCGTGGCCACCGTTCCGGCGTCGGTGACCATACCTGCGGGATCGTACTACGCCTACTTCGGGGTGACGGCGCAGGATACCGTCGGCACGATCCAGATCCAGGCGACCGCGACCGGCTTCGGCCCCGCCCCGCCGATGACGGTGCAGGTCACCCAGCCGAGGTTCGCCATCGGCACGAATTCGTCGGCGCGCACCACTTCGGGCGCGCAGACGATTACGGTGTACGCGCAGGACGCCAACGGCACCAATCACTACACCGCCGAGGCGGTGACCGTCACGCTCGCATCGTCGAGCGGCGCGGTCGCGGCCGTAGACTCCACGACCATCACGATTCCAGCGGGCGCGTACTACGCGCAGGCCGCGTGGACGCCGGTCGCTGTAGGAACAGCACAGCTGTCGGCCAGCGACGCTCGCGCCGCGATCTACAAGTACAACACGGCCACCTACAACGTCTCGGTGGTCCTGCCCAACGTGAGCTTCAACTACGGCACGGACTATCTCGGGATCGGACAGTACACCGACGGCTGGTATGTCCAGTCGCAGGACAACCTGGCCGCCGGGGCCACGGTCGCTCTTGGGCACGTGGGGCCAACCAGGGCGATTATCCCGTCTACGACCGCGATTCCGGCCGGCACGTATTACTCGTACTTCCGGGTGGTCGGCAGCGCGCGCGGCACGGACACGCTGACGGCGAACATCGCATCGCCGCTCCACAATCCGGGCGCGGCCTACGTCGTGGTCGACTCGGGTCGCATCGACACGTTCTCCAACTGGCCAGCCGCTTCCCTGGCCGTCGGCGATTCCGTGCTTGTGACGCTCTACACGCGCGATCCCAATGGAAATGCGCGCAATGTCCTGGCCGCCACCACCTTTGCCATCAGCGCCGGCACCGGCCTCGAGATCCACAAGGGCAACGCCGTCGTGACGAGCGTGACCGTGCCCGCTGAGACGAACAACGTGCAGTTCTATGTGAAGGCCACGGCGGCCGGCTCGCCGAGCGCGACCTTCACCAATGCGAATTACCGAACATACACGCCGCCAAACGTGACGGTGATACCATGACGCTCCCCGCTCGCCCGATCGTCGCCGCGCTCTTCGCCGCCGTGTTCAGCTCGCAATCGGCGAGCGCGCAGGCCTCGCCGCCACCGCGTCCGCCCAAGGACACGGCGCCGGCGTTGCTTCCCCCGCCAGCCGCCTCGCCCAGGCCGGAGACCGTCGCGCCGCGAACGAGAGCGACGGTGCAGGCTGCGCCGCAGTCGACCGAGGCAGCCGTGCGCGCGACGGCCACCCCGCTGCGTCCGGCGAGCGCTCCGGTGGATTCCGTCCGGCCGACGATGGCGTCTCCGCAGCAGGTTGAGGTCCTGCGCGAACCGCCGCGTGTCGATCCGCCGCCGCCGGCACCCGGCACACGGCAGCCGGCACAGAATGTCGTGGTGCCGCCGAGCGCTCCTGACGGACCCCCACCGGTCGGCGCAACGGCCCGCTGCAAGGACGGCGCGTATCTCTTCGTTCCTCCGAACGACCAGGTGTGCAGCGCGCGGGGCGGGCTTGCCGTGACGTTTGCTCCGCGCCCCGCAGCGCCGACCCCGCCACGGCGTCCGTAAGGCGAACGGCGAAGGTCCGGGCGCACGCAGGCGGCCAGTGACGCACGTCGCAGTCCGCCTGCGTCGTTTGTACTCGCGGACGAGGGCGATCCCCCATACGTTAGAGCACTCAGGTCCCGATGCGTTCGGACGCCCCCCTCGCGCCCGTGCCTCTATAGTGTAGGTGCCATCATGCGTCGCACATCGCCTGTTCGTCAGCTCGCCATTGCGGCAAGCTTGCTCATTGCCGTGCTCGTCGCCTGCGGCCGCGAGATCACCGGTCCGGTTTCGGAGCCCGTCAACGTCTTCAAGCGGTTCGCCGCCTTCGCCTTCGAATCGAAGGTCGAATCCGCGATCCCGGTGCCCGCGCTGCGCGCGGCCCTGCAGCAGGTGGCCTTCGAGCGCGTGCGCATCACGTTGCGCCGTGACGACGGGAGCATCGCGCTCGACACCGTCGTGCTCTTCCCCGCCGGCGCCACCGAGATGACGCTGACGCTCAACGTCCCGCTCCCGGCCAGCGCCCCGGCCAGCGGCGTGCCGCTCAGCCTCAACCTCGGCTACATCAACGCGGCGGGTGACACGGTCTTCAAGGGCGGCCCGCTCCCCGTCACGGTCACCCCCGGCACCGGCGGCACCCCGCCGGCGCCCGTACAGGTCCCTGTCCATTACACCGGCCCCGGTGCCTCCGCCACGGCGGTGGTCATCGCGCCCAAGACCTTCAGCGGCATCCCCGGGCAGTCGACGACGTTCACGGGCACCGCCCTGAGCGCCTCCGGACAGGTCCTCGGCGGCACCCCGGTGGTCTTCTTCTCCAACAACAGCACCGTCGTCACGGTGAATGAAACCACCGGCGCGGCCACCCTCGTGGGCCGCGGCACGGCCAAGGTGTACGCGCAGCTCCTCACCGGCCCGCTCGACAGCGCGGTGGTCACGGTGACGCTCCCGGCGTCGGCGCTGCAGGTGGTGAGCGGCGGCGGGCAGACGGGGCCGGCCGGCTCGACGCTGGCCACGCCTGTGGTCGCGCGCGTCGTGGCGTCGGACGGCATCGGCGTGGGCGGCGTGACGGTGAGCTTTGCGGCGAGCGGCGGCGGCACGGTGACGCCGGCGACGGCGGTGTCGGACGCGTCGGGGAACGTGAGCGCGCAGTGGAAGCTGGGCCCCGCGGCCGGGGCGCAGACGCTGACGGTCGCCAGCGCCGGCCTCTCCGGCTCCCCACTCTCGGTCAATGCCACCGCGCTCGCGGTGACGCCGACGCGGCTCGCCGTGCTGACCGACCCCGTGGCCGGCAAGGCGGGGGTTGCCTTGGCGGCCGTGACCGTGGCCGCGCAGGACGCCGCGGGAAACACGATCACGACGTACGCGGGCGACGTCAGCGTCGCCCTCGGCGTCAACCCGGGCGGCGCCACGCTCGCCGGAACGACGACGGTCAAGGCGGTCGCCGGCGTCGCGACCTTCAGCGACCTCCGGCTCAACCGGCCGGGCACGGGGTACACGCTCGTCTTCTCGAGTGCGGCGCTCACCGCCGTGGCCAGCAGCCCCTTCATCGTCACCACGGGCGACGCGAGCGCGCTCGTCTTTGGAGCGATGCCATCCACGATTGATCCGGGCTTGCCGATTGCCCCGCCAGTGACGGTGTCCGCGCAAGACGCCGCGGGCAACACGGTCACGACGTTTACGGGCGCGGTGACGGTCGCCATCGGCGCGAACCCGGGCAGCGCCACGCTGGGCGGGACGGTCACGCGCACCGCCGTGGCGGGTGTCGCGTCTTTCGCAGACTTGACGATCACCAAGCGCGGATCGCCATACACCCTCACCGCGAGCGCGAGCGGACTGACCAGCGGCACGAGTGCTGCCTTTGCGGTAGCATCGGGCCCGCCCACCGGACTGAGCATCGTGAGCGGCAGCGGCCAGTCCGCCGCTGCAGGCGCGCTGCTGGACCCGATCACCGTGCGCCTGCACGACGCGTTCGGCAACGGCGTGGCCAGCGAGACCATCGCGTTTGCCGTGACCGGCGGTGGCGGCTCGCTCTCGAGCGCGACGGCCACGACCGATGCGGACGGCATGGCGACCGTCCTCTGGACGATTGGCGCCGGTCCGCAGACCATGACCGCGACGTACGCAGGCCTCGCGCCGACCATCATCACCGCCACGTCCACCAGCGTCGTGCTGACATGGACGGGGGCGGTGAGCAGCACCTGGAACACGGCGGGCAACTGGTCGCCGGCCGTCGTGCCGACCTACGCTGATGATGTCCTCATTCCCTCCGGCACACCGAACGTTCCCACCACCAGTGCCGGAGACGGCAACGCGCACCACCTGACGATTGCAAGCGGCGCGTACATCCAGACCTCGTGCTCGTACCAGTTGTATGTCTATGGGAACGTCGTCGCCCCGCTCGGCGCAGCGGGGGTCCAGACATGCGAAGGCGACGCCATTCACCTCATGGGCGACGGCACGCCGGGCGGCAACACCGTCGTTGGCAACTTCGAGATGCTGATCGTCGAGGGGAACTACAAGGTGTCGGGCCCGGGAAATCAGGTCATCGTCGGGCTGTCGTGGGGCTCCCTGGGGATTGACGGCACCAACGGCGGCATGCTCACGCTGAACGGCGGCCGTGTGGACGCGAATCAGCTGAGCGTGTACAACGGCGGACTCCTCGTCATGACCAACGCGGCCGACCAGCTGTTCATAGGCGGCGACAACGGGTATTTCAACGGCGCCAGCACGACCGGCAAGCTTACCGCGGGCACGATTACCGTCAGCGGCGGCGGGTGCCTGTATCAGGGAGGCACGGCGCCGGACGCGTTCGCGCCGAGCGGCACGAATACCGTGATCCTGACGGGGGCGAACTGCGTGCAGTTCGCCGATCCGGTCAACAGCTTCTTCCAGGATCTGACGGTGAACGCCGCGACGACGACGCGATTCGACAGCGACGCCCTCGTGAAGGGGACCCTCGCCCGTGGCACCGGAAGCGGTTCCATCGTGCTGGCGGCCACTGCGTATCCGTCGCCGGCGCAAACGCTCACCGTGAACGGTCTCAACCAGACCGGCGCAGACCCGATGCAGTTCGTCAATCTCGTGCTCAAACTGGCAGGGTCGTCCGCCGTGACGTTCAACAACGCGGCGTTCACCGGATTCGGGCCGGGCTTCGCGGGCGACGCGCTCTTCGATGTGAATCGCAGCGGCGGGGCCCTCACCTTCACCGGGCTCGACTTCTCAACGGCCGGATTCGGCGCCGACACGACCCGCCACTACGTGAAGAACTCCGGGGCCGCGAACATCACCCTGTCCGGCGCGACGCCGTCCTCCGGCGTCTCCGGCATCCACTTCATTGCGCTCGGCACCGGGACGGTGAGCTGGCCGTAAGCACGCGCCGTGACGCCCCTCAGAACAACTGCAGCTGCTCCCCCAACTGGGCCGGGTCTACAACGACCTGGCCCAGTTGCCGTTGCAGCTCCCGCACGTTGGCCGGCGCGTGCCCGCTGAAGTGGTTGTTCACGTAACCGTACACCGTCTTCACCCGCCCTACGATCGTCGGCATCACCTTGAGCCAGGCCTCGAGCTCCCTGGTGCGGTCGTGCTGCACGCGCGAGTAGTCCACGATCTCGCGGTCGGGTCCCATCCAGCGCAGGTACATGAAGTCCGACGTCGGGCGGTCGGCGAGCTTGAGCATCACCGAGCGTGGGATGAACCGCGCATCCGCCAGCGCGAGCGCCACGTGATGCTCGGCGAGCAGCGCCACGATGCCGTCGTTGATCCAGCCGCGCTGGCGGAACTCCACTGCCACGCGCAGGTCGCGGGGGAGGAGCGGCAGGAAGGCCGCGAGCGCCGGCAACTCAGACGGCGCGAAATCGGGGCCGAGCTGGATCAGCACCGGGCCGAGTTTGGGCCCGAGTTCGCGTGCGACGTCGAAGAAACGCTGCAGCAGCGCCTCGCTGCGGCGCAGGCGGTTCTCGTGCGTGATCTCCTGCGGCAGCTTGAGCGCGAACGTGAAGCCGGCGGGGACGCGCGACGCCCAGCTCCGCACCGTCTGCACCGCGGGCGTCGCGTAGAAGGTGCTGTCCACCTCCACCGTGTTGAACGCGCGCGCATACACGGTGAGGAAGTCCGTCGCGCGCGTGCGGGGCGGAAAGAACGGCCCTACCCAGGCGGTGTAGTTCCACCCCTGGCAGCCGAGGCGGATTTCGGCGGTCATGCGCGCGTCTCCTGACGGGGGCGCACGGCGCTGACTATCGCTAAGGCGACGGCGATCATGGTGCGGGGTGCAGGGAGCAGGGTGTGGTGCGGAGTGCGGGGAACAGGGTGTGGTGCAAGGGAGGAGGACGCGTACTGGTGTCCCGATCATAGGATGCATCAATTCCTTCAGGCTCGCACCTGCGCCCACGGTCACCTTTTCGGCGCTCTACGCTCCGCATCCTACCTCCGCACCACACACTGTTCCCTATCCCCCGCACCACACCCTGTTCCCTATCCCCCGCGCCACACCCTGTTCCCTGTCCCCTGCACCGGAATGACGCCCAAGTTCTTCAAGACCACCGACGCCCTCCGCGCCTGGTTCGCCAAGTACGGCGCAACCAAGTCCGAACTTTGGATCGGCTACTACAAAAAGGCCTCCGGGAAGGGCGGCGTGGTCTACCAGCAGGCGCTCGACGAGGCGCTGTGCGTCGGGTGGATCGACGGCGTCATCAGATCCATTGACGACACGTGCTATATGCAGCGATGGACGCCGCGGAAGCCGAAGTCGAACTGGAGCAACGTGAACGTCCGCAAGGTGCAAGCGCTCATCGCCGCCGGCCGCATGACGCCGGCGGGTCTCGCCGCATTCGCGCAGCGCGTGCCCGAGCGCACCGGCGTGTACACGTTCGAGAATCCGACGCCCGAGTTTGCCCCCGCCTTCCTCAGGCGCTTCAAGGCCAACAAGGCCGCCTGGCAATTCTGGAGCGCACAGCCGCCGGGGTATCGCCGTGCCGTGACGGGTTACGTGATGAACGCCAAGCAGGAGGCCACGCGTGAACGCCGGCTCGCGATCGTCATCGAACGATCATCTCGCGGTGAACGGCTGACGTAGCAGGGAGGCCGCCGCGCCCTGTCGCCACGTCGGCAAGTAGGTGATGATCATGACCGGAGGCCAGCAATGAGCACACTGTTCTGGGTCGGCGTCGGCTCCATCTCGGCGGCATTCGCAGGCATCCTGCTGGTCGCGTGGCTCGACCTCAGGCGAAAGTCGTTCGCCTTGCTGCTGCTGTTCGCCGCGATGAACCTCGGCTTCGCCGTCGTCGCCACCCAAGTCAGGACCTTCGCGTGGGTGAAACTCGGGCTGGTGGCGCTCTTTGCCGCCGCGGCCCTGCGGTCGATCGCCCTCGCAATGCGCACGTGGAGAGATAAGGCCGACGCATGTTTGTAGTCGCCTCCCACGGTGGAGGGAGGTGTCGAGCAGGGCCCTGAACGCACCGTCGGCCTCGTCCATAACTGGCTCAGACAATTAGAGTCCACGATAGTGGACAAATGCAAGCTGTTGCGTCACAGTGACTTAACGTTCGAGTCGATTGGTCCGAGTCAATCATAAATCGCCTCTCCGTAGAGTTGTGTGGAACTGAGCCGGCGATGGTCGCGGCCTGAGCGTCGGAGCAGATGTGGAAAGTGGGAGGTCAGGGGATTCGGACCTCTCGAACCGATCAGGTCACAGAGGGTATCATCGTGGCATCCTGCCAGGGCGCGATGGAGCCCCATCCGCGCGCCCGACGAGCGAACACAACACCGTTCGGACTAGCAATAGTAAGCGCACTCGGACTAGCGCGACGCAGGATGTTCGGACTATAGTACGTCAGAACCTCACGGCGCACCGAACCGAGGAACCCATGCCTCAGTCCCCGCAGACTCCTGCCCGAGTGCGGCTGACCGCCGCCCTCAAGGCGTTGCAGGCACACCAGCGTCAGGGGAAGACGGTTCTCCGGTCGTCGGATTTCGACGCACCGGCGCGCCGCGCGTTGGTCAACGCGGGGTTCCTCCACCCAGTCACGCGCGGCTGGTACGTCGTGGCTCGGCCCGGGGAACACTCGGGCGACACCACACCGTGGTACGCCGCGCGCGAGGACTTCCTTGCCGCCTACTGCACGGAACGGTTCGGCGCGGCGTGGCATCTCGACCCGGGAGCGTCGTTGCAGGTGCACGCTGCGGCGACACACCTGAGCAAGCAGGTGATCGTGTGGGCCACGGCTGGCACGAACAACACGCTCGCGTTGCCCGATGGGTGCTCGCTCCTGGATTACAAGACGCGCGATCCGGTGCCGCGTGACCAGATCGTTCGTGTCGGGCGCCTGCGGGTCATGTCGCTCGCGGCCACGCTCGTGCGGCTCTCCCCAACCGCCTTCGAGCAGTCCCCTACCGATGTCCGCGTGGCCATGGGACAAGTCACCGACGCGTCGGACCTCTGCCGTGTGCTGCTCACGGAAGGCCGCAGCGTGGTGAGTGGCCGGCTGGTGGGCGCCTTCCGGGCCATCGGACGCGACGACGTGGCCGACCAGATCCGGGAGACCATGCGGGACGCGGGCTACGTGGTGAACGAGACAAACCCGTTTGCCGCCCCGCTCGCACACGAGCCACTGGCGCGGGCGACTTCACCGCATGTGCGGCGCATGGAACTACGGTGGGCACATATGCGTGACACGGTGATCCGGATCATGCCGGCGGCCCCGGGACTCCCCACCGACGCCCCCACCTATCTCGCGCAGGTGGCGGAGCGGTACAAGGTCGATGCGTACCACTCGCTGTCTATTGAGGGGTACCGCGTCACGGACGAGGTGATCGCCAAGGTCGCACGTGGGAGGTGGCGGCCGGAGACCGACCTGGTCGACGCGGAGACACGTAACGCGCTCGCGGCCCACGGCTATTGGTTGGCCCACCAGAGTGTCACCGAGAGCATCGCTCGCATCCTGAAGGGCGCGGACGCCGCCGACACGGCGTGGCGCGATCACGGCGCATGGTATCGCCAACTCTTCGCGCCGAGCGTCACCGTGGGCCTGCTCCAGGCGTCCGATCTCGCCGGGTATCGCGCGCAGCCGGTCTACATCCGCAATGCCCAGCACGTGCCTCCGGCCTCCGACACCGTGCGCGAGCTGATGCCGGCACTCTTCGACCATCTGCGCAAGGAACCGGACGCGGCGGTGCGCGCTGTGCTCGGACATTTCTTCCTCGTCTTCGTGCATCCGTATCCGGATGGGAACGGTCGCATCGGGCGGTTTCTGATGAACGCAATGCTGGCGTCCGGGGGCTATCCGTGGACCGTGATCCCCGTCGAGCAGCGCGACGCCTACTTCGCCGCGCTGGAGCGCGCCAGCGTGCACGGCGACATCGCGCCCTTCTCCCAGTTCGTCGCCGGCACGCTCATGACGCCTCCGTCCGTGGGCCAACCGGTCACGTCGGCCACCCGCGTCGGCCCATCGTCGCCAGCGAAGGACGGTCTGCCTCGCCGCGTGCGAGCACAGGAATCCGCCAGCACCCGTAAGATCGAGCCACCGACGCCATGACGTGGCAGTCCGACGCCGAGACACACGCGTCGGGCGTCTCCACGCGCTTCTACGATTGGAGCAACGCAATAGCACCAGCGGAGTGGTGCCATTCTACACGACTCTACGCAGAGCCCGTAAATCGCGCTCGGCTGGCGGAAACTGCATCGCACCGAGAGGCCCGTTTGGTTGCTTTGAAACGATGAATCGGCGGGGGGACCCTATCGTATAGGGATCCGTACGGTTTATACGCGCTTGAGGATTGTCCCAACTGTAGAGACATCACCGCAGCGGAAGGTAGTCGCATTGCGGATGCCGCGGTTGCGCAGGTCGAGGACTATAGAAACGCAAAGATGCCGTACGTGCTCGGAGGAGACGGTAAGCGCGGAGCGGATTGCATACACTTCTGTAAAAACTCACAGAATCGAGCAGGATTCGCCTCAATTCCGTTGACGCAAAGCGGCACGTACTCTGGTAATGACAACTTCCGCCAGGTTGAAGTCTCTGACGCGCGCGCGGGAGACATTCTTTGGCAGCCAAGAGGCGGAGGGAACGGTCACGTCGGCATCTATCTTGGCAAGATGAACGCTGCTGGTGGACTGATCGGCGCGCAGATGGGTACTCATGGCGCTAGCGCCAATAGCGTTTGGGGAACGAAGTCACAAGGTGGGTGGTTCGCTGGAGGTGACCGCCTGCTCATCTACCGACCCCAAGTACCGCGCGACTGATAATTCTACGTCCGTAACCGCCGAGGAATCACATGTCATGCTACCGAACACCGCTTTTCTTTCTAGCGCTCGTAGGCGTCGCGGCGTGCAGCGGTGCCAGTAAGGGCGGGGAACGCTCAGCGGTCGCAGATACTGTTGGTGAAGCGCGGGTCATCGCCTCCTCTCGGCAGTTTCCGACTTCAGCACGCCTCCTCATTGAGGAGTATATACGACGCGACGGCGACGGCGAGAGACTGCGCAGCAGCGCTTGGTTCGACTCTGTGCTCGTTGCCCCGGAGCGCGAACCTGGCTACGACAGTTTCACCGCGATCGCTTCGTACGAGGTCGAGTCGGTTGCAGTTGTCGCCGACACGGCACTGGTCGAAGTTCGATACGCGACGATTGGCTCTGTCGTGCAGCGCGTCGAGCGCGACCAGACCACCGGGCTCGTGCTAAATGCCAACCCTGCACGAGAGAGCGTAGTCTTTCGGGTGGTAGCGACTCCGAACGGCCTGCGAATCGACTCACCCCAAATCGATCAGCATGTTCTAGCGCGATCCATCTTGGCGAGTTCGAATCTACCACCGTTCAGTGAGGCCGATCGACGCGCACTTCAGCGCCCGATTCAATAGTCTGAAGGGCGTGAAGTCGCGGGAGGGTGGGTGCGCTCAAGTCTCAATCGGACGGCCGTGTCGCGGAGGACACGCCGCATTCGGATCACCGGAGCCGCACCGCACGCCGCGACACGGGACATCAGCACACGCTGATGTCCCGCACGGCCACTCGCGCGGGAGCGGGCGAGGCCACGTCTCACTTCGAAGACCGCGCATCGCGTCTTAGGGGTCCCCCCGGACCCTCGCCGTGTCCCGTGCGTTTATCGTCGTCTCAAGCAGCGCGTCTCCGGCGGCACCCGCGAATCTCGATGCTATCATGTCGTCAGAGGCAGTCGCGCGTGCGACCCCTCGGCACCCCGTAATTGGAGACTGGGGCGGGTGACGGGTCGGGGGTGACCTTCTCAAGACCGGAGCCGCCGACGGCGCTCCTCAACGTGTGTGCTGGCACCCAATCCCCGACCTGCCGGTCCTGCAGACGCGAGCTTGCCGAAGCGAGCCCTGCTTTCCATTGTAGCGTTTCCTGCCCGGCCTGCCAGTCCGCCGGACGCGCGGCGCGCCGCCGGGCGGGCTGTGCACCGGCACGAACGGTCGTCGCTCCCGCGCGACGGTGTAGAGGATCTTCAAGGCGCGCCGCGCGATGGCGACGACCGCCTTCATCTTGATCTCGCCATTACGCGCCGTCATCGCCTCGAACGTCGCCCGGAAGGGCCCGTCCCGGCGAATCCAGCGGAGCGCCAGGATGAATGCGTGCCGGCGCAGTATCGGCCGCCCGCGTTTCGACAGGCGCAGCTGCCCCTGATGCGTCCCGCTCGACTTCTCCACGAGTGACATCCCGGCGAGTCGGAGAATCTGGCGCGACGAGTCGTAGGCCCGCACGTCACCCACAGAACCGACGAAGGTGGCCGCCGTGACGACGCTGACCCACGGGACACTCAGCAGGAACGGGCCCTCGGGCAGCGTCCCGAGCAGCCGCTCCATCTCGGCCTCTAGGACGGCGAGATGCTGCGCCAGCAACCGACTTTGCGCGATGAGGAGCGGGAGCTCGCGCGCCAGCGCGCCCTGCGCCAGCGGCAGGCCGAGAGTCGTCGCGGCGGCACGGCGCAGCGCGTCCGCCGTCTCGGCCCCCAGGTGGCCCATGCTGGCCTTCTGCAGGAGCGCGAGCAGCCGCCGTCGGGGGGCGGCGCGCAGCGTCTGCGGACTCGGGAAGGCTTCAAGCACGGCCAGCGCGGTGGGTGACTGCATGGTCGCGAAGTGCGACGCGAACTCGGGGAAGACCAGCTCCAATGTGGAGACGAGGCGGGTGATCTCGGCGCGCCGCAGCATCGCGAACCGCTCGCGCGTGCTCACCAGATAGCGCAGCTCGGCGTACGTCGGCTCCATGAAGGCGAACGAGACGAAATGGCCGGTGGCGGTGAGGTCGGTGATGCCCAGCGCGTCCTTCGCGTCGGTCTTGAGCGCCTGATGGTGCATGACCTCCTTCCAACGCTTCGTGTCCGACGGGAGGACATTCACGATCTGGAAGCCGCGGCCGTGCAGGTAGTGCGCGAGCGTGAACCCGTACGCGCCGGCGAACTCGATGCCGACGAGAATCTGGGCCGGGGTGACGCGCCCGCGACCCTGACCGGCGGCCTCGAGGATGAACGAGGCCGCCGACTCGAAACCAGTCCGCGAGGTCTCGAACGGAAAGGGCTTCGAGTCATGACCATCACGGGGACGCACCACCAGCACGTGGCGGAACTTCCCGGCGTCGACGCCGACCACGGCGAGCGCGGCCTGGGCGCGCCGGCGTTTCTCGAACGACTGCATACAGAGCCTCCAGAAGAAGGGGAGTCTCTGGCAGCGTAGGGCGCTGGCAGGCCAACGGGCACGCAAAAGCGGCCACTCCATTTGCTGGCAAGTGGCCGCTCGGCCGAGATGCGCGACAGGCGCGGTCGGTGCTATTCTATTGAGCGCAGGCCCGATCGCTCTATAGGGGTCTCAAGCTCACGTCGATCGATATTGCGAAATATTAACCCATATTACGGCCGTCGTCTCTTATTTGGGACAGCTGGGCGCGGCATAGACCACCGCTGCCCGGTTCTCCCACTCGACGAACCATGCAGTCCTGAACTTGCACCACGGAAAGTCGATGTTCGTTTGTGGTTCCGATTGGGAGGCTTGCCCCCACACCAGCAGGACTTTTAGGAATCCGCTCACTACGACACGCCAGACTCTGGTCCATCCAAATGCCTGATTCCTATCTGGACTCTCTGAAGCCGCTCGCCGAGGTCACGACCGCTGACCCACGGATGGAGAATCTCTCTGTAGGCGCGCCCGATTCCGGTGGATCGACGCGCATGTCGCTAGAGCAGTACTACGCGTTTGTGGCCGACGAGACTCTGCCAGGACACTTGCACGTCGACATTCGTCAGAAGTACGAGACGGCGCGCAACCTTCTGATCTACTCCTGGTACTGCTATCGGTTCTTTCCAGTCGCGACCCTGGAGTTGTACTCCACGCTAGAGTTGGCGCTCAGGCATGTACTGGGTACGCAAGTCGGGCGAGGAAGGCCCGGCCTCAAGGCCCTGATTTCCGTCGCGCGGGAACGAGGGGTGCTCAAAGCCGCCGGCTTTCGCGACCGCAGCCCGTCGGTCCTCGCTCCGCCGATAGACAGGGACGCGCCTGAAGACGCGTTTATGGATGCGGTGGTTCGGGTCGTTCCGTACTTGCGCAACGCACTGGCACACGGCCGAGTCTTGCTTTGGCCGGACTTCCAGACGCTACGGTTCGTTCACGATGCGCTTGTTCAGCTCTTTCCGGACGAGGGCACCGACACCACGTCGGCTTCACACCGTCTTGCCTTGCGGGATCGTGACATCCGTTCTCACCATTGATCGTCGCTACTCAACGAATTCGATAGCTTCTGCGACAAGACACTCATTTCGCGGGCAAGTACAAATGACGATCCCGAGCGCACCTGTCGCCACCTGCCCGCAGTGCTCATCGCAATCGCTGCAGGCAGTCGCTGTAAAGAAGAAGTCGCTGGGAAGGGCGGTAGCTGCGGAGATGGTCCTTGGCTTTTCAGCTGGGGTGAACGCAGGATCTCGCGACGTCATAATGACGGTATGTCTACACTGCGGCGCTCAGTGGTTCCCTGGGTCGACTGAAGAGCGAAGTATGAGGGCGCTCTCGGGCCAACTCGGAGAGGAAGCGCGCGAAGTTGAGCTGAAGCTCACCTCGCGAAAGCCTCCTCCGGTTGACAACAATGGGTGGATGGTAGTCTTCTGGGTAATTGCTGTGTGCATAGCGTTGATGGTCTCGATGATCGTCACGCGATAGACTTGCTGGCGAGCAGCGTTACGTACGACCTCACCGCCTCATCTGGGAAGGCGGTGGCTCGTCGCCCCTCCAGTGCCGGCCGAGGTCATCATCGTCTGCAGAGTCCCCTTTTTCGCTGTCCGGCTAGCGGGGGAGGTCACGGCACGACCACTCACTTTCTGGATCTGAGCAAGTTGACGGCCTGATCTCTCAGCACCTCGAAACTCTTGGTGCTCGACGGCTCTGTCGAAAAGCCAAATCGAGCAGCCAGTTCGAGCATCACCACTGCTCCATAGTCCAAGGCTACGCTATGCATTGAGCAATGCTGAGCTGCGTCTAGCAGCCGCTCTGCCGCAGGAGGGTGGGGTCCATCGGAGGTGAACCCAAGCCGACACTCGAGTTCGACGAAACTCAGAACGGCGCTGACAATCCCAAGGGAGCGCTTCAGCATCATGGTATCATTCGCCACCTGTTGATTCAGCACCCAGTCTACGCCGCCCCTATCCGCTGTGGCCTCGTTGCGACGGGACGCGGCATTCTCCGCAACGCTCGTTGGTGCACGATGCTGTTCGATAGCGTGCACCAACTCGTGCTGCAGAATCCACCCAATCCCAGCCAGCGCCACCTCGGACACCCAATAGTCGGGGTCCTTGTTCGCATTCGGCGGCGGTGGATACCCCATCAGAGTCGGATAGAGTTGCGGCTCGGATTCGAGCGGATGGCCCTTCTCTGTATGCGCGACGGCACTCGCAGCCCAATCCAGAGCGGAGTACTCTCCGTGCGAGTCATCAGGGACGGCACTGCCGTTGGCGGCAGCGTAAACACGCTGCATGTGAACAAACTGGTAGTTCACAAAGGCCCAGACGAAATAGCAACCCACAGGGCTTGCCTGAATACGCCACTTGATATGACTCGTAGCGTCATCGTGCGGCTGCGCTTGGAAGAAGGCGCCGACAGTAACCGGCTCGAGGCGAATGCCATGGGCTTCCATTGTAGCACGCAGGTCCTGCTCTCTCTCGGGGGCGACAGACAGCATCGCCCCAAACGCTGCGTCGACAAAACCCGACATTCTGGCTTGAAACGATCCAATCACATCAGTCATGGCGCGAGCGAGGTAAGGTCAGCTGGTGGACCTCCGTTGGCTATTTGATAAAGGGACCGGGCCCACGGGCCCGTCCTTCTAGCTCACTTTCGCGGGAGTTGAGCGGGGACCCTTACTACGGCTTCGGATGTCGCTTCGCCACTGCTTGTCGTATACGGAAGTCTTCAACGAGCCCCCAAATCACCGCGATGCCCCAGAGGCCAGGCACCATAACGTTGCCTTCCGCAGTTCCGCCGATGAAGGCCAAGATCATGAATATGGCCATGACCCAATAGGTAATCCGATACCCGCTCGTGAGAGGATATACGACGGGAGCAGCGCATCCCGGACACGTCAACTTCTGGAATCCAAGAAACGACCGCTTTGGAGTCTCCGTGAACTGCTTCCCACACTTCGGACAGATAGCGGACACTGGCGCGAGAGCCATGATCTGTTCGTCCTCTTACAGAAGGGTCAGAAAAGCACTACGCATCCCAGATGTGGAACAGCGAACATCGCGCGTCACGAACCCCAGCGCAAGCAATGGGAGGAGGGCCCGGTGCTAGCCGATTTGGGGGAAACGTCGGAGATTGCAGGTGTCTGATGAACGCGGCGGTCGTTCGCGGGCTTCATCATCATCGTTCGGGATCTCAGTCATAACGACTTAAGGCCAACGAATGACTTCTTCCTCTGACTTCCGGCAGGAGCGTGAGTGCCCTTGGTGCGCAGAGCGCATCCTGGTGAAGGCGAAGATCTGTCGCTTCTGCAATCGTGACGTCACGCCATTGGCAACGGACAGTTTGCTCGCTGCAGACGTACATCTTGACCCGCCATCGAGATTACCACCTGTGTTTCATGAGGCGACGGAGACAAGAGGTCCACTGCGCGCAGCGCCGCCCGCAGACAGCCGCTCCGTTCCCACTACGGATCCCAGTGTTCCGGCAGTTGTGTTACCCAGTCAGGAGCCGGTCTCGCCGCCGGTACCGGCTTCGCGACTGGAGGCGCCCGCCGCTAATCCAGCAGAGATGGCGAGTACCGCCCGACCGTCGCCTCCACTCAAGTCGGGCCGGCTACACCGTGGCGAAGTTTCCCTTGAGGACCTTGAGGGAATGGGCGGCTGGTTGGCGTGGTTTACACTCGGCCAGATTGTCGTCGTACTCTCCGGTATCGTGGCACTATGGTCTGATCTGCAGGACCTAGCAACGTGGAATGCGCGTGGCATGATCGCCATGGATGGGTTTCGCACGTACGTCATGATTTACGATGGGCTCTCAACGTTGATTGTCATGGGCTCCGCGCTCCTGCTGGCCCTGCTGCTCCGGCTGCACCCTGCAACACCACGCGTCGCGCTCTACGTGCTTGGGTGCGGCTTCCTGCTCTATGGAGCGCAGGCGGGGTTGATGGGGTTGATCCTGAGCGGAACGCAAAGTGGCGACGAGAGTTGGAAAGCAATCAACGATCTCCTGATTGCGGCCGGCAGGGGAGCGGTCTACTCCCTCATCTGGTTTATGTACTGGAGACGCTCACGTCGCGTCCTGGCCACGTTTGGGTCGAATTCAGAGCACCCACGCCCATTCGACTTACAGATGCAGAGGGCGGTGCGACGGTTCGGGCTGCTCACTGGCAGCGTGATTCTTCTCATCGTATTTGTGGCGATAGCTCGAGGAATGGCTGAAGCGCGCAAGCTCAGCGCTGGCCTAGCGAACCCGACGGCATCGCCTGACCTGCCTCTCGACGAGGATGCGCTGGCCGTTCACGCAATTCGGTCGCAGGGAGGGAACGCGGACTCGCTCTTCCTCGCGCATAAGGGCGACGATACCAACTGGCTTGGCAGCCTGAGCGCTGCTGCGGTGGTCACGGACCTGCGTCCGGAAGAACGGCGTGAGGTGGCTCAGTTCCGAGCGATGATTCTTGAGAGACTTCCTGTGGATAGCTGCGCATCGGCCACGATGACAAACGGAGGGTACAGCCTCGGGGTCCTCACGCCACCGGAGCGACGTCGAGTTATCGAGTTGAGTGGGATTGCGATAGGGCGACGGATATCAGGACGCTATCCGGGAGAGCACATCTCGATTTCTAAGGACCGAGGTATTGCGCTCCTTCAGCAATACGCGTCCGCAGCAGATCTGCAGCTGATCGGGATGATTCGCGATCCACAGGTGACGCCACAACAAGCGTGTGAGGCCGGAAAGACATTCTACCGGGTATTCCTCGACATCCCCACCGGCACGCAGGACGAGCGCGATGCTATCTTCTATTTGGTCGACCTTATCTCCGGACGCTGACTTAGGCATGCCGCTCCGCCAAGGACTGGCGCTGTCGGGCGCAAGCCTTCTCTTCGCCCTATCGACGGGCGCCGAGGCAGCTGGCGCCCAGTCGAAGGCTGCGGGAAGCACGGCGGCCATCGCCGCGGCTGCGACGCCCGCGACAGTCACAATCCTTGCAATCGCGGCAGACGGGGATACGATCTCTCAGGGCAGCGGGTTCTTCGTGAGCGCGTCTGGCGTCCTGGTTACAAACTGGCACGTTCTTCGGGGTGCGGCCCGCGCCATCGTCGTTCGTACCGAGGGCCCGAAGTATGAACGCGTCGCGTTCATAGCAGGCGACTCTGCAATCGACCTTGCCGTTCTCAAAGTACCGGGCTACGGCTTACCATTCCTGCCGATGCGCTCTACCACGCCGAAAGTCGGCGAGTCAGTAACGGTCATCGGCAGCCCGCTCGGATTCGCTTCGACCGTCACGACTGGCATCGTGAGCGCACTACGAACTGAACGGGGACGTGATGCCGTACAGATCAGTGCTTCCGTCAGCCCGGGCTCCAGTGGCGGAGCCGTCCTGGATGCCACTGGAAAGGTGTTTGCCGTTGCATCTTGGCGGGTTCGCGGCGGCGAGCAGATGAACTTCGCCATACCACTGAGGTACGCCTCGGGTTGGATTTCGGGACCGCTGGCGGAACGGTCCGTGGCAAGTGTATTCGCAGGCGCGCTCATATCCGACGCCCGCCGTCAGGTTGTCGGCGCTCCGGCGGCACGGACACCGGATCGCGAACCGACGCCAGCCCGCGGGGCGCCTGCCGCGGCGCTCTTCTGGGGGCCGATGGCGATACCCCGTCGGGTCAGCGACTCGCCGGACGCCGCGCTGCAGGGGGTCTTCACCTTCGATACCGAGATCTTCTACGACAGTCTGGATTACCGAGCTCGACGCTCCGGTATACTCATCATGGACGAGATTCTCGACGGCATTGGATGGATCGTGCTTACGAGTTGGCGAGCCACGCCAAGAGACACCACCAATGATGCGTTAGAGATCTACCAGATCAGGTCGGTGCGACGCACGAGCGATGGCCGTATTGTGCTCGACGCTGGAGGTAACGCGTATACGGGGTACCGAACGGCGAAGGGGTATTTTCTCGCGTCGAGTGGACGTGATCGAGACGGCGATCACTACTTGCTGCGGATGGTTGCCGCCCAAGAGACGCCCAAACCGTCGGACAACCTCGGGCTGTACGATGCCACGTGGGTGACAACATGGATCGACACTGCTGGGACGCGCGCTACAACTCGCGTCGCATGGGCAGGGAGTGTTGCGGCATTGACTGCGAACGATTCCATCTACATCAGCTTCGCTCTCACGAACGATAAAGGTGGCTCTGCCGGCACTGGGGGACGTGGTCCGATCGACAAGGACGGTGTCTTCGCCTTGGAGTCCAAGGACGGCTCCTTCGTGAAAGGCACGCTGCGCGCTGGCCTTCTCGTGGCAGACTACTTTGACGTGCGCGACGGGGGCGGCTTCATCGGGAAATTGAGAGGCACTCGACGCTAGTAGCGACGTCCATCACGTGACCGTCGCGATGGAATGGAGGCTGAGAGCGGCGTCCGCGTTCACGGGTGACCCTGGCTCGCTGCCCCGTTCCCTTGCGCGGCGCCTTCGCCGCCCCCGGGGCGTTCCATGCGCTCCCGCATAATGCCAATCGCGCCCGGTGGCACGCCAAGCACGCGTGCGAGCAAAGTGTCATCTCGAATGCCGTCGCGCAGCAGTTCCTCGAGCATCGCCTCCGCCGTGCGGCCGAACGTAGTGATGGACAGTCTCCCCTGTCCAGGGGCCCCAATGAGCGTGAAACCGCACTCGCACTCACATCTCAGCGCATGCTGTCTCACGCCCCGCAATCGGTCGCACCGTTCCTCGAGGTCGGGCTGGTATCGCCTACATCTAGGGAAGCCGCAACCCGTCACCACCACTCCGTTGCGACGCATCCCATGCGTGCGCTTTGCCGCGCCGAGCACATCGACAAGACCGAGCGCATGCATGGACATCTGTTCCGCGGGCTCGAAGCGTTCTCGCCGGAGCATTCGCACGGCGAACTCTCGGTCGCCTGCCACAACATCTCGGTAGATCTTGTGTAGCACACTGAATGCGTTCGCGCGATGGCAATCCTCCGCACGCTCCTTGCCAACGCTGAGGATGTCGTGGACAAGGCGCGCTCGCTCACTGCGTGCCCGTCGCGGCAAGTCGAGAGCGCGCATCATTTCGTCGATGAGCGTGGCGTACTCCTGAGCAAGCTGCTCGCCGATGTACCCGCACCCGGCGAGCGCGTACAATTCTCGCGCGACCTTGGCGTATGACACGTCTATGGGTGCGAGGGGCATCCCCTTGATCCGCCGCAGTCCCCAGCGCTCGATGTCACCGGCCTCCCGGAGTGCGAGGTAACCAGCTCGCCCCTCGATGCGCTCCAAGTGCGTTTGATGCACTGCGCACGCCACTACACCGAAGAAGTCGTGACTGGTATGCCAATACGGTTCTTGTTGACGTGCGCGTTCCTCCTCGACGCACTCTTTGCAGCAGGCGAGTGACAGGTTTCGCGTGTAATCCGGCGCTAGAGACGCGAGATACCCGCGTTTCGGACCGAGCTCCAGCCAGTGACCTGTCAACAGCGTGGCAAGTAGTCGGCGCGCGGTCGCGTGCGGCGCGAATAGATCGTGAAGGCCGAGCCCCGAGTGCTTGATGAGGAGTTCCTCTGCAAGATCAGCACAACTCTCCACAGCGATCCCGCTGAGCATGCGGTGAGGGTCCCCCCGCCATTCCCGCCAAAGTGAGCTAGACAATCGGGCCCCAATTGGTCGACCTTAGCGCCGACCGGAGGCCCCATGAAGAAGGCCCGTTTCACGACCGAGCAGATCATCGCGATCCTGCAGGAGCACGCCGCCGGCACGGAGCCGGCCGAGTTGGTGCGCCGGCACGGCATCTCGAAGGCGACGCTCTACCACTGGAAGAAGCAGTACGGCGATCTGCAGGTGAGCGACGCCAAGCGGCTGAAGGCGTTGGAGGACGAGAATCGCCGGCTCAAGCGGCTCGTCGCCGACCAGGCGCTCAATCTACAGATCCTGAAGGACGTCTTGGGAAAAGAGCGCTGACCACCGACATGCGCCGGACGGTGGTCACCAGCGTGCGAGGGCGCTACCGAGTGAGCGAGCGACGGCTGTGTCGTTTCCTAGGCTTCGAGCGCACGGCCCTGCGGTATGTCCCGCAGCGGCCGTTGCGCGATGCGCCGCTCCGCGCGCAGCTGCGGGCCCTCGCCGCGCAGCACCCGCGCTGGGGGGTGCCCCGGCTGCATTGGAAGCTGGGGCGCGAGGGCGTGCACGTGAACTACAAGCGGGTGGAGCGGCTCTATCGGCTCGAAGGCCTGGCGGTGCGTCGTCGCGCGCGGAAGCGGCTCGCCGTGCCGCGCGTCCCGCGCCCGGCGGTCACGCAGCCCAATGACACGTGGGGGATCGACTTCGTCAGTGACCAATTGTCCTCGGGCCGTCGCTTTCGCGTGTTCACCGTGATCGATCACTGCACCAAGGAATCGCCCGGCCTCACGGTGGCGCACTCACTCCCGAGCGTGGCCGTGATTCGCGCGCTCGAGGGCATGATCGCAGAGCGTGGTGCCCCGGTGCGTCTGTCGCTGGACAATGGGAGCGAATTCCGCAGTCGCGCCTTCGATGCGTGGGCGGCGGACCGTGGCATCGAGCTCTGCTTCATTCAGCCGGGGAAGCCCATTCAGAACTGCTTCATCGAGAGCTTCAACGGCCGCGTGCGCGATGAATGTCTCAATGCCCACTGGTTCGTCTCGCTCGCCGACGCCCAGTGTCACATCGAACGCTGGCGCCGAGAACACAACACCGAACGCCCCCACGAATCCTGTTATCCCTTGACGCCCGCCGAGTACGCTCAGACGTTCATCCCTTCACCCACGGCCCGTTTGTCTGCTTAGGAATGGTCAACGGACGGGGGGACCCTCAGCGGCGCAGCCTAGGCACATAGTCCATCCGCTGGATCCTGTCATCCCCAGGCGGCCTGCGCCCCCAGTGAAGCCACGCCAGCGCGTCGAAGCCATTGCGCCGTGCATAGCGCCCGATAAGGCTGAGATAGTGCTCATCAGGCCGTGGCGCTGGCAGCACTCCCGGATTGATCACGCCACGTCGCGCCGCGCCGTGCGCCGCATCGGGCGCAATAGTCGTACCTCCGCCTCTTGGCATGCGTCGGGCCCGAGTTTTCGCTGGCGTTCGAGATCCACTATGAAGCGTCCGATCAGCGGGTGAGCGGGTCCAGACTTCACCAGGCGTTCGAGGTTGATCCCTTCCCGCCCGAAAGCCGCTCGCTGCTCATCACCAAGGAGCGTCTGAACGAAACTCGGGACACCCTGTGAGGCGTCCCACAGCGCGTCGCGCACGCCGCCCGTAAACGGCATGTCGCGCGACAGCGCGCGGGTGTCCCAGAGGACTCTCGCAATGCGCTCGAAGCTCGCAGACGAACGCTCGGGTGGGTCCCACGGGATGTATCGTTCCGCGAGTCTGCGCGCGTTGCGTGCGCTCGACGCCACCACGTTTAGTGCCGGGGGCGTTCCGATCAGGACGAGCGACACACCGGTCTTCTGCGTAAGGCGCACCAAGTTGTTCTTGATCGAGTCGGCGCCGCCGCTCTTCTGTGCCGCGATGTTCTGAATCTCGTCGATGATGAATAGCCCTATCGCGTGCTCGTTCACCATGGCCTCGAACAAGTGGTACAAGTCGTTGGCACGATGCCGGCGGTAGAGACTGTTGTGCTTCAGATCGAGCTCGATGAGCGGCGCCAGCACGCGCACCGCTTCGTCGTAGAAGTCCACTTTCGACGCACCATCCGGACAGGTCATGGCCACGATGGGCACTTGGATCCACCGACCTTGGATTGCTGATACGGCAGCATGTGTGAACGGCTTGGGGAGATACTCCTTGAGCAGCGTGAATGTGCGACTCTTCCCACCGCCGATGGCGCCTGCGACGAGCATACCATCCTGCCCTCCGTAGACTGACACGCGATCGCCGCTGAGTATCGCCGCTCTTCGTTCCGTTGTGGCGTATAGTGCCGCCTGAACCTCTAGGCATACTCGCACCGCGTCCGCGGATCCCGCGTACGGATCTTGAGCCCTGGCGAGCGCTTCAAAGAACAACGTGGCATCAGAAGCCGCAGCCTCATTCGGTGGGCGGCCTTTCACCTGCATCAGGCGCGCCCATTCCTCGACCGGTCGCTTGCTTCCTAGGGCAGCGACAATATCTCCATGTGGCGACATTGTTCACTCGGTGTAAGTCCAACTCCCTATGGCCGTCTCTTCGCACAGCTCATCGAGCCCGTCGCGCTCACCCTCGTACGCGAGTGTGCCTTCGCGGATGTTCGTAAGGATCGTAGCGGGAAGGCTCTCGGCAAGCAGGAGCGGCTGCGCCGCCGTTAAGCGCTTTCCACCAAGTGCTGACAGCCCTGCCTTTTCTCGTACGGCGTTGATGGCCGCGCGTTCATCACGCCATTTCGGTGTTGCCCATCCGTGGGCGATTGCAATCTCGATCTGCAACGCCCTCATCTCCGGCCACGACAGACTGTCGAAACGCTGGAACGCGTGCAGAACCGATAACTGCATCCGTTCGCCGGAGCGCAAGTTGTACGCCCATGTATCGGAGACAAGATCATCGTTCCAGATGATGCAGATGGCTGGTCGATTCCGACGGGACTTGCGAATCAGGTACTCCGCGCCCAAGTCGCGTGGCAGATTGAAGTAGAGTCCTCGGAAGTTGATGCCGCGATCTGAGATCCTGCCGGCATGCCGCGGCAGTAGGCTCAGCCGCACGTCGTTGGGATGCCGTAACGGCATCGCCCATCCGAATCTCGCACGCGTCCATCGATGATACTCCGCCCTCGACGGTTCACGCAGGCCGTCCTCGATCGCAGCCGAATCCAGGAACTTTGTTGGCACGATCGAGGAGTTGCGCTCGAGAATTGTGAGGAGAAGCGCGAGGGCCAGTTCCCGTTGGTTCAGCCGTGGACGCGGTGGTCGATGCGCGTTGCGCGCTTGTGCGCGCCTGAACCACTTTGGCCATTTCTGAATCGTGGCCATCAACGATTCGGCGCTCGGTTTCAGATCCGGTCGACCGCGCGGGACATTCGTCCACGTGATCCGCGTTCTCCCCACCATCTCGATCGCCGCGTGACCACTAAAGTCGGGCCCCCAATCGACTTGCGCCGTCGCATAGTCGCCCTCTGCTTCCCAGTTGAACTCGCGCAAGCCGAAACCGTCGAGGACTGGCCGCTTCGACAGCGTCACATTTAACAGGGTCTGTGCGACGCACAGTTGGCTTGGCGGCCGAAGTGACATGAACGCACCACATCCCATCGTCGTCACGGCGTCGACGGCGCCATAGAAGCGCATCGTCCCCAGCACGGTCCCGTCGTCAATGCGACTTACGACGTCAATGTCACTGATGGGCGACTCGTCAATTTCAACGATCATGCCTCCACCGAGGTCGAACTGGTTTCGGCGGTCGACACGCGGACGATGCTTGCGGTTGTGCGCGGCTTCACTAACTCGCCGCCGATGCATACCGCGTTCCTTTAAATACTCACCAACCCAGTATCGCACCGTCCGATCGGACAGCGTCGCATTTCTCGGCAAGGACACTTTCCGCTCACAGCCGTCGGCGTCTACGACCTTCACGATGTTGTGGGTGTCGTGCCATTCCTGCGCCACGTCGTCGATCGACCCGCCGCGCTTGATGATCACCTTCTCCACCAAGTCCTTGATATTCTCGCGGTCGACAGCTTGTGTAGGCCGGTGATCGTCTTCTCTGGAGATCAATCCGCTTTGCACCGCCAAGCTTGGCCGCCCCGGTTTCCTATTCTCTCTCGGGAACTTCTCTAGGTTCCTTCCCCCGATCTTGTGGAAGCGAGGCACTTGCGATGCCTCGGTGCGCCCACAGTGGAACCATCGGGCGCTTACTCGGGTGACCGCATCGACAGATACACCCAGCAGTGGTGCGGATGGAGTGGCCTGCAATTCGACAAGCGCCTGATGAGGTTGATCGTCAACCGCCGTGAGTGGCGTGACTTTCATCGCACGCGCGATCTCAGCGAACACCTCCCGATTCACGCCGGCTGGTGTGAACAGCTCCTGAAGGCGAGTGACGAGCATAGCGACAATCGCCTGGTTCTTTCGGAAGCGCCGGGCGGTGGCCTCCGTCAAGGCCATGACCGGCATCGGCTCCTGCAGCAGGTCCTCTTGCATCGGCACTATCGCACGCAACTGCCGGCTTAGTTGTTCGCGACTCATGACCACACAGTCAAGGCGGTCCGGCGGGCGATCAAGCGGTTTCAGCCATACCAATTCAACGTCTTCCGCCCTGGCGAGCACGCGGTAAGGTCGCGGGTTCGCGCCGCTTTCGCAGAGCATTACGGTCACGTTGACCTGCACCTGATACGCGAGCTCAGAGGGCGTCACCGGTCAAGTCCTCGAGAAGCATCGTCGGTGAGATCCGGCAGTGACAAGGAACTGGAAAGCGTCCGACAGCCAGTGACCAGCGGAGTGCCGACATCGCGGTGCCGTCGGGGACTTCGCAGCTACAATCAACCGAGGCAAGGGCATCACAGAGACGCATGAGAGGCGGGCCCAGAATCGCGGCATCGACCGCGGCGACGATTTCTCTCCCGCGCTCGGGATCGAGCGGCATGAACTCATTACGCTGACGACTCGGCGCCAGCAGGCGCGCATTCGCAATGTCGATGTCGCTGTACGTCCCGTCCGTATCGAGGCGCCAGGCAATCCGCCGCCTGTGCCAGAACAAGCGCGCGACCTCGAGTTTCAATCGGACGCGGGGCCAGCGGAGCTGCTTCTCCTCCTTTACATCGACGGCCTCCCACCATTCACTCGCTCCGCGCTGGACACGAAGGACGAGGTCCGTCGTGGCAAACTGACCTTCCTTGGGGTAACTACGGAGTCCCACCCGACTCGCGAGCCAACGAACATCTGACGTTGGCAGGAGTGGCACTTGGTCGAAGATCTCGATGACCTCCGGTCGTCGCTCATGCATCCACACCGAGACCAGCTCGTGGTTGGAGAAGAGCGTCACGGGGCGTTTGCTCTTTGGGCTGAACGTACTCGTGGTGTATCCAGCCGAAGGAAATGACCATGGCTTGAGCGCCGCTCGATACGGGCGAACGGCCAGCCATGCGAAGGTGTCGCCTTCGAGCGGTACCTTGAGCTTCGATCGATCGGAGTAATGCACGGGCTCGACGTCGTCGTCGCCGTAACAGCCAGAGTCAGAGCTCGCGTCGTCAGAGCGCATTCCGCCCTCCCAACATCCGATATTCTGAGGTCTTGAGCATTCAACTGGGGGGCAGGCCAACCTCGCCGCCGGCAGGTGCAACACCGCCCGATGCTGCGCTTTCGTTCGGTCACCTCTTTCTCCGCATGCCCCAGCCATCAGCCCGTTCTCCGCGCAGCTTGACAGCCATACATGATGTCTATATCATTTGTCACGATGGCCGATTTCTGGCCCTATGACCACTCGGTATATTCTTCTAATCGTTTGACGGACAACCAGTTACGTAGTTAGCGTAGCAACCCATGATGGATGGAGGCAATTCTTCCCTCCACTCTGTGGGAGCAAGTCTTGACATGACATATCATGTTAACTTCTGCGCTAGCTTCGTCAAGGTCTCCGGTCGTTCATTGCCCGGCGTCACCTGGAGGCTCTATGCGCAACCCGGCACATGTTCGCGTTGGACACCTCATCAAGACGGCACGCGCCAGAACACGGCGAACGCAGAAGGAGCTCGCCCGGATGGCGGGCATCGCGGCAACCACGCTGGCTCGATACGAGATTGGCAGTCAGTCGACGCCACGTGGCAGACTTCTGCAACTCGCTGAGCTACTTGGCGCGCCTGAGCTCGCGGAGGTTGCAAGGGAGCGCGCGGAATTCACCGAGCCTGTCCGCGTAACGACGTCCCGAGGAGCGGCGCAGCTCAACGGCCGGGATCTCTTCAGCGCCCGCGAAGATGCGTACGACTGGTGGTTGCAGCGCGCCGACCAGCTCCGACGGAAGGACAAGCTCTCGCCTGCGCGTATCGACGCGATCCGCGTCGAACTGTCGCGTACCACTTCGAGCATGAGCGCTTCCGCCGAACTCTCGACTCAAGATGTACCCGACAAGTTTCTTCTTGAGTGTCTCGAATCGCTTCTACAGGTTCAACTCAAGTTCGAACGACTGTCGGCCGTATCGAAGCCGCGCAACGCTGCGTGAGCAGCTTCCAGAAACGTCGAGCGCGGCGCGCCAGGCACGGGACTATCGCGCGACCGTCGAGCATCAGACCCAGGTCGCAAAGCGGTTGAGACACGTCTGCGACTCGCGACGGACTCGAGTCACCGCGAGAAAGCGGCGAGGCGTCGCCCCAGCGTGGCTGGGGCGCTCGGTGTCGTTAATAGTCACCATCGTCGTACATAAGTGCTGGATTTACAACTACTTACGAAGTAGTCGTACTTATTGCATTTCCAGCAGGTTCCATGTACACTTCCGACAGCCCGTAGAAATGCCGAAAGAGAGAACCCCATTGCCGAACTGGTCGGCAATGGGGCCTCACATTCAGGCGATCGCGCGAGTTCTTGGCGGATCAGCGTGCGGTCGCGGAGGAAAAGGTGCGTGCCCGGTGGACCGGGCGCAAGGCTAGGTCGGCCAGCGCGTGTGGACGCTCGATGCGCGCGGCGTCGGAACGAGCGCAACCCTTTCACCTCACGAGCACATCATGGCGAAGAACGAACGCACCTCGCCCGCTGTTGCTTCCGTCGCGTCGAAGGTCCTCAAGACCGGACACGCGACGCCGACTCAGGCCAAGATCCTGGCCGCCTCGGCGCTGACGCAAACGAAGGACAAGAAGAAGTAGTATAGGACCGCAGTGCGCGGTCGCAGTTTGCGGTGCGTGGGCGACCATATGGGCGTTCGCGCACCGCTCGCGTTGGCTTCGAGTTCGATCACACGATGTCTAAAACGCGGCTTATCGGAGCATTCGCAGACGTCCGACCCGGCTGATTCGCGATGGCTGCGCCTAACGCGCGTATTTCGCGTTGACACGCGAGGCGATCGCCTCGACAAATAACTCTTCGTCTGCTGAGAGCGATCCGCGTCGGACCACCGCGATGGTCGCAGGATTCGCGTGTGATTCTGTGGCGTCTACAAGAACGTCGAACAGCGAGGTGTCGTCGATGCGCAGCTCCACAAGTCCGACGAACCGTGAGAGAAGCGTCTGAGTCGTGATGGTGCGCACGCCGTCCATGGATAGACTGAATCCGTAGGCTCGGCGCTGGTAGCGCACGCCCCGATCGTAACGCGCGTTAAAGACGACGCGACCACTCGCGCGCGGCATCGCCACGCTCGTCGCCTGCGCGACTGACATCGCTAGCTCGCGCAGGCGTTCGAGCGTGAGGCGCAACTTAGGTGGGACTGGAATCATCATCATCAGGAGGACCGACTCGTCCACCGGCGCCCGTTCGTCCGGCCAGCGCAAACTGAGGCGCGACCGGAGGCCCTTCGACGTCGTCTCCGATGAGAGCGTGCCGATAGCGTACGGTCCTAAACGATCGTCGTGTACGTATACGCCTTGCAAATTAGATGCATCATCTCGAAATCCGATCGCGTCGTCAGTCCTGGGAGGGAGCGCGCCGCGCTTCAGGCCGACGCAGGTTAGAGCATGTCCGGAACTTGAGCCCGATAACGAGGCGGTGGCCAGGATCGGCGGGAATCCGGAGTCGGTATAGGCCTGTAGGTACGCGCGATCGAGGTCGGGGCCGCGCCCCTGAATAACGAGCGGCGCTAATCCGAACGCGCGAGCGGCCTCGCACATTTGGATGATGGACAGCCCGTCGGCCGGCAACGTGCGCCCGTCCTGCAGGAAGTAGCGGGATGCTGCTTCCGTGATTGCGGCTGGCGTGGGCACACTCATCTTCTCGTCGTGTGCCACGCGATGAAGCGCGCTCCAAAGCGCCGTCGTTGCACACGCACTCACGCCCTGGTCCTGTTGTTGGAAGGCGAGGCCGTCCACGTGCAACCTGAATCCAGCCAAGTGCGTCGTGTACGAGCGCACGGCGCCGAACGTGCGCGTGGCCCCCGATGCCGCCTCGGAGCCGAAGGGGGACACGACGGTACGTCCGAGCGGGGTGTCATCACCGGAATGAAATTGCGCAGAATCACCGGGGAGAATTGCACACTCGG
>CAYQCP010000006.1:0-108409 GCA_964416005.1 uncultured Gemmatimonas sp.
CATTGCCGCGGACCTTGGCATCGGCCGCGTCTTGGCCGAGGTGCTGCCGGGGCAGAAAGCCGAAAAGGTGAAGGAACTGCAGTTGGCGGGGAAGAAAGTCGGGATGGTGGGCGATGGTGTCAACGATGCCCCAGCACTGACGCAGGCGAACGTTGGGTTTGCCATCGGCGCCGGGACCGACGTCGCGATGGAAAGCGCTGATGTCGTGCTGATGAAGAGCGACCCGTATGACATTGTCGCCGCGATCGAGCTCTCGCGCGCAACATTGCGGAAGATGCATCAGAACCTCTGGTGGGCGGTGGGCTACAACACCCTCGCGTTTCCGCTCGCCGCAGGCCTCTTTTACCCGTTCGTGCTGAGCCCCGAGGTTGCAGCGCTGTCGATGTCCGGCAGCACGCTCGTGGTGGCACTCAATGCGCTGATGCTGAAACGCACGAGGCTGACGGGAATCCGACAGCCGGCGACGACAGCGGCACTCGAGGCATTTGGCCGACCGGCAAGCCTCGGCTCGACGTAGATGTGTGGAATGAGCGTGCTCGTCGCGTATGGTCGTGACATCGCACGCTCCATAGTGCGTGTAATGGAGGCCGAAACCGGTCATGCCCACCGCATGAGGCAATCCCTGAAGTTCACAGATGTTACATAGCGTGATAGCAAGAACCGTCCACTACCACTACCCTTACTCACACCCGCGTCCGTGATTGTCGTCTCCGCCTGAGCTCTCCGGACGTTTAGACCGTGTTGCCCGAGAGGAGAAGTCGCGATGGTTCTCTTGGCGCTGTCGGTGGCGTCGTGATCGGGCTGACTCCGCCTTGGGCATCGCCGTAGTCTAACTCTCAGTCGTCAAGCAGTCTGTTACTGTGTTCATCATCTTGGAGAAGGAGAACTGATGCGCATCACACTCCTGGCAGTGTTGATTGCTCTCGTCGCCTGCGCAGAAGAGCCGACAACCGCTACTCAACCAGCCCACACTGAACCGGGTGTCACCCCAAGTGGGTTGTCACGAGCGAACGGCCGCGCGGACGGCATTACCCCGCAGAATATTGCTCCGTTGTACACCAAGTACGACTGCTCGAAAGTCAATGAGATGACTTGGTACTGCCCGTCCGTCGGACAAGTTGAATTCTCTGACAACCCATTCTGGTTTGATGACCGGGGTGGAGGTCAGATCACCTGGACGGGCACGGATTGCTCCGCCGACCCCCATGCGTGCCGATTCACCAGCGGTGGCGGCCTAACCGGCACGTACACAGACCGAGACCTCTCGAAGTGTATTCCCGGAGTCGATCCGAATTGCGAACGCGTTCTGACGGACGTCAATCGCACCAAGATCGTTCGCGCCCTGAGCGATTTTGTCCGCGATCCCGCACAGATCGCCGACGCGACGATACGTCAGCGCTGCCAAGCGATGCTGAACAACTTCAATTTACTTCTCGGCTTAGGACGCGTCTACGAGGGGGGGGTCCGACACTCCGGCGACGGACTCTCTCGAGCACTATGGCGCGTGGAGTCCTGGCACGCGAAACCTACACTTCGATCCTTGGGTACTGAAGGCAGCCACAACCGGTTCGAACGCGGCATGGCAAGTCGCGAATACGGCCTTGCACGAAGCAGCGCACTACATGGGTTTCAGTCATAGCGACCCTGTCATTATTCCCTACCGGGGGCGGACCCCGGTGTACGAAGAAGCGTACTTTAAGGATCTCAACCCGGGTACGAGCGGATGTATGAAACCATGAGGCTGTTTGCTAGCCGACGCTGCCTCGTCGTGGCGCGTCTCGTGCTTTGCGCAGTGTGCTCTGCCCCCTTGCCTCTCGAGGCGCAGGAGCTCCAGTCGCGTGCAAAGTTGCCACTGGAGCTCGCGACCGCACTGATCGTTTCACGTGGAGCATGGGTCGACGAGACCCCGTTTGACGCGTGTTCCATCTATCTCCACTTGGACCGTCGGGAGGCAATGCCGAGCGAGTTTCCGATTGGTCTTCGGGCGATGCTGGGCACTGCCGATTCGCTGCGCGCAACGTGCGGGGTCGTTCGCCCGTCACCCGAGTCTCGAGTGCGCGTGTACCACCGCATGGTACGGGTTGACTCGATCACAGTCGCAGATGCGATGGCAACCGTGTATTCAACGGTGATGAGAGGGGAGAACATCCACCGAGAGGAAGCTCGCGCGGTGAAGCACTCCGATGGCGGTTGGGGAATCATCTCCTTCTCCATTAGCGGGATGTTCCGACTTCACTGAATTGCGCTATCAGGCGGCACTTGTGCTCTGCACGGGTGGCTGATCACGAGATCCTGAATCGCTCCGGGGCGCGCCGAGACCCCCGGTCAGCCAAGATGCGGGGTCTCAGGGAATCCAGCGCCAGCTCACGCGTCGGCCGCGAATTGCTTCAGCCCGCTACCAAGCCAGCGTTCGCTGCGTCGCGCCCGACGGCCGAATCGGACTCCACAATGACTCAGGGACCTCTCGTGCCCGGGGTGACCACCCGGACACGCAAACAACTCAGCGGAAGCCGCCTCTCTTTCGAGTGCTTTCATGCTGGCTGGCGCCGATCAGCGCCAACAGGCGCTTCCACGGGGAATCACGCCTCGAACTCACGGGTATCCACGTCGCGTCCTTGTAGTCCGCGTGCGCGGCTGGACCCTGCTCGGCGTGCACGTTCATTGCGATTGACCGTATCTGTACCTCGAAGACCGACCCATCAACAGCACGCACGCTCGTGTGCAGGCCCCGGTAGCCGTTGGGCTTGGGCTGGACGATGTAGTCCTTGAAGCGTCCGACGACCGGTACATGGAGGTCGTGAACCGCGCCGAGCGCGTAATAACAGTCCGTCTCGGTGGGCACGACGATGCGGAGCGCGACAAGGTCGTGGACCTGCTCAAACTCCAGGTTCTTCTGGTGCATCTTCTTCCATATGCCCGCCGGGTGCTTCACCCGGTGGCGGATTTCGACGACTGACACGCCCCGGGCAGCCAAGGCGCCGTGAATCTGTGCTCCGCGTGTCCGAGCCAGCGTCTCGAGCCTGGCACGTTCCGCCTCGATCCGTCCTGAGATGTTGAGGAACCCGTCCGGATCGAGCACGCGCAGGGCCGCGTTCCCGAGATTGATGCACAACTCGGGCTGGCCGAGTCTCTCCGCCTGAATCGTGTGATGGTCCCATGTGACTTGCGCCAGTGATCTGGTCGCTGGGTCGTCGGGGTCGGCGCGGCGGAGCCGTTCGAGTTGCGCCTCGAGCCGGCGGATCGCCGTGTCGGGCTCTTGGTAGACCGCGGACACTGGATCCGCGGGCAGCTCAACGCCACTTGCGTCGGGGTCCGTGACCGCGTCGCGATCCACGGCATACGCGCGTCGTTGTGCTGCGACAAGATGCTCGACCGTGCGACTCAGCTCCTGGCCGAGCGTGCGGAAACGCCACGCGAGCCAACGGACCTCCCAGGCGCCACCCGGGTCCGGCAGGTCGTCCCAGTACCCCAGCTCCATCTTGCGGACGCCACCGAGGAGGCGGTCGATCGGCCTCGTGACCTCTCGACGAATCACGATGTGCAGCAAGACTAGGATGAGCAGCGCTGTCAGGCCCACGTGCACCGCCCAGTCGCGCCACCGCCGGGTACGCGCAGCAGCATACTCGAAGCTGTCCTCCGTGATGCTCAGGACCACCGGCTCAGGTCCGAAGGCAGGGGAAACGAGCGGCGCCGCTGCCGTCAGCAGCGATGGCGGGCCATGTTCGCCTTCGGTGCGCGTGTCAATGACGACCTGACCGGCGGAGTCGGCGATTGCGAGGAAGTGGTAGGAGTGCCCCTGGTCCACATAGGACGCGTGGAACCGTTCGACGGCAGCCCGCACGTCTTCGCGCGTGAGGGCGTTCTGCAGATCCGTGACGAGCGGAGCCAGCGACTCGCCAAGCAGGGCTCGTCTTTCGCGCAGTTCGGTACGCAACTCCAACATGAGCTGCGTACCGGTGAGCACGGCCATCACACCGGTGACGACGAGGGTGGTGAGCAGGCCGAGCCGCCAGGCAAGGCCCAGCCGACGAGCCGGCGGGGCGCTGTGTGCGCTCATCGTTCGGCCGCTGGTTCGGCGTTCGTGGGGCTATGCCGCATCACGAACCACTGCCAAAGGAAGTTGACCGCCAACGTGGGTACTTCGCGTGAGGACGGCAGGTTTCTTTCGGGCGCACGTTGCGACGCAATCGCCATGGCAATGGGACGACGGATCATCGCTTGATCTCCCTCGCTATGGCTCGGATTCGGCCGCCGCCAACGGTGAAGCGTGGACGCAAATGGACTTCCTGCGGTCGCTCCCCCGCGCTGACTTCCGCCGCGGCGCGCAGGCGCGCGATCGTCAGCAGGCTCGGCACGCTGAAGGCGTCGGCGGCCATCAAGTTCACGGTGTAGCCGAGGTCCTGGTACTGCGCGATACTCATCGCGCTCCACGGCATGTTTGCGGAACCCTCCACATAACCCGTCATCACCTCTGAGTCGAAGGCGGCCACGCCTCCCACCGGGGCGTTGTTCGTGCCCGTGCAGTTCGTTGTGAACACTTCGCGCCAGTGGCCGTCGGCGGTGCCGGCCGTCCCACACTGCTCCACCGCAATGCCGCCGCCCGCTGCGCAGTAGGTCGCCGTCACACCGAGGGCGAGGCACTGCGCGAGTCCCCCCGCGCCCGTGTATCGCGGATCGAGGCTGCCGGTCGGCTGCGGGTTCTCCGTGTTTGTGTAGGCCGGGTTCTGCAGGAGGTTCTTGTCGGGCCAGATCGTGCCGAACCCGACTCCGTGGTTCATCTCGTGCAGCACCACCGACTCGAACCGCCCGGTGTTGATGTAGGTCTGGATGTCGGCCTCATCGAACTTCATCACGCCCACGGCGGGGAGGTTGGACTGGTTGCGCACGTAGCAGGGTCCGGCCTGTGCGAGGATCCTGCCCGCTCCGTCAATTGGGCCGACGCCGGCGTAGATGATCACGCCATTTGTGGACTCATTGAGCGTGCCGGTCAGGCCGCTCACGCCGCACAGCGCGAGGTCCGCCCCGAGCAGGCCGACGAGCGGTATTCGGCCGACGATCGCCGCCTTGATCCGGTTCGCGGCATTCGTGACGGTCACCCGCGCCTCGGGAGACATCGCCGAGCCGAAGAAGCGAAGGTCGAGCGTGAAACTCGACTGAACTATCGCGTCGAACGATGTCGAGAACGCACCGGCCGTCGCTGTCGCCGTCTGCGGGCCGCCGCGGCTCCCCAGACGCCAGATCGCACCCGAGGCAACACCGCTCGCATTGGTGGCCACGATGCCCGGGGATACCGTGCCGCCGCCGATTGTCGCCAGGAACGTCACCTGCTGGTTGGCGACACCATTGCCGTACTGGTCCTGTACCGCCACCGCGAGCGATGCGGGAAGCTCCGTGCCGGCGAGCGCCGTCTGCGAATTCCCGGCCGACACGACCACCCTCGTCGGGCTCCCCGGCGTACCGGTCACCGTTATGATCAGTGGCGTCACGCCGGCAACGTTGACCGTCAGCGAGTTCGTCCCGGCGGTCGTACCCAGCGTCCACGTGCCGACCGACGTCGGGCCGGCCGACGTCTTGGTGGGCGCCCCGACCAAGGTGCCACCGCCTCCCGTGACGACCACGGTCACCGCGACATTGCCAAGCGCATTACCCGAGGCATCGGCGACCGTGAAGGTTGGTGCCGACGCCAGAGCCGCCCCGACGGTCGCGCTGGCGCCAGAACCCGAGACGGCCCGGACCACCGCCGGTTTCGGTGGCGACGTTCTGCCATCGCCGGCCGAGCAGGCCGCCGTCGCGAGCAACGTGAGCCGTAAGCAACGGCGCCCCGCCGAACGCGACATGAGTGAACGCATGAATGAAGCCTCGGTTAGGAGAGAACAGAACGAGATGCACGTCCGCGGCACGGAGGCAGCCGAGCGTCTCGGCGTCAGGCTGCGGCAGCCACCAGCGCTCGGGTGGTCGCTTCGAAGTCGAGCGGCTTCGCCCGTGCGACGTGATCGCCCCTCATTGGCCGTTCCTGCTCCGCAGGCTTACTTCCAGTCGGACAGCACTTGGACCGTCTTATCGGGCATGTCGGGATCGTTCGTTGGCAGGTGCACGCGGAAGTCATGCGGGCCGCCCATGCCCTGGTACATCATGAACGAGACCGACAACGTCGTCTTTTCTCCGGGCCGGAGCGACTTCTTGCCGAGCACCGGCGATGGGGGACAGCAGCCCTTCACGACTTCGATATACGGTGCCTCGGTGAACTCGAGCACCTCCTTGCCACCATTCGAGAGCTCGAAGGTCGCCTCGATCATCTTGCGATAGGGCACCGCACCAAAGTCGACCACGTTCTTGTCGACCACGAGCCGCGGCGCGCCGTCGTGCGGTGGTATCAGCGCTCGGAGTACCGGAGTCCGCCGGCCGAACACCGTCAGTCCCCCAATCATGACGACGAGTACGACGCTCCAAGACACCCAGACGCGCCGAGAGCGCAGCTTCGTGACAGGAACCTCAGACTGTTGATCCGAATTCATGGCGCTCACTCCTTGGAGAGCGTGAGAGGATGTTCTTGGTCGTGTGTCGTCACGGGCGTTGCGGTGCCCTCGTGGGATGACCGCACCGTCGCTGGCTCACGCGCGCGCGACCCGTAGTCGAATTGGAACGTCCACAGGTAGTCCACCAGCGCCCACAACTGGCGCTCCGTGAAGATGGGCCCCCAGTACGGCATGCCGGTCCCCATACCGCCGCGGATGATCTTCCCCTGCAGAAACGCGGCGCTCGCGCCCAGCATGTTTCGTGCGTTGGTGAAGTCGGTCGGCGCCACCGTGCCATGGCCGGACATCCCGGGCATGCCGGCATGCACGCTGGCGGCCGAGTCGGGGGTCAGCGCCTTCGCCATCACGCCGTCACCCCGCCCCGCCTCACCGTGGCAAGCCGCGCAGTGGTCACCGTACAAGCGGCGTCCTTCGGCGACCCGCTCCTCGGTAGTGCCGGCTCGAAAGACCGCAGCGACGACGTCCCAGACCTGCTGGTCGGTGAAGGTGCGGTTGGCCGGGCGCGTTCGCAGGAGATGCCAAAGCGCCGACGGGCTCTGCGTCCGCAGATCGCCAATGCCGACGCCGACGGCAACGCTGGGCGCTCCCTCTGCGCTTGGCGTCCGCGTGGGCGTTACGTCACTGGGATGCGGCTTGTCAAGGTCGAGCTTGAGTCGCAGGAAGAGCGGCAGCGAATCGGCCCGCTCGCTCGTTCGCGATCCTGCAACGTCGATGGAGCCGCGCATCCGCCAGTGATTGGGCCCGCACCAGCGCGTGCAGTAGAAGGTGTACCGGCCGGGCCGATCGAAGACCAGCGTTGTCGTCACCCATTTACCAGGGGCAAGATCGAGTGCGGGACGTGCACTCTGTCCAATGGCAAAACCGTGCATCACGTCGTCAGAGGTCATGCGGAGTGTCAGCGAGTCCCCCACTCGCGTAGTAATGGCCCCCGGCGTCCAGCCGGCGTCGTCAGCCATTCGACCGCGCAGTTCGATCGCGCCCCGGGGAACGCGGAGCACGACCGCAGCCAGCACCACCAGCGCGAGCGCGCCGGCCGCCACGAGCAATCGCGCCGTCCGTTCCGCGTTCATGCGATCAACAACCACAGGAAGCCCACAGTAATCAGCACGCAGAACGCGACGACCGGCGCGGCGCGGCGCATGACGGCGTGCCCCGCGCCTTCTTCGGCGGCAATGCGGTACGCCATGCGGCTCGACCAGAGGAGCCCGCTCAAGAGGACCACGACCTGCATCAACGGAAGCGTTCCCGACAGGTACGGTTGCCAGCCAACCTGTGTCGTGCCAAAGAGGTCCCAGCCTCGTCCAAACGGATCGCTGAGGGACGGCCACAGATACGAGAAGCTCGCCGAGACGAATGACAGGCTGAAGGCGACCCATGCCATCAGGCCGAGTGGAACGAGCGCGTACGATGACGCCACGAATGCGCGCGCGAGCGGTTGCGTCGCACCAGCCAAGGCGCGGCCGAGTCCGACAGCTGCCAGAAACAGACCCGGCAGCACGAGATAAAGGAAGCCGAGCACTCCGCACGCGTACGCGATCCACTGCGCCGACCCGATATCGTAGGCCGCGAGTTTGAGCGCGCCCCACGGACCTAGCATCACCGCAGAGTAGACCATGGCGGCGCCGAGCATGATGAAGCCCTTGAACGCCTCGTCGAGTCGACGGCCCCCGGGCGACTGCAGATCCGCGCCAAGGGGTCGGAGGGTCACGGCGACGTTGTCATACGGGCAGGTGCGTACGCACTCCATGCACATCCCGCAGTACGTGTTCTTCGCGAGCGATCCCGGGAACAGCATCCAGGGACATCCAGCACCGTCCGCGCTGCCCCGAAAGCAGCTTTTCTCGCGATGGCCGGCGCAGGTGGACTTGTCCTTCACGCGAACCGCCACCGGAGCGAGCTGAGCGTAGAGGCCAATGAAGCCGCCTACCGGGCAGAGATACCGGCAGAAGGAGCGTCGCTCGAAGATCAGGCTAACACCGGTGGCCACGCCCAGAAACGCGATCAACACGATGGCGGTGACCCGCGGTTGCGTGAGCACGACTGCGCTGCACACGGCGATGATGGAGAATGCGACATTCTGCAGCCAGATATTCCGGAAACGCGCTGGCCAAGACCGTTTGAGCCCGAGACCGCTCGGTCGAGGCGCGACCAGCGCGCCCTGCTGCAGCCATTCGCCGGGCATCGGAATCGGACAGATGCTGCACCAGCCGCGCCCGAGGAGCGGCAGGGCGAGCAGGATCAGCAGACTCCACCACGCAATCCAAACAAGCACGATGCCAAGGTTGTGACTGCCAACCGGCGTGCCGAGTAGACCGGCGAGAATGGCAAGGACAAGGCCGGCGAGTGCCGCCGTGCGCACCAGGAACTGCGGCCAGCGACTCCGCAGCAGCGTGCCCAGCAGCGGCCACCGAAGCAGGTCAAGGCGCTTGTTCGCAGACGGCGCGGCATACTGCGGCAGTGGGCCGCGTCGCAGGCGTTGCTCGCGCGCCTCCCTGGCACCTCCCGCAGAATCAACGGGTGTCACGACAGTCGGACGACTCGTCATGTTCGTGGGCTCCGCGTCGGCGTCAACGACAGGGCCGTGATCCCGATCAACACGGTGAGCGCGGCGGCGCGCCAGAGCAGCTCGTTCCGGCCAACGCGGAGCTTGCCGATCATGAACGGGTGCAGTGATCCACAGGTGACCGAGCAACGCATGCGAAACATCCCGGCGCGCTGCGCGACGAAGGCGAGAGACGCGGTCCGTCCAGGGTCGGCCGTCACTCTGACGTCATAGCCGTCCACGTAGAGACCATGCACCACGTCCGTGGCCACCAGGTCGATGGTGACGGAGTCGCCGACGTTCACGGCGATGGTCGCCGGCGCATAGCGGAAGCTGCTGGCCTCGATGCGAATGTGCCGCTGCGTCGGCGTAACACCCGTTTGCGGCAGCGGAGCGAATGCGACTACGCCCGCGACGAGTGCCGCCAGCAGCCACGTAGTGACTGTGCGTCGCCACGTCATGGCGCACCGCCATTCAGGACGTCGCCTCCGATCTTCATCGACCTGCTCGCGCGTTGGTGTGCTCCGGGTGTGTGGCTCCTACATGTTCGACGGTCCGAAACGCGCGTACGTGTCGTGCACGTACGACCTGATCTCTGGCAGGCTCTTCCCCTGCTTCGAAAGCCGCATGGCGTCCTGCGCGATGTCCACGCAAATCGAACAGCCCAACGCATGGGTATCAAACTGAATGGCTCCGGTGCTGCTGACGCTCTGCACATAGCACGAATAGTTGGAGGTGTGCCCCATGCCGCCGCAGCCGCAGTAACAGGGGACGCCCTTCAGGATCTCCGGATTCGCCACGGCGAACTGATAGGCCTCTTGTGTGACTGCGGCGGCGCCGCGTACGGCATCCGGCATCATTGCCATCGAGGCCATCGCGGGCGCCCGACTGGTCGTCGCGGAGGAACCGCCGCTGCACCCGACAAGGATGGCACTCAACGCCCCGAGCACGAGGCGCTTCACGCGCCCCCATCTCGAGAGGCCCGGCTCGGCCTGCTTCCGTGCGTTTGCGGACGCGCTCACGCGCGGCGGACGCGTGGACAGTGGCGCATACTGCGGCGTGCGCTTCTGATCGCGCACGGCGGGGAGTTGATGACATTGACACATTAGACCCATCCTCGGGTGGCGTAGACTTCGGTGGCACCGCTGCGACTAAAGGCGATGACTTCGTAGCGGTCGTGCGTGGGACCTTCCATTCCGGGCGACCCATTCGGCATGCCGGGCGCGGCGAGGCCCGCGATGGCGCGCTTCTCAAGCAGCATCCGCTGGATCAGGTCCGCCGGCACATGACCCTCGACGGCGTACCCTTCCACCGTGGCGGTATGACAGCTCCAGAGGTCCTCGGGCACGCCGAGTTGCTGCTTCATCGGGGTGACGTCGTTCATGAGTTCGCGCGTCACGTGGAAGCCGCTGCTGTTGAGGTGTCGCATCCAGGCCTTGCAGCAATCACAGGTGGGCGATGCATAGACAAGGATCTTCGTGGCATTGGGATCCGGGGCCCACGGCATTCGCCCAAGGCGCCAACGCGCGACCCCCAAGGAAAGGACAACGCCCCCGGCGGCAAGCCCGATCCATGCGCGCCGAGTCATTCGGGGTGAGCGTGGTTTTGTTCCGGTCGCTTCTTCAACCGGCCGAGGCCGGTGTCTTGTTCGCTTTGTCATTGATCCACCTATGGTAGTCGTTCCTAAATCCCATCCCTCGTCACGCGTCTGCGGAGTCCATGCGGTCTTCCTCCGCTTGCTGCGTGGACGCACAGTCGGGGCACACGCCGTGCGAGTACTGTACCTTCTCGCGGTCGGCGAGGTAGCGCTCGATCCGCCGCCATTCGCCCTGTTCGTCGCGCACCTTGTGGCACCACGCGCGGACCGACAGCAGTTCCGGCGCCGCCGGCCACACGCGCGTACGTATCGTCCATTGTGGCCGCCGGCGCATCAATCGAAGCGACATCCATGCGGCGGCAGCACTGACGCCGGCACCCAATACCGCAAATACCTCGGTCATCGGTCGCATCGGCCACGTGAACCCGGCGCGTACCTGCGACACTATGAAGTCCCATACAGGCGTCAGGTCCGCGATGCCTGCCTGGGACGCGCGGGTGTACATCATCATCGTCAGTGGATGCACGATGGCCACGCTGACGACGATACCTAACGCCGCCGCGCTCCAGAGCAGCCCGTCGCTACGGATCCCTCGGTGGATATCGATGGTCGAGTGAATCATCGCCACGTCACCAGCATCATGAGGGCCATCAACCCGGCCCCCAGCAGAGCGAGCGGTACCGCACGACCGCCCCAAGGCGCGTTCGCCGCATGCGAGTCGCTCGCCGCGCGAGGTGCGAACTGCATCACGCGACTGACGCTGATTGGCGGGTCCATCACGCGATCCCCAACGCGCTCCACGACGACCGTCACCAGATAGACCGCATCAGGCGCGAAAGTGGGGTGAAACTCGAACTGACCGCCGCGGCGTGCAACCGGCGTGATCCGCGTCCGTGCGAGGTCCTCCGGCATCGCGTGCGCCAACTTCGCCGGATGCGCTGCGTGGTTCGGTGGCGGTTGGGCGGTGGTCCTGCTCGCGCCGACCGGAGCGACGTCAAGGAACACCGCGGCGTCGGTCGTGATGGCCCGCCCGTCCAGTTCGCGCAGGACGACCGCGAATCGCGACGAATAACCGGCGAGCTGGACCGGGAACTCCGCCGACACGCGCAGGCCGCCCGCGACGACTTCGCTGACCTCCATCGTCCCAGTCGGTGAAGCCGCGGCACCGCTGGCGTGTGCCCCACCGCCGCTCATATGGCTCGTGCCGCCCATCCCCGCCATGCCCGCCATCATGCAGCCGCTCGTTAGTAACGGCGCCAACAGTGCGGCGATCAATTTCGAGTGCATCTCAGTCTCCTTTCGATGTCACGAGCGTGGGCACACCGGCAGCCGCCAGGACTGCGTCGCTTGGCGACGCAGCTCCTTCCACATCGTGCCACCGGCCAGCGACCGACTCGAGCGCGGCACGCGGCACGGCGAAGAAGGCGGCGACGGCGGTCGGAGCGAAGTGCGATCCAAGGCCGGCCCAGATTTCCGCCGCCGCCTGTTCGTAGGTGCTCGCCGCGTGATACGGACGGTCTGACGTCAACGCGTCATATACATCAGCGACCGCGAACAACCGCGCGCCCAGCGGGATCTGCCCACCCGTGAGGCCGCGTGGATACCCGCTCCCGTCAATTCGCTCGTGATGGGTGCGGACGATATCCGCGGCATTCCGGAGAAACGGCACGCGCCGAATGATTTGATAACCTTCTTCCGGGTGTTTCCGGACCTCTTGCCATTCGTCGTCGGTCAGGCGACCCGGCTTGAGCAGGATGTGGTCCGGCACGGCGATCTTGCCAACGTCGTGCAGCAGCGCGCCATAGGCAATGTCGCGCCGTGATTGTTCGCTCACGCCAAGTTGATCCGCGAGGAGGAGGGTGTATGCCCGCACGCGCTGCGAGTGCATGCCCGTGTGGTGTTCGCGCAGATCGAGGGCTGACACGAGGCCGTTGACCGTTTCTTCGTGCGCCGTCGCCAGCCCCTCGAGGAGGCTGCGCTGCCGATCGAACCAGTAGCCGGCGAGCAGGCCGACGACCCAGAAGGTTGCCAGCTCCCCGACCTGATTGGCCTGCTCCATATAGTTGCCCGGCCAGTTCAGGAATGCGTGGCCGGTAAAGAGAACGCTCACAGCGAGCGTCGTCCACGCGGCACCGCCGAGGCCGAACCAGACCGCGGCGAGCACGGGCGGGATGAAGTAGGCTTTTCGCAACACGATGTGCAGTTCGTGCCAGCCATGTGTCGTCGTCGGAATCGCGAAGTGCAGCGTCGCAATGCACGCGACGAGCAGGAGAAGCGCCGTCAGGCGCGTTCCGCGTGAGGGATGACCATCAGTGCGTCGTGCCATTACCGATTCCTCTCGGAGGCCGCATCGTTGGACGGACCCTTCTTCTCCAGGCGCAGAGGCGCGATCCACTCCTCAAGAACGACTTCGGTGACGGGTCCCGTGTGCTTATGGGCCACGAGACCGTCGCGTCCGATGAAGTAGGTCTCGGGGACGCCGTAGACGCCGTACGCGATGGCCGTACGGGCACCAGGGTCGAGCACGGACGGATAGGCCTGCCCACCCATCTCCTGCAGCCAGGCGCGCCCGGCCTCGGGCGTGTCGTTGTAGAGCAGGCCGACGAAATGCACATCGCTCTCCGCGTACCGACGTCCGACGGCCAGCAACGCGGGATGTTCGTCGCGACAGGCAAGGCACCACGAGGCCCACACGTTGAGCACGACCGGATCGCCCAACCAGTCCTGCAGCCGTACACTGTCCTGCGCGATCCCGCCCAGCCCGTTCGTGAACACCGACAGGGCAAAGGTCGGCGCCGGACGCCCGGGTAACGGTGACGGAATCTCGCCGGGGTCCCGACCCATGCCCCACGCGAACAGCGCGAGCACGGGGACCGAAGTGAGGGCGGCAAGCACCGCGCGGCGGCGATTCATGCGCCGTGTCCGGTAGCCGGCGAACCGCCGGGCGTGCGTCGGGCGTTACGCGCGCGTGTCATGCGACGTGCGCGTAAACGCGCGTGCTGCCATCCGAACGGAACGCGACGATATCGTATGGTTCCTTCCGCACGATCTCCATGCCGGGTGAGCCACCGGGCATGTCCGCCACCGCGAGCCCGCGCTCCCCTGAACGCTCAGCGAGGAAGCGCGTCAGAGCATCAACTGGCACGTGCCCCTCCACCACCACGTCGCGCACCACGGCCGTGTGGCACGCCCGCAGGCTGGCCGGCACGCCGAGTTCCTCCTTTCGGCGCGAGAGATTCGTGGTGTACTTGATGTGCACGCGGTAGCCGTGCGCTTCCAGGTGGGCGACCCACAGCCGGCAGCACTCGCACGTGTCGGAGGCATACATCAGGACCGGCACGAGGCCCGGACGAAGCCCCCGACCCACGCGACCAAGCAGCAGGACCGAGCTGAGCAACACGACGCCGCCGCCTACCATTCCCACCCATTCGCGGCGTGAGAGTCCGCGATGCGGGTCGCGTAAGATGTTCGTCGGCCGACGAGCAGTCCGCGGCCGCGCATCGCCGTCCCGTTTCCTCGTCATGAGGCATTCCTCCACACACGCCGCGTGATCATCACGCGTGCGCGTAGACGCGCGTGCTGCCGTTGGACTGAAAGGCCAGCACCTCGTACGCCTGCTTCGGGCTGTCCTCCATGCCCGGGGATCCTCCCGGCATCCCCGGTACGGCCAGACCGTGGTCGGCTGGGCGCTCCGCCAGGAACTTCCGGATCAACGCCGGGGGCACATGCCCTTCAAAGACGTAGCCACCCGCCTCCGCTGTGTGGCAGGAACGTAGATCGACGGGCACGAGTAGGGCGTCCTTCTTCGGCGTGACATCGAGCATCACGTGTTTCTTGAGATCGAATCCCGCCGCCGTCATGCGCTCCGCCCATTGATGGCAGCATCCACACGATTCCGTGGCGTACAGCGTGACCTGCACGGATTGCGCCCCGGCATCCTTGCAGCCGGCGACGCCTAGCGCTGCGAGCCCCGCGAGAACGGCGGATCCGCCTGACGCCAGGCGCACCCAGTCCCGACGCGTGAGGCGTGCCGGCGGAACCCGCTCGGTCCAATCCGAGATTTCGGTGGAGGTTGTGCGGTCCGTCTGGTGCGTAAAGTCCGTCATAAGAGCTCCCGGCCGACTGTCGTCCGCCAGAGGTTAGGTGTTGGGTGATGGCGCGGCATCCGTCGGCCCGTCCGCCGCCGCGAGCACTGGCTGTGTGGCCAGCGAACGCTCCTTCCACAGCGAGTAGATCGCAGGAATCACGAGCAGCGTCAGTACCGTGCTCGAGATCATGCCGCCGATCATCGGCGCCGCGATCCGCCGCATCACGCTGGCGCCCGCGCCGTTGCCCCACAGGATCGGGAGCAGGCCCGCCATGATGGCGGTGACCGTCATCATCTTGGGGCGCACGCGTTCTACGGCGCCTTCCATCACGGCGTCGTACAGGTCGTGCATGGTCGGCGATTTACCGTTGGCCGAGCGGGCGGCCCAGGCATGATCGAGGTAGATCAGCATCACCACCCCGGTTTCGGCCGCCACGCCCGCTAATGCAATGAACCCGATCGCGACCGCGACCGACCAGTTGAAACTGAGGGCCCACAGGAACCAGATGCCCCCGACCAGCGCAAACGGCAGCGAGAGCATCACGATCAGCGTCTCGCCCACGCTCTTGAAGTTGAAGTAGAGCAGCAGGAAGATGAGTGCCAGTGTGGCCGGGATGACCAGCTTCATCGTCTCCTTGGCCCGCTGCATGTACTCGTACTGTCCGCTCCACACGATGGAGTAGCCCGGGGGCATCTTGACGCGCGCCGCCACCTCGCGCTGCGCGTCGGTGACGTAACCGCCGATGTCGCGGCCCGCGACGTCGACGTACACCCACGCGGTGGGCATCGCGCCTTCGGTGCGCACGACCATCGGCCCGGCCACCGACCGAATCGTGGCGATCTGGCCCAACGGGACCTGCGCGTCATTCCCACTGAGGGCGGAGCCGCCCCCGCCCATGCCGCCCATGCCACCGGCCGAACTGGCGCCGGAGGCCGCGTGTGACACTGGAACCAGCACCGACGCCAAGCGTTCCGGCGTATCGCGCAGTTCCTGCGGGTAGCGAATGCGCACCCCAAAGCGCTGCCGGCCTTCGACCGTCTGCGTGATGGTCATACCACCGATGGCCGTGGCGATGACCGCTTGCACGTCGCCCACGTTCAGGCCGTGGCGCGCAGCCGCTTGCCGGTCGATGTCGATGTCGAGGTAATAGCCGCTCACCGCACGCTCGGCGAACGCGCTGCGCGTACCGGGCACCATCTGCACGGCGCGCTCGACTTCTCGGCCGATGCGCTCCAACTCGGCGAGATCCGGTCCGAACACCTTGATACCCACGGGCGTTCGGATGCCGGTGGCGAGCATGTCAATGCGCCCCTTGATCGGCATCGTCCACGCATTCGTCACGCCAGGCAACCGGACGGCCGAGTCCATCGCCGCCACGAGACCGTCGTAGGTCATGCCGGGTCGCCACTCGTCCTGCGGCTTCAGCGTGATGGTGGTTTCGAACATGTCGAGTCCGGCGGGATCGGTGGCGGTGTTCGCACGGCCGCCCTTGCCCCACACGTGATCGACCTCGGGGAACTGTTTCAGGATCTGGTCCTGAATCCGCAGAATCTCGCGGGCACGCGCGACACTGACGCCCGGCAGCGTCGTCGGCATGTAGAGGATCGTGCCCTCACCGAGCGGCGGCATGAACTCACTGCCGATGCGCGTCCACGGGACCCACGTCAGGATCACCACGGCGACCGACGTTGCGATGACCGGCCACCGGTGCTTCAGCACGAAGGTGATCATCGGCCGATACCAGCGGATGAGCACGCGGTTCACGGGGTTGGCCGACTCGCGGAAGATCCGTCCGCGTACGAAGAGTCCCATCGTCACCGGCACCAGCGTGACCGAGAGCAGGCTCGACGCGGCCATGGCGAACGTCTTCGTGAACGCCAGCGGATGGAAGAGTCGCCCTTCCTGGCCTTCGAGCGCGAAGACGGGCAGGAACGAGACCGTAATGATGAGCAGCGAGAAGAAGAGGGCAGGTCCCACTTCCTGCGCGGCCTCGATGACTACGCGCCACCGCTCCCGGGTTGACAGGATGTTCGTATCGAGCCAGCGCGACTCCGCGACGTCGACGCCGGCAGCGCGTTCCTTCTCGGTAATCGCGCGCTCCAGATGCTTATGCAGGTTCTCGATCATCACGATCGCCGCGTCAATCATCGCGCCGATGGCGATGGCGATGCCGCCGAGCGACATGATGTCCGCGCCCACGCGCACCCCGCGCATCGCGACAAACGCCATGAGAATCCCGATCGGCAGCGTGAGAATCGCGACGAGCGCCGAGCGGGCGTGCAACAGGAAGATGATACAGACGAGCGCCACCACGAGGCTTTCCTCGAGCAGCTTGCCGCGCAATGTCTCGATGGCGCGCTGGATCAGGTCGCTGCGGTCGTACACCGGCCGGATGACAACGCCCGGCGGCAGCCCGGGGGCGATCTGCTGCAGTCGTTCCTTCACCCGCTCGATCGTAGTCAGCGCGTTCTGGCCGAACCGCATAATGACGATCGCGCCGACCGCGTCGCCACGACCGTCAAGCTCGGCGACCCCGCGTCGCACCGCGGGCCCCACGTTCACACGCCCCAACTCCGCGACGCGAATGGGCGTGCCGGCGGTGGTGGCTCCAACCACCACGTTCTCGATGTCGTTGATGGATTTCAGATAGCCAAGCCCACGCACCATGTATTCGCGCTCCGACAACTCCACCACCATGGCGCCCACGTCCGCATTGGCGTTCTGGATGGCCTGCATCACGCGCGTAACGGGAATGCGATACGCGAGCAGCTTCGCCGGATCGATGTCGATCTGGTACTGCTTCTCGAACCCGCCGATCGTCGCGACCTCCGAGACACCGGGCACCGACGTGAGCTGATAGCGCAGGTACCAGTCCTGCAGTGAGCGCAGGTCGGCGAGGCTCATTTTGCCCGTCGTGTCTTCGAGCGCGTACTGGTAGACCCAGCCGAGGCCCGTCGCGTCCGGGCCGAGCGTGGGCGACACGCTCGCCGGCAATCGCCCTTTCAGTCCGTTCAGGTACTCGAGCACCCGGCTGCGCGCCCAGTACAGGTCGGTACCATCGTCGAAGATGATGTAGACGAAGGAGATGCCGAAGTACGAGTAGCCGCGCACCGTCCGCGCTCCGGGTACCTTGAGCATTTCCGCCGCAATCGGATACGTGACCTGGTCCTCGACGATGCGCGGTGCCTGCTCGTTGTATTCGGTTTGAACGATGACCTGCACGTCGCTGAGGTCGGGCAACGCTTCCAGGGGCGTACGGCGCACCGCGATGACGCCCGCCAACATGGCGGCCACGGTGAACAACACGACGAGGAACTTGTTGCTCGCCGACCACGCAATGACTTGCTTGAGCATGGACGGGTTCCTCAGTCGTTGGGGTGCTTCATGCCAGCCATGGGCGGCATGGTATCCGGCTTACCTGCCTTCGGCGGCTTCACGTTCTTCTTTGGCGCAGCGGGCATCTCCATTCCGGGCATGTCATGTGCCATCGCTGGTTCTTTCGGCACCGGTTTCGCCGACGCGGGGACCTTCTTTGCCTCACCGGCGGGCATCGGCATATCCATGCCCTTCATGTCGTCTTTCGAATGGTCCGCTTTCGGTTCCGCTGGCTTCGCGCCGGCGCCCGCCGGCGCCGACATGTCCATGCCCGGCATGCCCGCCATCCCGCCGAGCATCGACCCGAGGTTCGACTCCGCGTCGACCAGGAAGGTGGCCGACGCCACGACCGTCTCGCCCATGCGCAGGCCGGACTTCACCTCCACGCGGTCGTCCGTCGCCAGGCCACGTACGATGTCACGCGGCTCGAGCATGCCGTCGGCGCGCTGCACGAAAACGAGATCGCGGCGACCGGTCGACAGCACGGCAGACCGCGGCACGTGCAGGACCGGCACGCCGCCCATCGTGCGAATGCGAATGGTCGCGTACATGCCCGGCTTCAGTGCGGCGTTGGCGTTCTCCAGTTCCACACGCACGCGGACCGTGCGCGTCTCGCTGCTCACCGTAGGTTGCACGAAGACGATCCGTCCCCGACGCACCTGGCCTGGCAGCGCCTGCAACTCCACGTCGACCCATTCACCGACGTGCACCAGCGGCAGGTCCTTCTCAAAGACCTCGCCTTCTACCCACACGACGGAGAGATCGGCGAGCCGGAAGAGCGCGTCGCCCGCCATCATCCGCTGGCCCTGCACGACCAGCTTGTCCACCACCACGCCGCCGTAGGGCGCGCGGATCATCAGGGACTTTTGTGCCTCGCCCGTGCGCTCCACGCGCTCCACCTCAGCCGCCGGAAGGTCCCAGTTGAGCAACCGTTGCCGCGCCGCGCGCAGGAGCGACTGCGCGTTGGCGACCGTCCCGGCGTCCTTGCCGGCGACGTCGCGCGCCAGGCGTGCCGCGATCACGAGCTCTTCCTCTGCACTCAACAGCATCGGGGCGTACACGGCTACCAGCGGCTCCCCTGCCTGGACATCACGTCCCGTGTAGTCCACGTACAGCCGGTCGACCCAGCCATCGAACTTGAGCGTCACGCTGCGGACCCGTGTTTCGTCCACGGTGACTTGCGCGACGGTTCGCACCTCGGGATTCAGCGCGCTGTGTTCCACCCGCGCGTACGTGACGCCAATACGTTGCGCCTGTTCGGCGGTAAGCATCACCGGCTGCGCCGCGTCCGCCGCCGCAGCGGCGCCGTGGTTGTGCTCGGCGGCGGCCGCTTCGGGTGATCGGCCGCGCGCCGCATAGCGCGCGACCAGCACGGCGCCCACGATAACGACAGCCCCGAACGCCAGGGTGCCAAATCGTCCGCCGAGTCCGCGCGTGCGCTTGTCGAATTCTGACCCCGTGGCGGTGGTCTTCGAAGTGTCCTGTGGTTCGTCGCGCATTATCGGTTTCCTCCCGGCGTCGCACGGCCGGCATTGGGGTCAAAGAGTTCGCGGCCAAGCAACATCTCCAGGTCGGCCAGGGCCATGCCTTCGGCGGCGTCCAGCGACGCCAGTTCCTGCTCGTAGCGATTGACGGTGGCCTGGTTATCCAGCAAGGTCATGAGGTTCACGCGGCCCACGCGGTACGCCGCCAACGAGGCGGTGACGGCAGCTCGGGCCTGCGGCAGCACCGATGCCAGATACAGCGACCGGAGGTTCCTCGCGCGGGTCCACTCCGCGTAGGCCTCCCCGACCTTGGCGCGTGTCTCCGCCTTCATCGCCGCGAGGTCGGCGGCGGCCATCGCCCGCATGGCGCCGGTCTCGTCGCGCATGCGGTACTGCCGGCTCTTCGCGAAGATCGGCACGCTGGCCCCTAGCATCAGGCTGCCCATCCGTTCGACGCCGCTCATGCCACCGCGCTGTCCGTACTGCACGCCGATCTGCAGGTCCGGCCAGATTTCGCGGGTGGCCAGCCGAGCATCTGCCTCCGCCGCGCGCAGATCGGCCTCGCCGGCTTGCACCATCGGGCGCACCGTCGCGGCTTGCCCGATCAGGCTATCGAGCGGGGGCAGGCGATCCGGATACGCCGGCAACACCGCCGTCGCCGTGGAATCGACCGGCTGGTTGAGCAACCCACCGAGCCGCGCAAGATTGACGGCCCGCATGGCCCGCATGGCCGTGATGTCCTCGGTCATGCGACTGACTTCTACTCGCGCCTTCAGGACATCAGCCTGCGCTGTCTCACCAACGCGGTACATCGCTTCCGACGTCGAGGCCACGTCTTCCATGAGGCGGCGCGTGCCGAGCGCGATCTCGATGCTCCGTTCGGTGCGATACACCTCATAGAAGGCGGCTGCGACCTGGCTGCGCACCTCCCACCGGAGATCCAGCGCGCGCGCGCGCGTTCCGCCGACTCGCGCCTCGGCCGCCGCACCCGCCAATCCGAGCTTTCCCGCCGTCGGCACCATTTGCATGACCTGCAGTTGTGTCATGCCGAGCGGATCCATGGGTCCGAGGCCTGGCAGCGCGCGGTTCATGAAGCCTAGCTGCACCTGCGGATCGGGGGGCCGTCGGGTGCCGGGCACCCGCGCCTCGGCGGCAGTGACCAGAGCTGTCGCCGCCGTGAGCCGCGGATTCAGGCGATTCGCCGCCGCATACAGGGTGCCGAGCGTGAGCTCGCGCGCCGGCGACGAAGTCTTCTGCGCTCCCGAGGGAACGCCGAGCGTACTGACGCCGGCGCACGCGAAGAGCCACGGTCGGAGCCAACGGAATCGCGCACGACGAGACGGCGCGGCGGACGAAGATGCGGAGGAACGCGCCATGCCGGCGCCCGGCATGGGCAAAGTCTGTGGGAACACGAGCAACCTCGAGAGACGGAGAGGGAGCCACGCGGCGAACGACTCGCCGACGGGCAGACCGCACGGTCAGGGATCGACGTCGAGCGTCGATCTACGAGACTCAGGCTCTCGGAGGGGGTGTGTCAAGCGGACGCGACCACTCGGCAGGCGGCGCAACGCTCCCGCGCGGGGTCAATGACGCGAACGCGTCCGGCGCTAGGGCGCTTACGGGAGGCGCGACGACAGCCGGAGGAGCCGACGTCGTGCAACCCATACCCGTCGGACAGGACGGGCAGGAGGGTAGCGTGCCATCGGGGGCCGTGCAGCAATCGACGCCACTGATCGTCGTCGATCGTGCCGCAATTGTCCGCGCCTGCATCGGCGCGGGTGCGGCGGCGTGGTGACCGCCGGCCATCGCGTGATGACGCATGGACGCCGCGTCGGAGGTCGCGGTACGGACCGCCGTGCCCACCAACGCGCGGGGAGCCGTGGACGCGCGCTGGGCCGAGGCGGCAGCGTGCTCGCATGACTGGGCGTCGAGCGACAGCGCCGACGCCGTGATGGCCAGGACGGCAGCGGCGACGGAGCGCCAACCCGAGACCAGCCAGCGCGGGGTCAACGCAGCCCCCACTGCCACGTGGCGGAGAGCGACACCGCAGGGGCCGTTGGCGTAAGACCCGCGCCTGCCGTTACCGCGAAGGTGCGCCGATCCGCTCCGCGATGACTCCATCCGGCAACCAGTTGCATCGGCGCGGCCGCGCCGCTCGCGAAGGGGGTCGTCGCGATCAACGAGCCGTAGAGATGCTGCCCCGTGGTCCCGAGGGCTCGTGCCACGGTCAACGTGCCCGTCGAAACATCGCGAATGGGATCGCCCGTCACCCGCCCCAAATGCCAGTACGACAAATCAGCCAGCAAGGAGAATGACCTCTCAAGCCGCGCAAACGTGCCGCCGATCGCCTCGTCCCAGCGGCCCGTGCCGAACCCACTGGAAGCCCGGGCGAGCGGCACCTTCACCGCCGAGTACATCCCAACGCGATAGGACGAGCCGGTTGACTCCCAGATGGTGGCGTCCGCTCGCAGCAACGGATCACCGGGACCCGAGTGACCGGTCATGCCCGATCCGCCGGCGTCCAGACCGCCCATGCCGCCGCTCCCCATCATCCCGCCGGATGTGCCGCTCAACGTGCCGTTCATCCCGGAGTGCGTCGCGCCGCCGACCGGTAGCATGCCGGCCCCCACCGTGCGAACCGTTGCCGCATCCTGAAACAGATACGGCAGCGCCGCCCAGAGTCGCCACCGGCCGCGCGTGGCCATCGTGCCCAACGAGAGGCCCACCGTGCTGACGGCACGATCGCCGCCGTAGCGTCCCGCGGTCACCTGCGCCCCGCCGAACACGGACACGGCATCCTGCGCCGAGCCCGTGGTCGCAAGACCACCAGCGAACAGCAGGAGGAGCGGGACGCGTTGCATGGGCGGCGGCGGTTACGGCTTGCCCGCGGCCGGAACGCTCTGCTGCATCTTCTCCATCGATTTCAGCATGCGGTCCATGGTACCAAGCATCTCGTGCATTGACTTCTGCATCGTACCCAGCTCGGTGTGCATCGTTCCGCCGGCCATCGCGGTCTTATCGCCCATCAGATCGTGCATTTGCGTGGTGAGTCCCTTCATCTGCACCGACATGGCCGAGAGATTCTCGGTCATCAGATGCATCGTGTGCGCGCCGGGGGCGCCCATCGGCATGCCCTGCGCGACCTGCGTCAACTGCTGCGTGCGCTGGACCATCACGTCCGTCCGCTGCATCATCGACTGCATCTGGGCCATCATGGCGGCCGACATGCCCTGCTGCGCCATGCCCTGATGCGACATGCCCTGGTGCCCGGCCATGCCGCCCATCTGGCCCTGGGCCGCAGCGCGTCCAGCGGTCAACGCGAGCGCGAGGACGCCGACTGTCGTGCACCGTGCCAACAGGAGTCTTTTCATCGGGATCCGTCCCTTCGTTCGAGTGATGATCGGGTCACCGCCTGGAGGTGACCGTCGGTGTTTTCGGAAGGTCGTTGCGACGACATCACCCACCAAGTCCGCGTTCCCTTGATTTTATGTAGGATAAAACCTGAACGGTTGACGACCGTTTGTCCAGTCGTACCGGGTAAGGAAAGGCAGAGAGGAGTGCGGCGACAAGCCTAGGAGAGATCGCGATTTGCGACTTGATCGCCGTCGACTCGTCGTGGCAACCGGACCGCCTCGGGCCTTCACCGAGGACGAGGCGCGTCGCGCGCACCCCGGTGGGGCCGATCGTCTGTGCTCGCCTCGCTCGCCTTTATTCGGTAGATGGGCACGCCCGCACGCGTACGCGCAGCTACTCGCGTGCTCAGCCGTGGTCAGTCAATCTCCGCCTCCCCGTCTGCCCCAGGCGCTCTTCGCCACACACGCTACGTCGTCGAGCGTGGTGCCGTTGCGGCAAAATGCGCGGCGAGAGAGAGCAAGGACTCAGTCACTCGGATGATGAACTGCGCTTCCGCTCGAGAGTACGTCATCGGCGCACCGAAGTCGTGATGAGCATCAACTGCAAGCTGTTTCAGTTTGGTGACAATACCGGCGTACTCTCCGCCGCGCCTTCCGCTCGCCGACCGTTCGAACAACGCTTTGAGGGCATCAATGCCCTTTCCGGCTTCATGCTCATGACCCGCGGCCTCCAGAACCTTGCGGCACTGTCCGACCGCATCATCGTACTCTCCGGCCCGTACCTTCTCTCTGGCCTCGCGGACGAACGCGAGCCCACGTTTGAAGTATTCGCGCTCGCCCGGTCCGTACTGAATCTCCAGGACCTCGAACTCACTGCTGCCGGCCGCTCGGAGAAAATCAAGCCACGTTTCTCGCGGAACCAGCAACTCAATGTTCGGGACCTGGCAGTGCAGCCGCCCCTCGGCGGCCACGAGCACTGGCCACAGCGTCACAAGGAACCGAGGGGCAGCTCCGTTTCTGCGGCGTTCAATCTGTTCCAGTCTCCCGGCATCGAGATCGCAGCAGCACGCCACGACAGTTTCAGCGCCGGTACTCGACGATTGGACGGCACGTCGATCACCGCACCATGAAAGGGGCCCAACCGCATCCTGTTCTGGACCGAGACGCAATTCCCCATAAAGATCAGTCATCGCGTAATTCTGAAGCTGCTGGACACCCTGCATAGCGCTCGGTGCGACGTCGCGAAGTCCGACGCTGACCTTCAGAACAAGCCGAGGGTACAGTGCCGGGTCCGCGTGGAGCGCGTTGACTCTGATCCGTCCGACAATTGTCGAGTTGACCACTACCTCTGCTTCACCGAAGCTTGGCATTCTCAGTCCGAGAGAGCGAGTCAGTTGTGATAGAACACCCAGCTGAAGCTGATCGACGGAGGTCCGCGGCCACGACTTCTGCCATAGCCGGCGCGACGCCCGAGTTGCCGTGGGCGGCACCGCTTCTTACCCGGGTCGCGCGCGCCATCGTCTGATCGCCTCGATGTACTCGATCACCGGCATAAAATTCAACTCCTCATCACTAAAACCGGCGTCCTTCCGTTCATCGTAGAAGGCAGACGCAAAGTCCGTGAACCGATACCAGAGGACCGTAGGGCTTGGGGCGTCTTTCACCCCTGCGGTCTCTAGAAACCAATCTCGCACCACACGAACGAGCAGTGTGGGAGAGGACCGGTGATGCTTGATGTCCACGCCCGAGATGTCCGAGAGTGCGCGCCGATAGTCATACGGTTCCGTATCGAGAATGAGTACCCGCTTCGTCCGGAATCGTGTGCCGCCGAACAGCTGGGCGCCATGATCGACGCCAAGTTCAAATGGAAGATTGAATCGCGCAAACTCCCCAGCCGCCGTTGCGGTCGGTCGCGAGATGTCATGAATGCTGTTACGTGACGCCCGGATGAGCGCAGCTATCTTATCGAGGCGATTCTCACTACTATCGGAGCGCTCCGTGGCAATGCGGGGAGTGAATCCGAGGTCTAGGATCGTGAACAGGAGGGGCCGAAGCAGCGGAACGTACTCGTGATCGAAAGGACAGTTGATGAAAACGTTCCTTTCGAAGTCTTGCATCCTCGTCGAAACGTGCTTCACCTCTTGTCGCGAGGCGGCAAGGGATCATGTCCATGCGAGTCCTTGTCGCGAATCGTTCCGTCGCGGCGATGGATCACGAGTTCGCTCTTCTCGTTCCTGCTGACTGAGCGAGCCCAGTCGACGGCCTTTCCCTGCGTCGAGAAGTGCTTCGAGGCCCGTTCAGCGCCAGCCTTCTTGACGTTCCATCCGCCATCAGGCGCCGGAACCACGTGCTGCGACTTCTTCGTCATGATACGATACCGGAGGAATGGAGGCGAGTTCGTTCGCGCGTTTCGCTAGGCAGGGGAAAGATAGCCGATTCTCGTTCCGCAGTCTAACGGTGCGACAGGACATGACTAGAGACAGAACGGCACGTTTGCAGCCGCCCGGTTCGAGCAGGCGCGGACGATGAAGCGCTCGGAGTTCGCTGTAGCGGAGACGGCAAAGAAGAAGCGCACCGAGACTAGCGAAACGCCGCCACGCGACCGACACGTGGTGGCGTTCGACATCGCGCAGCGCCTCACTGATCGTCCCTCGCCGTCCGTCGAAGCCGACGGCGACCCCGGCGATGTGAAGAGGCGGGCGCGGTTTGGTCATCAGGGGACTAGCTGGAGGTTCGGCGGTGGCGTCGGAGGGCGAACGGAGGAAGTCGCGCCTCCATGGATCGGTGTCAGGGCCAGGCCGAATGTCATCTCATCGAAGTCCTGCATCCTGATCCCTAGATCACGCGCCATTTCCTTCCGCGAGGCGCCATTGGCCAGCACCTTTGCCAATACCTGAGAATGCTCGCGCGGCCGTTCAGGGCCCGGTTCAGCCCGCGGAAACTTCGACTTGATCTCAATGCACAGATTCCGGTACTGCCAGTCAGTCATGTGACGCAGAGTGTACAGTCGGTGCGCGTAGGCGAGCGCGGAGACGCCCCACTCTTGTTTGGCCTCAATAATCGCACCGAGCGAGATACGCGCCGGCCGCGATGCGAGGAATGGAACGGCTGGCATCAGGAGACTGCCCGCAAAGGTCTGTGCTTCGCGTTCTTCTGCTGAGCCATTGGTGTGCGCGTGCATCGTGAGATGGCAGAGCTCGTGACAGGCGTCCATCCGCCCGCGCTCCGTCGACTTCACCGTGTTGAGGAATACGAAGGGCACGGCCCCTTGCCAGACCGAGAACGCGTCGATCTCGTCTCCCAGGTGAACCAAGGAGTAGACCCGCACGCCGTTTCGTTCGAGAAGGTGCACGATATTGGGAAGCGGCTTGTTGCCCAGTGCCCAGACTGCCCGCAGTTTCTCCGCTGCTTCCTCCGGCGTGCAGTCTCGAAGGTCGGGGACGTTGGGCTCGGGCCGCGTAAACCGCTGGCTAATCCACCGATCGAGCGCGACCGCTTGCGCCCCGGCGGCCCGCGCCAAGTTCTGGTCCCGCCGGGTGAGGCGTGCGAGCGCCCGGAACTTCTCTGCCGCAAGGCGTTCGGGGGCGTCGCCGAAGAAGTAGTTCGGCGGAAAGTCGAGCAGTGCCGAGAGCGCAAGCACGTTCTTCTCCTCCGGCGCCTTCTCGCTCCGCTCCCAGCGACCGACCGTCTTGACGCTCACACCGACGCGCGCGGCGAGCTCCTGGGCAAAGAGGCCACGCCGCTGACGCGCGAGCACCAAACGTTCGCCCGAGAACAGGCCACGGTCAGCCATGGGCCCTGGGGTGCACCGGAACGTCAACGTCTGGGGCTCCGCCATCGTCGCGACGCCCGTCCGGCGTTGGCGGGTCCAGAAGGTTGATCTCTGGAAGCACGAGGCGAACGCGCCAGCCGATCAAGGCTCCATCCTCAGACACGCTGTCTGCCAACGACAGTTCAGTGCGCACGAGGTCTCGGTCACGATGAAAGAGGAAGTACCAGAGCGGTCCGGCAACGGCTGCTTCCTCATGGTCGCCGCGCAACACCGCGAACTCGGGACTGAGCACGAGTTGGTTGCGCCGAATCTCCGCGACGCCGGCACGGCCTCGACGGCGCTTCGTCTGGGCATGGACGGGTGAGTTTCGCACGCCGGTGTTCAGGTCCCCCGATGCGGCGACGATGACCACCTCGCCATCCTCACGGACGATGTGGGCGATGTTCTTCGAGTCGTTCGCGGTCCAGCGCAGGGCGATGAGACGACCTCGAAGTTCGCCCGCGACTTCGGCCGTTGCACGCAACGCGGGATACCACACCGGATGCGCAGCCGTGCAGAAATCACGCGCGGCGGCTCCGGCTCGCGCGGAGTCCTGGAGCACTTCGAGGGGCACGCCGAGGTGCGGCAGCCAGGTGGAAAGGACCTGATCCTCGGTCGGCACGTCCGTCGTGCCGTCGTCGGACTCGTAGCCAGCTGGAAAATGCATGTCTACCCCTGCAGAATGAGCGTTCGAGACAACATCGGGTCCTCCAAATCTATAAAACTGGAGGACCCTTTGCAAGTCTCGCTTCGGATTCCGTTTGGGGCACCCTCCGCGGTCTGTCCCAGTAGGGGGACTTGCATTTCGGGCAGACGAGCGGGGCCGCGTTCTTCTCTCGTGGTCGCCATTCGTGGCTACACCGCTCGCACCGCAAACCCTCGAGCCATGCTTTGGGCATGGGTGAAACATATACCCATAGATCAGTCTTCACAAGTATCTTGTTTATTAACTTAGATTATATAGTATACGCGTTGAAGGTATAGTATCTGGCTCTCTGCAAGAGTGCGGAATCACCCCATATCCGTTACAGAGTAGGGCGGTCGCTCATGTGTCTACGACTTCCCTTTATGTTGCTTTGTGGCGGTTTGTCTTGTATGTTACCTAAAGGGAATGAAACAGCAAACAAGGCCAGAACTGACGTAAAGGGACATAGGAAAGCCAATGCGCCGACTTGAAACCATCGATAGCCCGGAGGCCTTTGGGGAGGCGTTGCGCCAGCGGCGGAAGGCGCGGCACCTGACGCAGACGCGCGCGGCCGCGCTATGCGGCGTCTCACCCCGACTCTGGAACCAGACCGAGACCGGGAAGCGGCCGCAGCTTGGCTTCGCCACGGCGCTGCGCATGTGCCAGGTGCTCGGCCTCGACCTGCAGTTGATGCCGCGGAGCGACCCGACCGGACGGGGGCCCAACACGTGATGATGAACCCAAAGCGGGCGGCGCGGTACGATACGAGCGTGCCGAAGCTCGACGTGGAGCTGCGCGATCGGCTCGTGGGAGCGATCGGCGAGTCGGGGGAGACCGACGTCTGGTTCAAGTACCGCCCTGAGATCGTCCAGGCCTCCACCGGCAAGAAGTTCGACCCGCTGGCGATCTCGGTGCAGCTCCCGGTGTCCGACGAGCCCTACGGACACGGGGCGACGCTGGCGTTCTTCGACAACCTGCTCCTGGAGTCGGACACCCGCGCCGAACTGGCGAGGCTCGAGCGCCGGGACACGAGCGATGTGGCGGGCCTGCTCGGACGCGTGGGGGCCGAGTGCGCCGGCGCGGTGTCGCTCTTCCCGGTTGGCGAGCCGCGCCAGACTCCATCGTACCGGCTACTGACGATCGATGAGGTGGACGCGCTGTTCGACGAGCGATTCGCGCACCGGCTGACCGACGCGATGATCGAGGGCCAACAGGTCCTGAGCGGTGCCCAACGCAAGCTCGTGCTGCGCCGGACCCCGGATGGGTGGGCGTTGCCACGGCACGGCGCCCCGAGCACCCACCTCATCAAGCGATCCAGCGGTCGTTACGATGGGCTGGTGGCCAACGAGCTGGCGTGCCTCCGCCTGCTGGCGGCACTGGACCTGCCCGTGCCGGAGGTGTGGGCCGTGGGATCCCTGGGTCCGTGGCCGGACGGCACGCAGGAGCCGCGACTTCTCGCCATCGCCCGCTATGATCGCGTCGTGACCGGCGATCCGGCGATCCTCACCGCACCGGTGACGCGCGTCCATCAGGAAGATCTCTGCCAGATCACCGGTCGCCGCCCGGTCAACAAGTACCAGGTGACGCAGGGGCCAACGCTCCGGGAACTCGCCGCCGTCATCCGCCGCGACAGTGCCGATGCCGTGGAGGACTTGGCGCGTGCGCTCACCCTGGCGGTGGCGAACGTCGCCCTTGGGAACGGCGATGCGCACGGGAAGAACGTGGCCATGCTCGTGGAGGCGACCGGCCAGCGGCGGCTCGCGCCGTGCTATGACGTGGTGTCTACAGACATCTACGAGGCGTTTGCCCCGTGGCCGTTTGCGATGAAGTTCGGTCACGCGGATCGGGCGACGGCGTTGCAGCCGACCGACCTCAAACGCCTTGCGGCCGACTTCTCGGTGAGCGGCGCGCTGGTGCGTGAGACGGTGGCGACGGTGACCGATACCCTGGATACGCGGGTGGATGAGATCTGTGCGGCGGTGGAGGTGGAGGTCGGCGTGCCGACGCCCGCGCTCACGCGACTCCGCGCCTTGGTGCATGCGCGTTGCGCACGGCTACGCGCGCTGTAGGAGCGTTCGGGTGGGCTACACCGTGGGTGGGATGGCGCGACGTGTCGTCGTTCTGTCTCAGGCAACGAAGTTCACCCAGCACCGTTTCCTTTCCGCAGAGCCAATACTTTCGATTCTCGCCTCGAATCGCGTGCCCAGTGAAGCCCGCGCCGTCCTCATTCGCTGACGAGCCCAGCTGGCGCACAGCTCCCACCTCCGGCTACGGGGTCCTCGCCGTCGCGTGGCCCCGGCTTCTTGAGGCGCAGGGCTCACACGCGCGCGCGCCTGGTCGCTGGAGCCGGGCCCCCCTCCGAGCTGCGCGTCCCTGGTGGCTCCGGAATCGGATACTCCCCCCGCATCCACGATCTCACCACCGACACATCGACCGAGGAGAAGACCTCCGGCGGACAGTAGATCAGCTGGTGTGTGGCGCGACCGTGCCGCGAAAGTCGAGGCGCTCGGCACGGGATGATCAGCAGCCGGCGATCGGTGGCGGATCGCTGCATCAGTGGACCCCGCAACGTTGGGGTCTGCTTCCGGAAGTGCTCCACCAAGTCTCGCGCCGAGTGGAAGTGAGGAATCCACGTTGCGGGGAATCCCGCGGCAAGCACGGCATTGGCGAACGCGCGATCCTGTGCCTCCTGCCGTGACGACTGTGTAACGGGCACACCCGCCCGTTCCATCTCCTGCGCGACCGTGGGCCAGTTGAGATAGCGGCGCCCGACAAGATCGTAAGCTACGATGGGTGTCCGCTGTCGAATCAACCGTTCAATCACGCGCGTTTGCGACGTGCTGAGTACCGGCTGCTGCTCGGCCGCCCGGGTATCCTCATACGCCCATCCCGCACGTCGCGCCGTCTGCTGTCGCGCATAGTCCGGGAACGCCTTCTCGAGACACGCCTCGTCCGGCGCCACGACCAGCGCACCGTCCGCGTCGACTCGGGCCGGTCCGAGGACACCCTGCATCACCCGGTGCCACAGGTCCCGCTCGTCAGCGCCCGTGCGATGAGCCAACACACTGATCGTTTCGCCTTGACCGCTGACGATCGCTGGCACCTCTTCGAAGTACCTGTGCAAGAGGGCCACCGAGTCGACCTCATCCGGCGTGAACTCGCGGGAACCGATGATCTTGAGTCGGCCCGCCGCCAACTCTCGGGCGATTGCCTTCCGTTCGCGACCACGTTGCCGCTGCGTGTACGCCCACAAGCGTTGCGGCTGCGTGGTCCAGACGGGTCCCGTGAGGATCAGCAGTTCCGTCGTAACGCCGTGCGGGAACGTGATCTCCGCCAAGGCCAATTTCGGCGCGATGCGCCGGAGCGCGATCGTGGTCGTCAACAAGCGGACGAGTCGGCGCGTGGCACCAGGCACCGGGGCGGCGAGGACGAAGAGCTGCTCCACACGACCGGCCAAGGAACGTAGAGCGTTGAGCACGCGTCGCCGCAACACGGGATCGCCTGTCGACAGCTGCGCCTCACGCGCCTCCACGAGTGCCGCACGAAGGGCTTCGCGTTCGCTGAGATCATGTTCCATCGTCAGGAGAAGCGCCTCCCGCAGCCTGTCGCGCGTTTCGAGATTCGCGTGCACCATCAGTCGAATACGTTGCTCCACGTCGGCGAGTTTGTCCTGCAGTCCCGCCAGCTGGCGGATCTTCTCACGTTCGAGACCCTCGACCAGGTGTCCGAGTTCTTCGAGGGGCACCGCGCGATAGGCCGTGGCGATGGCCGACAGGATCGGTCCTTCGACAACGGGAGCGAACCGCGCCGCATGCGGCTCCAGACTCTCAATGCAATGTGTGGACCGATACTCATACGTCGTTCCGGCACGGCGTCGCGCGCGCACCGTGATCCCGCAACGATGGTGCGACGCGTCCAGCCAGCCACACCGCATGGCCGGCAGTTTCGGATCCAATGGCGCTCTCGCGCGACGCGCGCCGCGGCGCGTCCCCTGGCTCAGCAGACGCCGCATGAGTTCGTATGACGAGGAAGGCGCAAATGACGGAAAGGCGTCCATCTTCCACACGAGCGCGCGCGGATCCGCCACGCCGTGCCGGTGCGGATCGCGATCGCGACGACCCAATGGTGTCAGAACGTCAACGGACGTGCCCACGACGCCGCCGTCCCCAGCGCCCGTCTCAGGTTCCTCGTCCATCTTCGGATCGCCGAGATCCTCCTCGCGCCCGTCAACTCGCACGATGCGCATTACATCATCTCCCCAGCAAGCAGATCATCGACTCCCGGCAGAGCGGGCCTTCCCTGCTCCAGCGCGCGGTTGAGGTGCGCGCCCTTGTGCTGCTCGGCGCGATCGGCGCGTAGAGTCTCGTGCACCAGGCCTTCCGCATAGAAGGCGTAGATGCCGTACAGGGCGGGCAGCATGAACCAGCGACGAAGGGCCTGCCGGTTGACCTTCCGCCACTGCATCCGCTGACCTGGACGCCAGCGCGCTCCCGTTGTGCATGGCACAAGTCCTCTCCGTGCCTTCGGCCACCCCAGCTCGCCCGCTCGAATGCGCGCGACGACCGCTTGGACATCCTGAAGCTCCAGGAGCCACTTCATCCGCAACTCAACGGTCGCACTCACCTCAGCGTCCGGAAACGGCAAGATCCGCAGGGTTCGCGCGTCGAGCACGCTGCCTTCGCGATGCCGGGACAAGTCCCGTACCCAGTCGCGGAGTCCGTGCTTCTCCAATGCATGGAGATACTCGCGATTATGAGGATCGGCCCAGACCAGTCCCGACGGAAGCGGAATGCGGGCAGCCAAATTCCGGGCGAGGCTGCGCCGGGACTTCATGCGCCACGACACGGCCACCCGCAGTTCCCGCCGGGCCTCCGCACTACCAGTCGTCAGTTCGTACTCATGATCGGGATTGGCCGGATCCAACAGCCGAGTGCCCATCATGAAGATGACGCCGTGACGCTTGGCCAGGCGAAGGAGCTCTTCCATGTCGCCAACGTGCCGAGAGAGGCGATGCGTGGCCGACGTCACGATCAGTCCGACCTTGTTGGCCTGGATCTGCTGTAGCAGATAGGTGAAGAGTCGACGTCCGGCGCTGGCGGAGGCTTGCTCGCCCAACGCTTCGAGCAGCGTCACCACTTCGTGAGAGACACCGAGCTCCAACACTTGGCCGACGCACTGCGATCGTTGCATCTCCGGACTACCCTTCGACTCGCGAGCTTGCGTCAGGCTGCTCTGGCGGATGACCACGAACGCGCCGCGCTCTGCCGCCGCCCTCAAGCGCACGCGATCATCCACGACCGTGGGCTGCGCCCAGTTCATCGATGCACGAGCGGCCTGGAACGGATTGACAGACTGCGACAGGTAGGGATCGAACGTCATTGACCGGTGCTCTCCTCCGGCTCAAGTGAACTTGACTCGTCTCTGCTTGCGAACAGGGACAACGCACCCCGGAGCGCGGCGGACTGCGTGCGGACGAGAAGACAGTCTGCGAGAATCGCAATCATCGGAGCCGCTACGCCGTGCGGGACCGGGAGCGTGTCACGGGGACCGCCTAGGTACCGAAATGACCCCGGACGATGGGGATTGAGCGGTGGGTGTCGCAGACACAGATGCATCGGACTCAGTCTCAAGAGCCGGTGGAGTCGTTTCTCCAGTCGTCTGCTTGACACCCTTGGCCTTTGCTTCGAGTTCGTCCTCCCAGCTCTTGAGCGATCTGCTGAGATCCCGAAACGCACTGAGGTTCCAGGGCGGCGTGATCATCACCTCCTCGGGTTTGATTGAACCACATACCCGGTACGTCCCGGCCTTGAACTCGGCGCCGAATGCGCTGTGGTCCTTCGGAAAGAGCGTCACGCGGCGACTCCGGCGCCGCTGACCCTTCGAAGGTTGGGATGAGCCCTCTTCAGGCATTCGGAATCTCCGAAATAGTTGGTGCACCTAGAGACATGCTTCTTCAAACGCGTGTTTCTTGGTGAGTCGTCGACGTGACTCCGGTCGACGTGATGCGGAGTTCGTCGAGATCGCCGTTCCTGTTGATAGAGTAGCGTGCCGGAGTTGCGTTTGGTTAACCTCCTGTGCCCTCATCACTTACGCGTTGAGACGCTGCTCCGAGACTTGCCTCCGCGCGCAGAGCGGGCATGAAGCGACGCGGTGCGCGTCGATACGATTGCCGGCGGCCGTCGAGGCTCGGTTGTCGTTGCGGGACGGCCCCGACGCGACGATCCGCCGAAGCATCGCAGCAGCCTGCGATGCCTCGGCGGATTGTGGTCGCGACTCAGCGGCGGGCTGGAGTCACCGAGTTGTGTGCATGGGTGCGCGAACATTCTCTCGTCGTATCGAGGCGGACGAGCGTGCGTTTCTTGCTCTGGCGCGCGGCAGCAGACGGGCTCACGATACGAAGGACCGCTGGCGCGCATCCTTCCGTGCGCTCACTCTTCGCCCAGGAACAGACCGATATCCGTTAGCCCCAGTCAGGATGACCGTGCAACCGATCTTCGATCAGATAGCGGCCGCGATGTACGACCCAATCCTGTAGCACCTTAATGAACACCTAATATCATTGTTACATAGCGTGATAGCGCCACCCATCAGAAGGAGACAATCTTGGTTTCGGGAACTTGATAGAAAACGCCCCGCAAGAGTGCCGTTGCAGGCCTTAGCAGCTGCCGCAAGGTGGGCAGGTACAGCGCACGCCAATCGGAGTCGAGCAGATCCAGGAGACTTCAGGTGCGACGCGACCGAGTACCAAGCGGTTTGGACTTACAAGGGCTCCAGAGGTATTGAGAATGCGACTGGGAGAGTTCAGAGCGCGGGGTGCGGGTGTCGCCGGCATAGCCGGGGTCGCGGCGGTTCTTGTCGCCGTGGTCAGTTGTAAGGAGCGCACCTTCACTCAGCCGTCGGATTCCTTTGAGCGAGGGGTAGCCGTTGCGCGCACAGGCAGCGGAGCGGATGTTGCGCTCGCGTCCTGCTCGCCCGTCTGCGAACTCTGGAACTCGGCCATACCCCTAAGGCTGGCGGCCGCGCCGGCTGACAGCGCGGGTCTGCCCATCCCCGTTGCGTGGGTGACAGTCGCTCCCGGCGAAGCAAGTACGCTGACCTTGCATCTGACCTTGGCGGATGGCGTTGACGCGGGCCTGGAGCCTGAGAGTCTGATCGTTGCGGGGTCGACGTGGAACCGTCGGGTCGCGCTCCGGCGCGCGCCCGAGGTCATGACGGTCCCCCTTCCGGCCGATTCAACGGAGATGCCTCTCGTCGTCAGTCTGGCGCGAAGGCTTCCGGCACCGCGGCCCGACGTGACGCGATTAGCCCTCGAAGCCTCCCTGGCTCGACCGGTACGCCGTTCGTTCGCGCCCTTCTTGGACGCCGTTGACGCCTCGACCGCGATCAGAGCGGGTCTCGTGGCAGCGGTAAGCCCCTCGTGTCTCGTTTTGCATCCGAGTCCGCCACCGTGCCTTGGCGTCGGAATCACGCTCGATCCGAACGAAGACGATGGCCCTTTTGGCGGCTTTCAGTGGGCGCCGGGGACGGGCATCATGCAGCCGGTCAGCGTGACGTTCAGCCGCCCGGTGGGCAGCGTGCTGGTGGTGGTTCTTGATCCGACGTACAGCGGGAATACGGTAACGGCCTTCGACTCTGCCGGTGGCGTGATCAGCACGCAGACTGTGCCATTTAGCGGCGTGCCGGGCGTGTTCACAATTCGAGCCGTCGAGTTCACTGGTCGCATCAAACGACTCCTTCTCGTACCTGCTCCATTGGAATACGTCGCGTATCGACTGCTCGTGACGCCGGACGCGGCGCCCTCGGCCGACGTGATCTCGCTGGTGCCGATCGGAGGAGATTCCCTGCCACCGTCGGGAACACGGGTCACGGCATTTGGGGAATCACGTCGCCAGATCGAGGTTCAGGTGCGGACGACAGCGGGGGCGCCGGTTGGGGGGCGCACCGTCAACATCGCCGTCGTAATTGATTCCATATCCGGCGGACATACCCACGACCATCCTAACCCGCCAACGGCGCGCGGCGCGCGACCGAAAGGCCATTTTGCCGGAGCCGGTCCGGTCGTCTCCCTCGTGACCGGCGCGGATGGGAATGCGCGGGCGACGTACGTCGCCTCCATCGTCGGTGGGACGGAACGCATCCGCGCCAATGCCCAGGGCGCTGATTCAACCGACCTTCGCTTGGTTCTCGCCGTGCCAGGAATCGTGCCCGTCCGACGCAGCGGGAGCAACTACCTGATCGTTCCGACTAGCAACCATTTCCCCGCGGACAGTTTCGCTCAAGCTGGCGTGATCGAGGCAACGGTGGATCTATTCACGCGGTACATGGATCTCAACCGGCAGTTCGCCACTCAGTATCCCTTCATCGGCGACCGGGGAAGGTTCCTCTTGACTGCGCTCGGATTGCCGCGAGGCGGTCTGTACGACTACAAGGCGACCTGGGCGCCGCCGCATGTGAGTCATCGCGAGGGTCTCGATGTAGACTTCAATGACGTCGCCGATGGCGGCGCGGAATCAGGGCCCACTGCGGAGCGGCGCATGAAGCGTCTGTGCGAGCAGGTCCGATACAACGGCCGCGCCCTGAGTTGCGTGCTCGAACTTCCAAGGCAACAGGGGCAGCATTTTCATATCGACTTCGAACGGAGTTTTCAATGACGCTCGCCAAGCTCATCGGAGGTGCGACGGGGACGGTCCTTGTCGGGCTCTTGATGCCTGCGCTACTGGCTGCCCAGGTCGGATCTCAGCGTCGGGACCCTGTCGACGGCATCGTCTACGTGCGCGTGCTGCTCGACGATGGCTCGTTTGGCGAAGTGCGGGTCACGCCCGCGGATCGCGTCGATGCAGACGTCATCCCTGAGGTGACGAAGCTTGGCGGAGGTACGTGGAGGTACCGGTTTCTGGTGCGGGTACGCGCCGGCAGCACGCAGCGTCTGATGTTCTTCGAGGTGCCGTGTCCGGAAAACGCTGTCATCCACAACATCCAGGGTCTTGGGTTCAGCGCGCGCGAAGGCACCTGGAACGCGGTGGCGCGGCAGCAGCTCACGGGTGACCGATCGATCTGCGAGGCCACCGGACCGGAACTATCGCCCGGGGATTCGCTCGTGGTGACGTTTGAGAGTGCGAACCTGCCGGGCTTTGATGAGCTACACGCCATCGGCGATGCCCCCGATGCGGTGTGGCCTTGCGGCGAATGTGCGAGTGACCCCAGGAACAGGCCGGCGCGCGCGGTCATCGATTCACTCGACGGTACCCGTGGCGGCTGGGCCGTGGTCCAGAGTCTGAGCCCGCGGCGGCCGCCCAGTGCAGCGTCGACGCCGATCGAGACCCTGCATCTCCTGAACGGAGATCTCGCCTCCGCCTGTGGGCCGCTCGCTGCCATCGGACCGTCCGGCATCTGTCAGAGTCTCCAGGCTAAACTCAACGCGATAGACGCCTCCCTCACACGCGGACAGAAATCGGCGACGGCCGGTGCGTTGGACGCATTCGCGGCCGAACTCGACGCGCTTCGAGGAGAGCATATCACGGCGTCGGCGTACGCCGTGCTGTCGGTGCTGACCACGCATCTGCGCGACCAGCTGTCGCCGTAGCGTAGTGCTCGAGAGGCGATGGCGACAGGAAGGCCACTCGTTCGATACCTGGGCGGCTGTGCGCGACGGCAGCAGCCACGATGACGCAGCCGGCTTCGTGTGCCCCGGCGCACGTCGTCCAACAGGCGTCTCCGTCAGGTATCAACGGCGAGCTCGTCGTTCGGTAGCGATTCAAAGTCCTCCTGCCCAGCACCGACCTCGCCGTGCAGCGCGCCGAACGGACGGCGCTTCGTACTACAGTTTCAGGTCTGACAAGCGGGCGCGCGCGGCAGACGCCGCGACAAAGGGGGCTCCGCCCGGCACTACGCACGTCGACCTGAGCGTGCCAGCGATTCAGCACCTCTTGGCCCGCCTCGTCTTCCAGCAACGCCCGCCGGATTCCCAGCGCGTCATCGCGTGCTCCCGCTGGCAACGCCGCCACCAAGAAGCCGCCCGTCGGGCGCACTTCCGCCCGCACAGACATGACCCGCAACTGCAGTACTAGATGACCGCGAGTTCACGCGGGTATTCGTCCCACGTGCGGCCATCGAGTTCACGGCCACCGGCCTTCGGGGTAAAACCGCCCCATTGCTTCCAGAAGAAGCGGATCCTCCGTCGGCGACACAGCGCGCGCAACCCACGCGCCCATCGGATGTCGACCGGGCGATACCCTGGTCCGCTCTCCCCGCCGCCGATGATCCAGTCGATCCCGCTGACGTCGAGGTCATCGAGCGGTCCGAGCAGCGGCTCCGCGGAGATGAACCGCACCGCGGCAGGGATCGCGCGCAACGCGTTGGCGCGGTGCGCCACGTCCATGTTCTCAATCGACGTCCCCATCCAGATATTCGGGCTCCAGTTCAGCCTGTCGGCAAGGCGCACCGCGCGCTCCGGTCGCTTCGTCAGGAGTTGGAACTGATGCTGGCCACACTCGTTCATCACCGCGAAGACCCGCTGGATGTGCTCCAGGGAGAAGTGCGCGTGAAAGACGTCGCTCATCGAGTTGACGAAGACGCGACGAGGCTCCCTCCACTTCCGCGGCAATTCGATGCGATCGATCCAGAAGCGTGGAGCGAACGGATCGTCGCGATTCGCGGAGGACTCCCGCACGGGCGGCTGCTGTAGGTAGATCTGCCGTGTGCGTCGATAGGCCACGACCTGAGCGTAACAGTGATCGCAACCGGCGGAGATCTTCGTACACCCCGTCATCGGGTTCCACGTTTCGTCGGTCCACTCGATCTTGGTCGGCATCGAGCGCTCCGGCTCCGGGTGATAGTGCCAAGAATGGCAGCACGGTTCGACCGCCGCAACCGCAACGCGGAGCAGAGTTCGGAGGTCGACGAGGGGAGGACACAGGTGTATCGACTGCTGGGCCATATCGAGCGACCCATCGGGACGGATGGCGCCGACGAGCGGCTGCAGCGCGCAGCGCGAGACCGACACGCGCTCGCAGCGTGTGCCCGTCCGCAGACGCACGTCGTCGACGACCTGGAACAGGTCCCGAATGCCCCGGCCTACGAGACAACGCGGGTTCCCTGCGGGATGCCGGTCCGTCGCTCGCAAAGCCACCACGACTCTGGATGTGTGCTGTACCACCGCGACCGCCAGCGCTAACCCCAGAGTGACCGATTCACCTGCTGCATGCTGGCGCTGCTGCAGAATACGCAATTTGCGTCTGTCATTCGTCGCCGACGGCGAGACGCGAGAGGCGGCCGCCAGGCGCTGACGCTCCAGTAGTTGTCGCTTAATGGAGGACCACTCGTCAGTCGCCGGGCCAACTCCAGGGCGAGCAATGTGCCGGCGAGCGCACTGATGAAGGCGAAGGGCGCCAAGACGCGTTCGTCCGCCGTCGCCGCCAGCGCTCCCGATGCGCACAGCTGCTTGAACAGCGTGTCGTAGGCCGTTCCCTCGATATCGGTGCTGACAAGGTGCGGGTGACGTTTCGCAATCCGAGCGGCGGCCCGCGGACTGATTCGTGATTCGCGAACATCCGTCACAGTGACATCGAGATGGTCCGCGATATGTTGTTCAAGCGAATACTCCGCTTCGTCGGCGCGGTAGATACACGCCAAGCAGGCGGCCGTCGTCGGTTGGCGGTGATGGTGGATGACGACCTCGTGAATGCCGGTGGTCGAGGCATCGAACACCTCGCCTGGACACTCATTCTGCAGCTCGCGTCGCGCGCGACGACTATCAACCGCCACGATGAGACGAGGTAACCATGCGCCATGCGTCTTCATTGGAAGGTTCTGGAGCCGCGCCCTGTAGCCCCGAAGCGTCAATTGCGCGAAGTCCGCGCGCGCCTTCTCGGCGAGACACAGAGCCTTCGCTTGGCCGATATCGGGCGGATTGAAGTAGAGCTGTCGATTCAGATTACCTGACGCCACGACATCGTCGTCCGCGATGACCAACTCTCCGGACACCGGGAGATGCCGAAGCGCCCAGAGAAATCCGTTTCCGATGGCGCCCGCGCCTGCCAGATACGCGGTCCCCACATCAAACGGGGTGGCAAGTTGCGCGTCGTCGAGCCCTACCACGGCGAACGACAGACGAAACGGCAGGCGCAGCGGCACCGGACCCGATTGCGGCACGGTTTCGGGCAGAAGCGCGCGGAAGGCGGCCGCCGCGATGTAACACGCCGCGAGCGCGACGTAGGGTCGCGACACGGGAACGTCGAGAGCCGCGGGGAGCTTCGCGCCGTCGATCGTGAGGCCCGCACGATCGAGGACCGCGAATCGGCGTGGTGCCGTGCTCCTCGGTGTGGTCGCTCCCACAACGACCTCAAGATCCGGCACGAAGCCCTCAGACGTCATGCTGACCTGGGTCACGGAACGAGCCAACAACTCGATCACGTCCTGCGCGAGGGCGACGGCGGTCGCATCGCTCGCGGGAGCGGTGACCAGCACATTGCGGTCCAGCGTGCGCTCGGCCTCATCGACGCTGAGTCCGGCAGCGCGGGCGAGCGTGCGGGCATTCTCTGATCGGGCCTCCTGCGTCAGGAGAGATCCAGGCATGTGTCCACCTCCCGTGCGGGCACCGCACACCACACATTGCGGGCGTTCAGGCGGAAGACCTTCACGTCGTCCGCGAAGGTCCGGTCATCCGTGTTGACCGCGAACTGGGGCAGGACCAGCGAGAGCGCCCCTTCATGGCGAATGATGGCCCATGTATCATCCGCGACTGAATGGAACGCGTCGCGCGGATGCGTGTGCACCTGGGCTGCCACCATCAATCGTTCACGTCGAAGGTGCGCCGTGAGCTCGCGCATGCTCGCTGGCGGAATCCGGAAGAGATCCGCGCGCGCTTCCTGCATTGGCCGATAGCATTCGGTGACCACGATGGAGTCTCCCGCTCGTCGACCAAGCCAAAGCACCACGCACTCCACGCGCGTGCGTCCCGTCTCCTGAAGTACTGCGAGCGTTATCGCGCGCAGCGACGCGTTCACCCGGACTCGCATCAGCCGGCTCCTTTTCGCCAGGCGCGCCAAAGCTGTGTCAGTAATCCGCCAAGCGAGTATTCGTCCAGTGTCTTCAACGGTTCCCACGGATCATTCAAATGGCTCGGATGGCAGTGGTACTCGCGCGACCCGCGCATGCAAACGAAGGGTCGACCCGTCGTGGGATGTGGACTGTTGTTGAACACGCCGGTGGGGTTCGGCAGGAGTTGCGATAGCGCCGTCCCCGTCGCGTCGAGGAGTGCGATGGACGCGGGCGTGTCATTCCAATCGTCGCACGTCAATCGCACGCGGAGCGTCGTGCGCCCGGCGGCCGCAAAGGAACAATCAAGATCGGGGAACTCCTGGGTATGCAAGATCCAGCCGCGCTGCGCGAGGAGCGACGCTGGAATGCGCGCGACCTCCTCGCGAAAGCGGGCTTTGGCAGCTTCGGGGTGCACGGCTACCCTCCCCCGCCTTCCGGGGGGCCCCAATCCAGCTCCACCCGTCCCTGGAGGTGGTTCTCGAGGTAACTCCTCGCGGGATCCACCTGACGCAGGCCGCCATCATCGGAGACCGTGACAAGCCACCCGTCGGTGCTCGTGAGGTGCAGGGCGAGCGCCGCTGCCTTGAGCACGACCGACACTTTCTGGTGCGGCGGAATCTCCTGGTACCCTTCCTCGGGATAGAGTCCGGCGGTCGTGGAAACCGAGACCTGTACCTTCTCGGCCCGCTCGACAGCCGCGTTCAGTTGGGACTGCGCAAGATCGCTCACGGAACCTCCGACGCTGAATGATGGTACTGTAGTTTATGGCCAGTTTATACATATGTCAATGGCCAGATTTCACACTATTTATCTTGCGTTATGGGCCAATTGTTGTTACCTTTCAGGTCGCTCACAGGGGGGGACGTATGGATCGCCGACAGATGACGCTGATGCTAAGCGACCGCGAAATGACGGTGCTCGACGAGCTCTCTGCGCGCCGTGGGATGTCGAAGACCGCGCTCGTTCGTCAGGCGCTGAGGCTCTATCAGTCGATCACTGAGCGCATTGCCTCCGGCGACAAGCTCTTCATGGAACACCCGCACACGAAGGAGAAGGCAGAGCTCGTCGTGCTATGACGGAGTTGATCAGCGTCGTCCCGCTCTACAATCGACTGACGGGCGCGTTTGAGGAAGCTCGACTCTACCAGCCGGTCGATCGCTCACATCTCGATGACTTCGATGCCCGCTGGATGCCAGAGTTCGATCGGCGATTCGAAGCTCACGCGGCCCGCGGCGGCCGCGGCATCCCCGAGCAACTCCAGGATTGTCGCTGGGACTGGCGCGACTTGGTCGAGAAGTACGCCCGACGGCTTGATTACGAGTCGTTTGCCCTTGAGTGCGCAGGAAGCACCCAAGGGCTGCTCCTGGTGGCCACGGCGGCGTTTGGTCGCGCCCCCGGGAACATGGGCCTTGAGATCGTCTATGTTGATCGCCTCGCGACGGCGCCGTGGAACCGGCTCGGTGGCGCACGACCGCCGGTGTACAAGGGAGTCGGTCGCATCTTGTTGATCGCCGCCATGAGCTTGAGCGATGAATTGGGATTCCACCGACGTCTGGGATTGCACGCCTTGCCGCAGGCGGAGTCGTGGTACCGAGAGGTGTGCGGCATGGAAGATCTCGGTCCGGATCGCGCCTATGCGAACCTCTGCTACTTCGAAATGACGGAAACCCAAGCCGCGGCCTTCGTGGCCGAGGACGAGGAAGGCACCGCATGAGACTGATTGTGTCGAAGGAGTGGCTGCGTCGACGCATCGCGTCGGATCCTGACATGGAAACCGACGCGGGGCTTTCCGTGGCCCGTCTCGACGGCCTGATCGCCGATGCCGTCGCTCCGCACGGAGTGCCGGGCGTACGCTCCGGGTCCACGGAGGACCCACGGGCCCTTCGCCTTGCGCTCGCTCGTGTGGTGAAAGCGCTGCGCGTCCAATCTCACGCAACCGTGCAGGCCCTGGCCGAGCGCCTCGATGTGGAACCTGCGGACCTGAAGGGACTCGAGGAGGACCCGGCGTTTATCGTTCCGCCCCGCACGCTCTCGTTGGTGGCAAAGCACTTTCAACTCCCAGTGAGCGAGGTTGCGATGCTCGCAGGTGCGACGCGGGTGACGGATCGCACCCTGGCTGACAATGCGCTAAAGTTCGCGGCGCGATCCGCCACGCTCAGCGACGTCGACGACGAGGGTCGCGAAGCGCTCTTCGCCTTCGTCCGGTTTCTCACCGAACGTACCCACCGATGAGCCTCGACGCGCCCGTGGTTGGTGTGCGCGAGCGCCGGTCCATTGCAGATGCCGTGGCGCGCGTCCTTCAGGATCTGGGAACGCCGGAGCCGCCGCTCAAGCTCGAAGACGTGCGGCAGCTGCTGGCGCTCGACCTGCAGTACTATGACGGTTCCGACCGGAGCGTCATCAAGGCGTTTACGCACCAGTACCGGCTGTTCGCCAAGAAACGGCTTCCGGCCCTCGGCGCCAAACTGCAGCAGACGCTACGACAGTCGAAGCTGTTAGCGTTCTGGGTGCCGGACGGTAAGCGCGTTTTGATCGACGAGAGCGCGCCGAAGCCGAAGCATCGATGGATCGAAGGGCACGAGATCGCGCACAGCCTGACGGACTGGCATCGTGATTTCCTATTGGGCGACATCGCCGCGACACTCGATCCGCAGTGCCATGCGACCATCGAAGCAGAAGCGAACTATGGTGCGGGACAGCTCCTCTTCTTGCATGATCGCTTCGGCCGTGAAGCACGAGACCTGCCCGCGACGTTCTCCTCCGTCCAGCTGTTGGCCGGCCGCTACGCCAACTCCATCACCTCCACCCTGTGGCGCTTCGTGGAGCAGCGGAATCCCAGTGGGGCGTCGTTCGGCATGATCAGTGTGCACCCGAACGTCCCCACGATCGGCGCGCACGATGGCCCTGACCCGTGGCGCTATTTCATCCGGTCGGCTGCCTTCCAAACTCAGTTCTCTCATGTCACGGCGCACGACGCGTATCGCATTCTCTCGACGCACGCGACCTATCAGCGCCGCGGCCCGATTCTCGAGATCGAGACGCGACTGCGTGACGTGAACGGGGTTGGGTGGCACTTCAGCGTTGAGTCGTTCTGCAACTCGCATGCGGTGCTGACGCTGGGAGTCGCTGTTGCTCCCGTCGCGTCACGCGTCGCGGGATAAGGTCACCTCGTCAGCACTGGCGAACGCCGTGCACCGGTGAGCCGTAGCGGGCAAGGCGTACAGCACCCAGCACTCCTTCGCCACTTCCTTCGGCGAAGCGGCGGCGCGCCGGCATCCCGCGCCGACACGACCGGAGGGTGCCGCTCAACGGAGCGGTTCCCTCAGGCATGCCAGTACGGCGTCGTAGAGCGGCTGATGTAGAACCGTCCACCGATAGGGCCAGCCGAATGCCTCGCAGATGGCGGCGGCAACGGACCTGCTTCGGCTCACTCCAGCGTGGCAGTGGAGGAGCATCTGAGGCGCACGTCGGTGTGTTCGCACAAAGGCGGCGATGGCCGCGGCTGGCAGGCGCACATCTACGCCTGGCTCCAAGTTGCCGTGGAGGTCGACATCTTCGATCTCCAGCGACAGTATCGACTTCCAACCAGACCGAAACGTCGTCCGTTCCATGCCTGGCGCTCGGATCGAGATCACCACGCCGCGATGCACCGGCCTCGCATGCGCGGCCTCATCTCTTGAGAGCACGCGGACCAACGGCACGCCTCGAGGGCGACGTCCGTGCCAGAGCGGTCCATCTTCGCTCAACATCCGTTCGAGTGACGTCATCGGCGAGAAGAAGAGTGGCGAAGTAGTGCGAGGCGATCAGGGTGACTCCGGCCAGGGGCGGAGACTCCGCAGCGGCGACTCAGGCAAGGCAAGTCATGCCGATCGGTGCGGACTTGTGGCGCACACCAACCATCGGCGCCGGGCTCGCCGAGCCGTGGTCGCGAGTCGCTCAGGACGAACCATGCTATCGGGGGCGCCGATGAAGGTGCTGGCGTCGGCGTCCGGCAAAGGGGCGTTCATTTCGTTCCGGCGCGGTCTGGCCAACGCTTCGGCACGGATGCCACAACCGGTTCCGAAGTCCTCACATCACTCATCTTCGTCCGCACCGCATTCCGTGCCTCCTTCGCTCGCCCGAGAAGTTCCCGATTCTCGCGGTCTCTATAGACGCGATTACGTGTCTCGCGGCTGTTCGCCCCGATCTTCTCGAGGAGCAGGTCATCCTCGTAGTGAAGGGCTGCGACGTCTATCATCGTGCGGCGCACACCGTACCAACCGCGGCCCGGCACTGGAGTGATTCCCACGTGCTTCTCGAGCTCGTGAAAGGCGTCAAGTGCGGACCGCCGATTCCAGCGCGACAATCGCTTTCGCGGGGTGATGATGCCCCCGCGCAGCTTTCCACCGGGAAAGAGCGGGTAGTCCTGCCGGGCTGCCATCTGGAACTCTCGTTCCAGCTTGCACAGATACCCCGACGCGAGAATCGCGCGTATCCGCTCTCCCTGGGCGTCGTCGAGCTCGATGTCCGTGCCCGGTTTGCTGCCTTGCTGCGGAATGTGCAGCGTGAATCGGAAACTCGCACCCCGCCGCTCGGTGTTGAGGTCGGTTCGATTGCACGCCAGCAGCTGCCCCAGGCGAAGTTCAGCACCAACGTCGAACAACAACTTGAAGCGTGGGTCGCCGTATTCGTCCGCGGCGCGAAGGAGTTTCGCAATATCGGCAGCTTCGTGACGAGGTCGACGGGGAGTATGCTTCTGTTTGAATTGCTTTTCCCACGCGCGGCCGAGCTGGGCATGCCAGTCCTTAGGCACGAGCACATGGTCTCTGGACACGCGACCGCTTTCCACGAGCCACCGCGCGATCTTCGTCAGCGCGGCCACTGCGATTTCCAGCGACCGTGGGCTCGGTGTCGGAGACGGGACGGACGAGGGTGCCGCGTCAGCGGTCAACCGCGCCAGGTGCTGTCTGGCGCTCGCTGCAATCCAAGCAGTGACGCCTGCCATCACATCGTCGGAACGTACAGCGTCCCAAAGGGAATCGCCGGGCAGGAAGTCCTTGGCGAGGCGGCGCACGAGGCGCGCAGCGTCTGCATGCTGTCGCGCAGCGCCGAGGTAGACACCGCCTGGGTCCGTAGCGAGTGCAATCTCGACACCTTCGCGGAGCGTGAGTGCCGCGAAGACCTGCCCCCTCCAAGTCCCCGCCCGAACCGCCGCCAATCGCGCGGACTGTGCGTTCGCGATTTCCCGTGCTCGCTCGATCTTCGCTTCCACCAGTTCACCCTTGGCGTCGCGGATCGTGAGCGCCACTCGGACCTTCACCCGCCGATCTCGACCGCTGCGACGCGGATCGGAGTAGCGAAGCTGTAGTCTCCCGGATCGATCGGCACGCTCCTCAATGATGACACGCGCGCCGTGCGCACCGCAGGAATAGCGGAACGGGGCGGCGCGCGCGGCGCGGCGCGCGCGAACGCCCAAGCGTCGCGTCACGAGGTCCTTCCGCGCTGGGATCGGCTGCTCGTGAGGAAAGCCTGAAGCGCCGGCATGCTGACGCGATATTGCTTCCCGGCGCGCTCGGCCTCGAGATTCTTCTGGCGAATCTGCCAGCGCACGGCCTCGTCCGATACACCGAGCCTCGCGGCCACCTCCGCGACCGTCAGCCAGGCCTCTTCGGCGGCTGCCTGCTGGAAGGCGCGGTCCATTTCGCGGCAAACTCCCTGCAGCGTCTCTACCATCGGGTTGCTCGGGTTTAGCTCGTGCGCCGCCTCGGCCAGTTGACGAAGTCGGTTTGCGAGATCGCGCATGGGTGCGGCGGCAATGACGGAGGGCCCTGGCGGGCGCGATTGTTTCATTGGTCTTTCCCCTGACACCTGGACGCGGTGCACTGGCCGCAGCCTCGATGGATTGGGAAAGAGCGTCCGGGCTCGCGCGTCCGCACCGGCGACATCCGCCGCGTACGGTCACCGCATTTCTCCCGCCGCCTTACTGAGTGGTCACAACGGACCCGCACGCCGACATGAAGACGGTCCATGTCAATGTTGTAGCGTGCTGACGTGCCGAGTGTCAGCCAGCCGTAGCCTGGTCGGCGGCGCCTCTGCGGCCGCAGCTTGGGTCGATCTTGCGTTCCCGTCGACGGGCGATGTTATCCCGCCTCAGGCCTCGAACGACGTAACAGTGCACGAAGGGGCGCTGATCGAAGCTGCTGTCTGATGCCTGGCAGCAGCATCTCGTGTCCCATGAAGAAGTCGGCCCACCTTTCGGCATCGACGCCGCATTGGAGACCGTGCACCCACAGGCCACCGACTTGTTGTTGGATCCGATCGGGATTGTACGGGGACCTCAGTCGACGCGTGTGTAGGTCCCAAGCGATTCTCCCGTGCCAGGCGACGGAACCGTCCTCTTCGAAGATCGTCAGGACGTCGCCCTCCTCCAGGACGTACAGGTTGTCGTACGAGCGTTCCGTAGCGCTCCAGTCGGTCACCAACGACCAGTAGACGCCCTCCGTTCCGGTCTCCCACCAAGCATAGAGATGGCCGTCGAGGCGCTCGGCGTCGCGGTGGTCCGTGGTAGCCTCCTTCGGATTGCGCCCGCTTGCCAGGCGAGGCGGGCGGACCTGCTGATCAATCTGGGCTCTCCGTAAAAGACTGTGGAATTGGCACGCGCCGGTAGGATGGTAGTATCATTGTGAAATCGTAAAATAGTGTGTATGCCGTTCTTCTGGAGGTGCCGTGGTGGCATGAACTGGCGAAAAGAGTGCCAGCGCCAACCCCACCGTCTGGCAACGACGGATCGATCCCCGCGGCACCAAGGACTGGCGCCGCCCTGGTGACTGCAATACCATTTGCGTACAATGAGTTCTGTCAATCATCGCGAAGCCATCCTTTCCGCCGCCGCGCAGCTGTTCGCTCGTTTCGGCTACCGGAAGACGTCCATCGAGGACGTCGCGAAGCGTGCGCGTATCGGAAAGGGAACGATCTATCTCTACTTCGCGACCAAGGAAGATCTCTTCGGCGCAATCGCGCACCAGATCTGGGGAAATGTGCTGCTCGAACTCGCGGCAGCGGTGAAGCGGGCTCGGACGCCGGAGGCCAAACTCCGCGCGTACGTGCAGGGGCGTGCCCACCAGCTGATCCGTGTGACCAAGGACTTGAAGGTCCAGCACGACCTCGCCCTTGAGTTGCAGGAGGCTGCCGCCCCGTTTCTCAAGGAGCTCTGGGAGGCGGAGCGAGGGTTGCTGGAGGGCATCCTCGTCGAGGGCAACGCGGCCAACGCCTTCGTTGTGCGGCATCCTCACGCCCTGGCACTCGCCATGCAAACCGTGGTGCGTGGGCTGGAGCGGTCGATGATCGACCCGCAGAATGGCCCTGAGCTTCGTCGAGCCATCGACGATCTCCTGGACGTGCTGGTCCGCGGCATTACCTCGACTGCAGGTCCGGTTCCCGACCAGGCATGAGGTAGATGACATACAGATTGCACAACGACCAACGTTGCGCGTGCTAATGACCAGAGAACCTGTTCAGACCATTCAGTCACCACGGAACCTCATCCCCCGCTCCGCATCCCGGGAAGCTGCCCAAGGACGAATGATGAAATCCAGAGACGCAAGGAAGACAATGCCCGCATGTATCGGCGAGACGAGAATCCCCGGCATGCGGCGTTTTATGCCGCGACCGGTCTTCCTCACCATACTCGTCGCCAGCTTGGCCGCCTGCCGCGGCGAGCAATCCGCTGCACCGCCGCCGCCGCTCGTTGAGTTGGCAACTGCGGTCGTCGACGGTTCCGGCGAAGACATCAGCTTGAGCGGCACGATCGAGGCCGAACGGACGACACCGCTCGATTTTCCGGTCGTCGGGACGATCGAGGAACTCTCTGTTCACGAAGGACAGGTCGTCCAACGCGGTCAGGTGCTGGGGCGGCTCAAGACGCGCTCCTACGAGGATGCCCTCGCAATCGCCGTCGCCAAGTCGGATCAGGCAGAGGATGCGCTGCGGCGGCTGGAACCCATGCACCGCAATCGCACGATCGCCGACGTGAAGTGGGTCGAGGTGCAGACGGGTGTGCAGCAGGCAAGGCACGCACGCTCGCTGGCCCAGAAAAACCTGGATGACTGCGTCTTGCGCGCACCGGTCGATGGCACGGTCACTAGCCGGAGCGCGGAGCCCGGCATGTCGGCCATGCCCGGGCGACCGGTGCTCGTCCTCGTCTCCACGCGGGTCGTTCGTGCGACCGCCCCAGTGCCATCAGGACAGGTCTCGCGCCTGCGGGTAGGTCAGGCAGTCTCTGTTCGCGTGGACGCGGTCGGAACGGGCCGATCCGGGGAGATCGTCGAGATCGGAGTGGCCGCCGATCCCTTGACTCGAACCTACCCGGTGAAGGTGCGCCTCGCCAACGCCGACGGCGCACTGCGCATCGGCATGGTGGCCGAGCTCCGCGTGCGGGTGGCGGGAGCCGCGAGCGCGGTGGTGGTGCCGCGCGAGGCGGTGCGGATGGACGACAGCGGGAAGCCCGTCGTCTATGTCGTCCGTGGCGACGTGGTACGGTACCAGACGGTCGACGTCGCTGGCTACCGCGGCGAGTACATCGCCATCTCGCGGGGGCTCTCCGCTGGCGATCGCGTGGTCACGTCGGGCACGCCGATGCTGGCGGACGGCATCAAGATTCGCGTGGCTAGTTCTCCAGTCAGCGGAGCGCGCGCCCGATGAAGGCCCACAACCTCATCGAGCGCGCCATGATCGAATGGCGCATCGTGGTCACGCTCGTCGCCGGCCTGGCGATTTTCGGTACCGTCTCGTTCCTGACCATGCCGCGGCAGGAGTTTCCGGCGTTCACCGTCCGACAGGGACTCGTGGTCGGGATCATGCCGGGTGCCACCTCCGCCGAGGTCGAGGAGCGCCTCGCCAAGCCGGTGGAGGACTTCCTCTTCAGCTTCGAAGAGGTCAACAAGCTGAAGACCTACTCGCTGTCCAAGGAAGGGCAGCTCATTGTCTTCGTCGAGCTGAATGACCGGGTGGCTGGGCTGGCTGCGGACGCGTTTTGGGCGAAGCTGCGACTCGGCCTCACCGAACTGCGGGAGCAGAGCCTGCCGCCGCAGGTGGTGGCACTCGTGGGTAACAACGACTTCGGCGATACGAGCGCGCTCCTGCTCACGCTGACGGCGGAGGGACACAGCGCACGCGACCTGCAGTCCCAGTTGGAGGTCGTCGAGGCGCAGTTGCGTCGGCTCCCCGGAACGTCCAGGCTCCGACGCTTCGGCATGCAGCGCGAGGTGATCCGCGTCACCCTCTCCAGCGAACGCCTTTCACACTACGGCGTACGCCCGGCGACGGTCTGGCTGGCGCTGCAGGGGACGGCGGGCCAGCCGGCGCCAGCCCGCCTCGACACCAAGACGCTCGAACTGCCCGTGCATGTGGGCGCGGTGCTTCGATCCGAGGACAAGCTCGCGCAGACCATCGTGTTCTCTTCGCCAACGGGATCGCACGTTCGGCTGACGGACGTGGCGAACATTCGGCGTGAATACGGGCACGACGACGCGTTCGTCCGCTTTGACGGAAAGCAGGCGGTGGTCTTGTCGGTCGAGATGCAGAAGGGGCACAACATCACGACCTTCGGCCGGGAGGTGGACGTGGCGTTGACCGAAGCGCGCCGTGAGCTTCCGCCGACGGTCAGGATCGCCCGTGTGGTCGATCAGCCACAGGTCGTGGCGGTCGCGGTGGGCCACTTCTTGCGTGACTTTGGGCTGGCAATTGCGGCGGTGATCGCCATGACCATGCTGCTCTTGCCCCTGCGCGTCGCGATGGTGGCGGCGGTCTCGATCCCGATCTCCATCCTGATCACCCTGGGCGTGCTCAATGCCCTCGACATACAGCTGCAGACGGTGTCCCTGGCCGGCCTCATCGTCGTCCTCGGCATGGTGGTGGACAACGCGATCGTCATCATCGACGATCATGTCGAACGGCTCGATCATGGCGTCGACGTGTGGACTGCGGCGAGGGAAAGCGCGACCAGCCTGGCCGGCCCTGTCTTCAGTGCCACGCTAGCCATCGTCATGGCGTACGTGCCGCTGGCGTGGTTTCTGAAGGGAATGGGCGGCGAGTTCATCGGGAGCCTGCCCGTCACCATCGCCGTGGCACTCGGCGCCAGTCTTCTGGTCGCCGTCTTCCTCCTGCCCATCCTCAACGTCCGGTTCATTCGTCACGGACTCCACCGGCCGGATGGCGATGAGCGCGCGACCGTCCTCGATCACGTGCGGGCCCTCTACAGCCGGAGCCTCGAACGGGCCTTCCAGTGGCCGCTGCTCGCGATCGGGGCCGGCGTTGGCTCGGTGGTGGCGGCGGCGGTGCTCGGCTTCTTCATGCCGCAGCAGCTCTTCCCGAAGGTCGACCGCAACCAGTTCGCGGTCGAGATCTATCTGCCCAGTGGCCGTCCGCTGGCCCTGACGGATGGCGTCGCCCGCCGCGTGGAGCGCGAGTTGCTCCGAGACCCGCGCGTGACGCACGTGACGTCGTTCATCGGCACGAGTTCGCCGCGCTTCCACACCACGTACATGCCGAATATGCCGTCGCGGCAGTTCGCCCAGCTCCTGGTGAGCACGGTGAGCGACGAAGCAACGGTCGAGGTGCTGCACGAATACGAACAGCGCCACCGGAATGGTTTTCCGGAAGGCTGGGTGCGCTGGAAACAGCTCGACCTCCAGGCCACGAGTGCGCCGATCGAAGTCCGCCTTTCCGGAAGTGACATTCCGCCGCTGCGGCAGCTGGCCGTGCGGCTTGAAGCCGCGGCGCGCGCGATCCCCGGCGTTACGTGGATCCGCAACGATTTCGGCGAGCCGGTGCAGGGAGTGAGCGTTCTGCCAGACGCGGACAACGCCGCGCGCCTCGGCGTGTCGTCCGCCAGCCTCCAGGCCTCGCTCACTGTCGGAAGCAGCCTTGGCTTGCCAATCGCCACCCTCTGGGAACAGGCCGACCCCATTCGGGTCATGCTCGGCGAGGATCCGCGCGAGTCGCAGACCATGCAGGGCTTCCGCCGGCAGTACGTCTCGTCGATGCTGGCCGGCGCCGCCGTGCCAATCGAAGAGGTGGCTCGAGTTCGGCCAGATTGGAACGAGGAGGCGATCGTGCACCGTAACGGGGTGCGCACGCTGACCGTGCGTGTCGATGTCGGACCCGGGACCCTGGCGTCAGACGTCGAACGCAAGCTGGACCGTGCCATCAAGGCGATGGGGCCGACGCCCGGCATCCGGATCGGCTGGGGCGGCGAACGGGAGGGCACCGTGGAGAACTACACACCCATGTCGGTCTCAATGGCCGCGAGCGTGGCCATCATCTACCTCATCCTGCTCTTCGAGTTTGGACGGCATCGGCTGGTCCTGCTCGTGATGGTCACGATGCCGCTCGCGCTGTTCGGTGCCGTGCTTGGACTGAGGCTCACGGGAAACGCCTTCGGATTCACGTCCTTCCTGGGCGTCATCAGCCTCATGGGCATCGTTGTCCGCAACGGAATCATCCTCGTGGGATACGCCGAAGAGCTTCGCGCGCAGGGAATGTCCAGTCGGGACGCTGCCTTGGCCGCGGGGATGCGTCGCATGCGGCCCATCGTGCTCACGTCGGCGGCGGCGGCCGTCGGCGTGGTGCCGATGATCCTGAGTGGTTCCACGCTGTGGGGTCCGCTCGGCGCCGTGACCTTCTTTGGCCTGATCTTCTCGACGCTGCTGACCTTGATCGTGCTGCCGGTCGCCTACTGGTTGATGGTGCGGAGCGCCCCGGTCCGCCAGTCGGTGGTGGCAGCCGTGACAGGCGTCCTGTTGGTCGTCTCGCTGGGCGCACTTCCCTCCGCGGTCGGCGCCCAATCTGGACCGCTGACGCTCGAACAGGTGCGACGCTTGGCCGCGCGCAGTGCGCCAAAGGTTCGGCAGGCACAGGAAGAAGCGACGGCGGCCGAGCAGACGCGCCGTGCCGCGTTTACGAGTTTCTTCCCGACGGTGTCATCAGCCGCGGTGGCCGTGGCGGCACGCACGCCACTCGTGAACGTGAACCTACCTGGCGGTGACCTGGCCGTGAACGACGCGAGTGGCGCGTCCACCGGGAACGTCACCAACTTTCCCGGCGTCAGCATGGCGCTGGCTGACCGCGTTCGCGTCCTGACGTTGACTGCCGTGCAACCACTCTTCGTTGGGGGGCGCGTCGTCAACGGCAATCGGCTGGCCGCGCTGGGTGTGGCCGTGGCCGAGGACAAGGCCGCCCTCGCCCGGCGCGACGCGGTCGCCCAGGCCGAGGAGAAATACTGGCGGTTGGTGACGCTGGGCCAGAAGGACCAGACGCTGCGTTCTTACCAGGCGCTGCTCGCCGACTTGGAACGCCAGGCGCGCGATGCGGTGGCAGCTGGACTGGTGACGTCCAACGACCTCCTCAAGGTGCGACTGAAGCTGCAGGAAGCCGAGGTCGATCAGTTGCGCCTGGAAAGCGGCCGACGGCTGGCCACTCGCGATCTGAGGCTGCACCTGGGCTTGCAGGATGCGTCGCCGGTGGTCGTGACTGATACCGTGCCGGAGCCGCCCGCAGACGACGCGCCGCCGGTCGAGGAGCGACCGGCGGTGGTGGCGCAACGCCCAGAGCTTCGATTGCTCGGACTGGCGGTTCGCGCCGAGGCCCTGCAGACCGCGCTGGCGATTGGGAGCGCGTTGCCCGCGGTGTCGGTGGGCGCACAGTTGTTGCGCTACGACCTTGGCGGGCTCGGTACGCGCGGGGATGCCCTGGTCTTTGCCACCGTCAGCGTGCCGCTCACGGGCGTGTGGAAAACCGCGCACGAGGTGCGTGGTGGCCAGGCGCGCGAGCGTCTGGCCGCGATGCAGTTGACCGAAGCGCGCGATCTTGTGGCGCTGGAAATCGCGAAGCGAAAGGACGACCTCAAGGCCGCCTGGCAAGCCGCGCGGGTGGCAGATTTCGGCGTGCAGCAGGCCACGGTGAACTTGCGGGAAGCCTCCGACCGCTCGGCTGGCGGGCTGGCGACGCTGTCCGACCTTCTTGAAGCCCAAGTCCTTCATCGCCAGGCGACTGACCGGCGGACTGACGCGCGGGTTGAGTACTGGCTGGCCTTGTCCGCCTTCCGGCGCGCCGTGGGGGCGGAGGAACTGCCGTTGACCGAGGCGCGGGTACCCTGAGTCCGTGGGCTTGTCCGTTTGCGCCTGCTCGACAGCGTGGGCGCTTCCATTCTGCTGCCGGGGCCCTCGCGGTTGTTCTACTGCTTGCCCAACATCCTCAGCACGCCCAGCGACATCCACGGCATGTAGGTGATCAGCAGGACGCCCACGCCCGTGATGATCAGGAACGGCAGGATGTGCCGGTACAGGCTCGTCAGCGGCTTGTTGAACCGCGACGATGACAGGAAGAGGTTCAGACCGACAGGCGGCATGAGGAACCCCAGCTCGAGATTGGCGAGGAAGATCACGCCGAGGTGGATGGGGTTCACCCCGAACGCCGCGCCCATCGGGGCGATCAGCGGCGCGAGGATGATGATCGCCGAGTAGATCTCGAGCACGCTGCCGAGCACGAGCAGCAGCCCGTTGAGCGCCAGCAGGAAAACCACCTGCGAGTGGATGTGCACCTGCACCCACGCGAGGATGGCGTCGGGGATCATGGCGTCGACCAGGTAGTTGGTCAGCCCCATGGCGACCGACAGGAGGATCAGCACCGCGCCCATCAGCGCCGCCGCCTTGAGCAGCACGTCGGGCAGCCCGGAGAACGGCTTGATGTCTCTGGTGATGAAGCACTCCACGATGACCGTGTACGCCAGCGCCGCCGCCGCGGTCTCGATCATCGTCGCCGAGCCGGTAAGGAAGAGCGCGACGATCATCACGGGGAGCATCACTTCCCACTTGGCGAGCCAGGCCGAGGCCGCCACCTCGCGCCACGAGAACGGGATCTTCTCGCGCTGCACGTGCCGTCCGACGAGGATGCCGTAGCCGGCGGTGAGGACCACTAGCAGCAGGCCGGGCAGCAGGCCGGCAAGGAAGAGCTGGTCGGCCGGCACCGTCGCATCGCGCGAACTGGCCACCACGCTGTACAGGATCACCGGCAGGCTGGGCGGGAAGAGCAGGCCCAGCGAGCCCGATGCCGTCACGAGGCCGAGCGAGAAGCCCTCGGAGTATCCGTCCTTCCGCAAGATGGGGTACACCAGCCCGCCGAGGGCGATGATGGTGATGCCCGACCCGCCGGTGAACGTCGTGAACAGCGCGCACACCATCACCACCATGATGGCGATACCGCCGGGCATCCAGCCGAACAACGCGCGGAAGAACCGGACGAGCCGCTCGGCCGCGGCGCTCTCCGCCAGCACGTACCCCGCGGCCGTCAGCAGGGGGATGGCCGGCAGTGTCGGCGATGCGATCAGCCGGTAGACTTCGGCCGACACGGCTGCCACCGGGGTGCTCTCGCTGAAGAACATCACGATCGCAATGCCGCCCATGGCGACGAACACTGGCGCACCGAGCAGGGCGGCGCCAAGCACCACCAGGGCCAGCGGCCAGAGATGGGTCGCCACGTCCGGCGGCACCAGGCCGATGGCGAAAGCGCCTCCGACGGCCGCGAGCGCGACGCCGCGGCCCCACCACTGGTCCGACGCATTCCACACGAACTGCAGCGCCATGATGCCCATCGACACGGGCATGATGATCTCGCTCACCCATTCGGGGATGCCGATGGGCAGCATCTTGGGCTCGAGCCGATTGGCCAGCACCACCTGCGCGCTGGCGTAGGCGAGGATGCCGACGACCGCAGCGGCCACCGAGTAGGCCGTCAGCCGGGACATGCGCCGCAGCAGGCCCTCGTCGAAGAACTCCGATGTCGAGAGCGTCAGGTGCTTGGCCTGGCTCGTCGCCGCCATGCCGCCGACGAACGCGAGCCAGAGCGTCAGCTGCTGCAGGTACGCCGCCGAGCCGTAAAGGTGGAATCCGCCCAGCGGCCGGCCAATCGCGTCGATCAACGGAAGGAGGGTGGCCAGGCCGAGCGTGGCCACCAAGATTCCTTTTTCCGTGCGCCTGAATAGCGCGGACAGGATCTTCACTTCTTGACCGCGCCGCGCTGCCGCCGATACTCGTCGCGGAACCGCAGCGCATCATCGAAGGCGTCGGCGGGTATCACGTTGCCACGAATGAGCGGATAGGACGATTCGGCCAAGCGGCGCCAGATCTCCCGGGCCCGCGCATCCACCGACACCACCGTGAGCCCGGCCTTCTTCATGGTGTCGATATCGCGCGGGCCACCGGTGCGGACCACTTGCTGGAGCTTCGTCCCCGCCTCCCGGGCAGCCTGCAGCAACTGCGGCCGGAACTCTTCGGGAATGCGCTCCCACGTCTGCTTCTTGATGACCGTGGCCCCGAGCAGCAACTGCCATTGCATGTCGGTCATGAACTTCGCGTGTTCGTAGTACCGCGTGATCACCGCCACCTGCGGGGGCGCGAGGAACACTTCGAAGAGCCCCGTCTGGAGCCCCGTAGTGAGTTCCGTCGATGGTGCAGGCCTGGGATCGAAGCCGAGCTTCTTCCAGACGTCCGTGGTTTGCGGATCACCGGCCCAACTGAACATCTTCAGCCTCTTCATGTCGTCGGGCACCGCGATCGGCGCTTTCGCAAAGACTTGGTTCCATCCGCCGTCGGCCCAGTTGAGAACCACGTACCCCTTGGCTTCCATCCGCGACTCGAGCTTGGGCCGCATCTTCTCAAGCACTGCATAGACCTCGTCGTAGTCACCGAACGCCATCGGGATACCCAAGGCGTACACACTCCGGTCGATCTCGGCGATGCCCACCGAGGTCAAGACGCCCGCGTTGAGTGTGCCCAGGTGCATCTTGCGCACCACATCGGGATCGTCACCCTGCCGGCCGCCGGGGTACAGGAGCACACGGACCTTGCCGCCTGAGATCCTGTTCCACTTGTCGGCGACTTCCTTCAGCACTAGGAACCACGAGGAGTTCTCCGGTACCAGCGTGGCCATCTTGACCGTGATCGGCGCCTGGGCCTGCGCGGGCGCCACGATCCCCACCGCGAGAGCGAGGGTGAAACCGAACGGCAGCAAAAGTCTGCGTGTCATGGGTAGCTCAGCACTCTAGTTGACGAACAAATCGTCAATTCGGGCCAGGAGCCAGCGCGCGCGCCGCTGGCTGATGACGTTGGCCAGTTTCTGGTCGGGAGCCTTGTTGATGTCGATGGCCAGCGCCTGGTTGAGGAGCGTCTCGAATTCCTTGCGGTTGTTCTCCTGGATGCACACCGACTCGGCCAGCGAGACGTAGGGCGCAAGGCGCGTGCCGTTCGCCAGGCGCGTGGCCTGTGCGAAGTGCTCGCGAGCGGCGGCCATCGACCCTCCGGTCGATGCGTGGGCGGCATCCCACGCAATGAAGAAGTCGTGCAGTGAACCCTGCTCCCAGGTTTCGTCCAGGGCGAGCGCCCGCCGCATCATCTTTTCGATGACGGTCTGCCGCACGGACAGCTCGGCGTCGTTCACGTCCACCGCCAGCGCCGACGCCCAGGCCGCGGCGGTCCAGTACAGCAGCGGAACGTGCTTCCGCGTGGCCTTGGCCAGGACGGCGTCGGGGTCCGCGATGAGGCGGTCGCGGAAGCCCGGAATGTCGACGTCGAGCCCCCGCAGTCCGTAGTCCACCGCCCGCAGGTAGAGCTGCTTGGCGCGCGCGCGCAACCGCGTGGCCCGGTCCAGGTCCTGCGTCTCGATGAAGTCGGATTCCTGCTGTACGAATGCGTACCCGTACTGCGTGAACCCGCTGGCGGCCGTCGTCAGCAGGGGCTGGTGCCTGGGCGACTGCTGGATGAGGCTCTCGATGGTCTTGAGCGCGAAGGGCAGCGCGTCGCGGACGAGTTCCGGGTCGTCGTCCCTGGCGAACGTCGAGGTGCTGCCCGCGGCCATGGCATTGCCCAGCGAGTTAATGGCGATCCTCTTGAGGGAGCACCCCGCCAATGGCAGCATCAGCGCACCCAGCACGACTGCGCGCAGGGTGGAACGGAGCGATGCAGTCATGGGCCTCAAGGGGTTCAACCGCCGCCCTGAGTTCGGCGTCGGTATCACGCGATGCGTAATCCATGCATCGCCTGCACCTCGGACGCGAACGCGAAGAGCGCGTCGGAGATCGTCATGACTCCAACCCGCGCTGCAGGTGGAGGCGACGCGTGCAGGCCCATCCGGAGCGCACACCGGAACGGTCAAAAGCGGTATCCCACGCCCGCGAACATCGCGAGGTCGGCGCGCGCGGTCTCCGGGATTGTTCCAGCCACACCACGGTACGACGACTGGTAGTCGCGCACCTCGGTCCGGAGCGTGAACCTGCTCGACTCCCGACTCAGGTCAGCGCCGAGCGACAGATACGCGTCGAACTGCGTGTCCGAACCTCCCCCCTGCCGGACCCGGTAGGTGCGTGCGCCAAGTCCGCTGCCGAGAAAGACGGCGAGCTTGGAGATTCCCATCTGAACGAGATCCGGGAGCCGACCTTCCAGTCCGACATCATTCTGGATCACGTCAACCCGGCGATTCGTGACGAACGCCCGCGCGCCCGCAGGCGCCCAGCCAAATGTGCCAGTCACGATCCAGTGACGCTCAACGTGCCAGCCGAGCTGACCGCCAAACCACCCAGCGTCGCTGATGTCGTCACGCAGGTCTCCCCGCGCGACGAATCCGCCGGTGATCACGCGGATCTCGAATGCGCGGTCGTCGGAGGCTCGTCGCGTTGCCGACTGCGCGACGGCTGGCGCCGCGAGCGCCAATAGCGTGACAACGAGCGCAATCACGTACTTGCGGGCGTGGGCCGCCTCCGACGCCAACGCCACTGTCGTCATCTCGCCGGTGCTCGAAGGCCGCGTCGGGTCGTCTTGGTGGCGACGGCGGGCGTGGAGCGAGGCGTGCGCGAGCGAGGCTTCGTCGCGTTCCTCTGCGTCGCGACACGTGCGCTGCGCGGCATGCTCCGCCAGTGTGCAAGGGCCGAAGCCATCGAGTCGAGCGTGAACCGATGCGCCGCTTCCAGTTCCTCGAGTCGCGCCTTGATGACCTCGCCCTGGCCACCGACGGCCGCCCGCGTTGCCCCAATGACGTCGAGCAAGCGCTGCCACCGCGCGAGCCGTTGTTCGACTGTCCGCGCCAAGATGTCAGGCGAGATAATGTAGTAGTCCTGTCGGTCGCCTGAGCGACCGACGCGTTCGACAATGCCCAGATGCTCAAGCAACCGCGCGTTGGTGCTGACGCTCGCCTTGGTCACGGCGAGTTCGTCTGCCAGTTCGCCGAGCGCGCGGGGATGCTCGCTCAGCAGAAGCAGGCCGAACAGGCGACCGGCGACGCGCGAATATCCCTCGTTTCGGAGGATGACACCGAACTGTTCGATCAGGCGACTGGTGACGGCGTTCATCGCACGAGCTCCGGTTGACTGGTGCTTGCTATCGTTTAGAAGTATCTTAACGATATTGAATCGCCCCGGCAAGGCGCTCCTGCTCGCGCGTGGCGGTCGCCCGGTTTCGCCGTCGCAGAGAACATCATCGCCCGCAGCAATCGCCGAGAATCCAACCCGAGTCACCATGCGGCTTTCCTGCAGTGCCTCACCCATCGACCTCGGCGGCATCCCCGGTGGTCGTCCAACCGAACGGTCCGCGTGCTTGTCCTGGAACCCGTGACCAAGGCTCCGTCGGCGCGGCGCATGAGCCCGCATCTCATCGCCAACGTCCGCACCGTCGGCTCATGCGCGGCGGGCGTGTTGTTCGCCGCCGGCAGCATCCGCACCGCCGCATGGCTGCTCGGGTGTTCGGCATGCCTCGGCCTGATACGTCGCCTCGATTCGCGCGGCATCGCCCCTTCACCCACCCGTGGCGTCCCCCGCATGCCTGCGCTGGATTGCATCGCCGACGGGTTCCTCTTCGGTGGCATCACGTTCTTCTTCGCCACCGACGCCTGGCACCGCTTTCTCCCGATGGTCGCGGTCGGGATCACGGGGATGCTCGCGACGATGATGTCGATCTATGCTGAAGCGCGCGCCGAGATGCGCGGCGTCGCCGTGGAGCGCTCCGCCATCATGGTGCGCCCCGAGCGCTTCGTCCTGCTCGCGGTGCCACAGGCGTTTCTCGGACTGGCGCTTGATGGAATGCTGTTGCGGTCCGTCTTTGTTCTGTTTGGAGTCTCCGCCATCGTCCGAGCCGTAAACCGCATGGCGGTCGATTACCTGGCGACGCAAGGTCTGGCGCCATCCCGCGCGCAAACGGTCGACTATACCCTTCTCGGCCCGTCCCTCTTCTCACGTTCCGATTCCTCGGAGTGACCCCTTGAGTCAGCCGCCTATCGACGGCATTCGCCGCGCCCACGGAAGGCTGGGCATCCTGACGCCCGGGCTGGGTGCCGTCGCGACCACCTTCATCGCCGGTGTGGAAAGCGTGCGCCGGGGGCTCACCAAGCCCATCGGGTCACTGACGCAAATGTCGACCATTCGACTCGGCAAGCGCAGCGACCATCGGGCGCCCTTGATTCGCGACTTTGTGCCGCTCGCCGGGCTCGAGGACATTGTATTCGGCGCCTGGGACCCGATTCCGGACGACGCCTACACGGCGGCGAAAAAGGCGGGTGTGCTGGATGACAAGCACCTGGATCCGCTCAAGGATTTCCTGTCCGCTATCGAGCCTATGCCGGCGGTCTTCGACCAGCACTATGTGACCCGCCTGCATGGCACGAACGTGAAGCGCGGCCGGACCAAGCGTGAGCTCGCAGTGCAGCTCCGCCACGACATTCGCAACTTCAAGTGGTCGAACGGCTGCGATCGCCTGGTCATCGTGTGGTGTGGCTCCACGGAGATCTTCATCAAACCGTCGGCGGTGCACCAGACCATTGAGGCGTTCGAGCAGGGCATGGCCGACAACCATCCGGACATCGCACCGTCCATGCTCTACGCGTGGGCGAGCATCATGGAGGGAGTGCCGTACAACAATGGCGCTCCCAACTTGGCGGTGGACACCCCGGCACTCGTCGCCCTGGCCAATCGCGAAGGCGTGCCGATCTCCGGCAAGGACTTCAAGACCGGCCAGACGTGGCTGAAGACGGTCATTGCGCCCGGACTGAAGGCGCGCATGCTTGGCCTCGCGGGATGGTACTCGACGAACATTCTCGGCAACCGCGACGGCGAGGTGCTCGATGACCCGGCTTCGTTCAAAACGAAAGAGGAGTCCAAGCTGAGCGTGCTGCACGACATCCTCCAACCGGAGAGCTACCCGGACCTGTACAAGGACTTCGCGCACGTCGTTCGCATCAACTACTACCCCCCGCGCGGAGACAACAAGGAGGGGTGGGACAACATCGACATCGTCGGGTGGATGGGCTACCCGATGCAGATCAAGGTGAACTTCCTCTGTCGCGACTCGATCCTCGCGGCCCCCATCGTGCTCGACCTCGCGCTGTTCAGCGATTTCGCCCAGCGTGCCGGGCTGAAGGGGATTCAGGAATGGCTCAGTTTCTATTACAAGTCACCGATGGCCGCCGCGGGATTGCGCCCCGAGCACGATCTGTTCATCCAACAGACCAAGCTGAAGAACACGCTCCGCTTCCTCATGGGCGAAGAACAGATCACGCATCTCGGCGTGGAATACTATCCATGAGGTACTGACGATCGATTGGAGAGTTCCAATCGACCAGCTGACCACCAGCGCATTTGGCTGCGCCTCCACCGGAACTGACGCATCGTGAACGACCCGGAACAGAGTCCCATTTCAGTCGAGGATCTGGCCCAGCTGTTCAGCCAGCACATGCCGCACGGCCGTGATATCGGCATGGCCCTGGATGAGCGGACATCTGATGGCCAGACCCGGATGCGCCTGCCCGCCCAGCCATTTCTGTCCGACGACACGAACGGCGAGTGTTTCTTTCCTGGCGTGCTGTTCAGCTTGGCCGACTCGGCCTGTGGCCTGGCGGTGCTTCGCGCGCTGGGACGAGTTGTTCCGATCGCCACGCTGGATATGCGCATCGACCACCTGGCATCCGCCAGCATGGATGCCGACCTTGTGGCCGTGGCGGAGTGTTACCGCATGACGTCGTCCATCGCCTTCGCCCGCTGCGAGCTGCACAGCGGACCGCAGTCCGAGGTGTGCGCGATCGCCGTGGGCACGTTCATGTTGTCATCAAGCTCGGCACTGGTTCCCGACATCAGCCGGTTCGCAGGAGTTGAACCGAGATGAGCGCCAGCAACGACCATGAAAGGAGCGCGCTGCAGCTACCGCGTGTTCGGATACAGGCCGCGTTGGAGGCGATGCCTTATGCACGCCACCTGGGCATTCGCCTCGCCGGGGCCGTACCGGGCGATGGCGCGCTGTTTCACCTGCCCTTCGACGCGCGCCTGATCGGCAACGTCACGCTGCCAGCCCTGCACGGCGGCGTGGTCGCGTCCTTCATGCAGATTGCTGCGATAGCGGCGACCTGGGCGCTCACGCGCGCAGATGTGCAACCGAAGCTGGTGGACTTTTCGCTCGACTTCCTGAGTTCGGCCGGTCCGTCGGACATCTTTGCCCAGTGCGAGTTTCATCGCGTCGGCAAGCGCATCGCCGCGGTCGGGGTCCGTTGCTGGCAGCGGAGCTCGATCGAGCCCGTCGCGCTGGGCCGAGCGCATCTGTTCGTCGCGCCATCAGCGTAGGAGGAAAACCATGACAGACGACGTAACACACGACGTAACACCCTTGCCGCCGACCGCAGGTCCATCGCAGGCTTCGCTCTTGCCCACGGCGATCGTGGATTGCGACCATCCGGCAGTGCGGGCTTTTGCACGTGAGCATGCTCGAGGGGTGGATGAGCGCGCATGCGCGGTGTCGCTGTTCTATGCGGTGCGAGACGGTTTTCGATATGACCCGTACCGCGCTGCCGACCTGACCCTGACGGGCGTCCGCGCCAGCTCCGTGCTCGAGGTGAAGGCAGGGTGGTGCGTCACCAAGGCTACCCTCCTGACAGCCGCCTGCCGAGCCGCGGGCATCCCCGCCCGGATGGGCTTTGCCGACGTTTTTAACCACCTGTCCACCGAACGCATGCGCCAGGCCATGCAAACGGAAGTGTTCGTGTGGCACGGCTTTTCGGAAATCTGGCTCGACGGTGCCTGGCGCAAGGCCACCCCCGCATTCAACATCGACCTGTGCGAGAAGTTCGGCTTGCTGCCGCTGGAGTTCGACGGGGTGGACGACTCGCTGTATCAGCCGTTCGACCGCAGCGGCCATCGTCACATGGAGTACCTGCGCTATCACGGTAGTTTCGACGACGTGCCGCTGAAACGCATCCTGGCCGATTTTGTTCGTGTCTATCCCGGCTGGCGTGCAGCTGCGGAGCAGCTCACGACGCCGAACTTCGACCGCGACGTCTCCCGGGAAACGCAGACCTGACGATCAGGGCGTTTGCGCTGCCGGCGCTCGCATCCACCTCGCGGGAGCATGGGGCGTTCACGCCGTGAGCGATGGACGTGTGGGTTCCCCCACCCGTTGGGTATCGATCCACGGGGCCCGATCGCACGCCCGGCACGCGGCAGCACTTGACAGGGAACATCGATGTTCGTAGATATGTCGAATGCCAGCCGCAACGCCCTCATGAAGGAATCCGAGTTCAGTCGGATCGCCAAGGCCCTGGCGGATCCGCGGCGGTTTGAGATTCTCAAGGTCATAATTGACGCCGGCGAGATCTCGTGTGGTGAGGTGGCCGCTCGGTTTCCGGTCAGCCAGTCGACGATATCGCACCATCTCCGCCTGTTGACGGAGGCAGGGCTGGTGCGCGTGCGGCGTGAGGGGCAGTTCGGGTATTTCTCGCCCAAGCCGGCAACATTCGAGAAGTACATCGAGGCGCTCGGCAGCAATCTGAGAGAAAGAGTCCCGATGTAGGGTCACTGCGCACCGGGGCGTGGCATAGCGGCCAAGGGGCTTGGCAGAATGCATCGATATATGGATGATGTTCGATGAATAGTACGACCGCAGGCGTTGTTCGCACCGAACCCTGATTCGTGAGGTACGGCAGTGAGTCAAGACCCAAGCTCCACGCTGCTCGTGACCGGCGGATCCGGCCGCCTCGGCCGCCGCGTGCTCGAGCTTTTGCTTGCGCACGGCGATCACGCGATCATCGCCACAACGCGCAGGCCTGACACGCTGGCCGGTCTTCCCGATGATCGGGTAGAGGTCCGACAGGCCGACTTTGAGCAGGCGCCGAGCCAGTTGGCCACCGCCTTCCGGGGCGCCGATCGAATGCTGCTGATCAGCACCGATGCGGTGGATCGGCCCGGTCGAAGGTTCGAGCAAGCCAGTCGGGCCGTCGAGGCCGCCGCCCTGGGGGGCGTGCGGCACATCGTGTACACCTCGCTGGCGCACCCGGTGGAGGACTCGCCTGTTCTTATCGCGCGGGATCACGCGAAGACGGAGCAGGCGCTGGCGGCGAGCGGCGTGGGGTACACCGCCCTGCGCAACAACCTGTATACCGACTTTCTGCCCATGAACCTGTCGGCGGCAATTGCGTCGGGGCGGCTGGTTGCCGCGGCAGGTGACGGCCGTGCGGCCTATGTCACCCGTGAGGATTGCGCACAGGCTGCGGCGGCGGCGCTCCGCTCGGACTTCGATGGCACGCGCTACTTCGAGATCACCGGCCCCGCGGCCGTGAGTTACGCCGAACTGGCGGCGCTTGCCAGCGAGTTGTCGGGCACGGACGTCGCCTTCGTGCCCGTCGACACCGACGCGCTCATTGCCGACATGATCGGGAGCGGGCTGCCGGAACCCGTGGCTCGCCTGATGGCCTCTTTCGACGCCGGCATGCAGGGCGGTTACTTCGCGCCGGTCACGAGTGCGGTGCAGGAGCTGACTGGCCGGCCGCCAATGAGCGTGCGGTCGTTCCTTGAGTCGCACCGCGACGCGCTCGAACGACGATCGGTGACACCGTAGTTGGTGGCGTGACGCCCCGGGCACCGTCACGACATCGGTGTATTCCCCCCACAAGGAGCTGAAAATGGACACGCTCGCAATGGATCAGCAGTTGAACGCGATGATCATCGATGGAAAGTCCGTGGACGCATTCCATCGGTTTTACGCCGAGGACGTTGTCGCGCAGGAGAACGACGAGCCCGAACGTGTCGGCCGCGATGCATGGCTGCGGGCCCGCCAGGAAATGGAGAAGAACATCACTTCCTTCGACGCACGTGTCCTCGCGCACGCGGCACATGGCGACACGTCCTTCTCCGAGTGGGAGTTCAAGATGGTGATCGAAGGCATGGGCGCACTGACGATCGCCCAGGTCGCGGTCCGCCGCTGGAAGGACGGGCGGGTCATTCGCGAACGCTTCTATCACAAGTAGGCTGGCGACAGCTGCACCGCGCTGGGCATCGCCGGGCCACGAGTGTTCGTGGCCCGGTGCGCATGCGCCAGCCCTGGCTGCGCCCCCCCCCCGCCGCGCCCTCACCCCGCGACGCTGCCCAGCACCGCGCGCACGATCGTTACCGCGTCGGGCATGGCGATCTCGCCGGTGTTGATCTGCAGCGTGTACAGCAGCGGGTCCGTCACATCGCGCCCGTGGAACTCCTTGACGTAATGCGCGCGGTCGCGGTCGAAGTGGTGCGCCATGGCCACCGCTTCCTTTTCGGTGCACCCGCGGCGCGTCGCGATGCGGCGGCTGCGATCGGCGATCGGCGCAACCAGCCGGACCCGCAGCGTGCGGGGGCGCTCGGCGAAGATGGCCTGCGCACCGTGGCCGACGATGATCGCGGGCGACGAGGCAGCCGCCTCGACGAGGAAGTCGCGGGTCGCCGCGGCCACATCTCCCGCCTGCGGAAGACTGGCCACCTCCACGGCGACAGGAACCTCGGGCGTGCCGATCATGAGCGCGCCGCCGATGCGTTCGAAGAACCCGGGCGCGTGCTCGTCCCATTGCGCCAGCGAGGCGCGGCTGAGGCCCAGGCGACCAGCCACGGTGAGCGCGATGTCCGCGTCGAGCACGCGCCATCCGAGGGCGGTCCTGAGCAGGGCGGCAAGTTCGCTGGCGCCGGCGCCGTACTCGCGGGAGAGGGTGATGAGGTCGAACCGCATGGCAGTATGGAAGAGGGTTAGTCGTGCCGGCTGCGCGCGGCGTACACGGGACGGAGTGCAGCGAGAAAGAGTTCGGTGCTGGAGTCGAGGAGCCGGTCATCGTCGATGACGAGCCCCGGCACGGCGGCGGCATGCTGCTGCCACATGAACTGGAGCATCAGGCCGGAGATGAGCACCCGTGCTCCCACCTCGTCGTCGGCATCGGAGCGGAACTCGCCGTGCTGCTTGCCCTCGGTGACGAGGGTGCCCAGCAGTTTCCAGAACCGCACGGGTCCGTCCCGCAGCCACCGCTCATGCGCGCGAGGCACTTCGGTGGCGACGTCGCGAAGCAACAGCGTAAGCATGCGGTCGCCGGTGGTGGTCTCGCGCCGAGAGAAGACCTTGCGGATGACCATCCGGATGCGCGTCGCTGCGGAAAGCGCGGGGTCGCGCAGTGCATCCTCGGCGCGTCCGAAGGCCGCCGCCTGAAAGTGATTGATGACGCCGAGGAGGAGCGCTTCCTTGGTGTCGAAGTAGTAGTAGATGGCGCCCTTCGTCACGCCCGCAGCCTCGGCGACGTCATCGACGCGTGCGTGGCGATACCCCTGCGTGGCAAAGACCTGAAGCGCGGCGTCGAGCAGTTCGTGCATCCGCAGAGCCTGGCCGCGCTCGGGGGGCGTCGGCTTGCTGGTCTTCATGACGATTGGGCCTCGGCGTGCCGAGCGGTTGCAATATGACATACGCACAAGTATGTTACGCGCCGTTGATCCCGCCGTCAAGGAGCAAGGCCGTGCATCCAGTGCTCTCCATTTGCCCGTGCATCCACGCCTGCGCCGCCGCCGCGACCTCGGCTGGCATCGCGCGATGAGCAGCGAGCCGATAGCGCAGTCCGAGCTTCCGGTACGAGCGGGTGCCGTGCCGGCAGATGCCGCGCCACCGGTAGCCGCTCCCAGAGCAGAGCCTCACAAGTACCTCATCGCCGCGGCCGTCGTGCTCGCGGCGCTGATGCAGGTCATCGACTCCTCGATTGTCAACGTCGCCCTCCCCGACATGATGGGGAACCTCGGCGCGAGCCTCGACGAGATCGCCTGGGTGTCGACCGGGTACATACTCGCGAGTGTCATCGTGATGCCGATGACGGGATTCCTTGGGGACCTGTTCGGCCGCAAGCGCTATTTCGTCGGCTCGATCATCCTGTTCACGATCGCGAGCTTCTTCTGCGGCGCGGCGCATTCGCTGGGGATGCTCATTTTCTGGCGCATCGTGCAGGGACTTGGCGGCGGAGCCCTGATGACCGTCTCGCAGGCCGTCCTGCTGGAGTCCTTCCCGCCCGAGGAGGCGGGGACGGCGATGGCGCTCTTCGGGCTCGGCGTCATGGTGGGACCGACCATCGGACCGACGCTCGGCGGCTACATCGTGGACCACGCCGGCTGGCCGTGGATCTTCTACATCAACATCCCGCTGGGGATCCTCGCGGCGTCCATGATCACCGCGTACGTGCATGACTCGGCGCACCAGGAGAAGCCGAGCCACATCGACTATACGGGCATCATCCTCCTCGCCCTGAGCGTATCGGCGATGCAGTACGTGCTCGAGCACGGCGAGCGGGAAGACTGGTTCGAGTCGCGGCGCATCATCGAGCTCTCCGTCATCGCCGCCGTAGGATGGGGTGCCCTCATGTGGCGGGAGTTCACAACGGCGCATCCCGTGATCGACTTCCGCGTGCTCCGCCACCGCCAGGTGTGGGTGGGGACGCTGCTCGGCGTGGTGATGGGCATTGGACTGTACGCGATGTCGTTCACGCTGCCGGTCTTCCTGCAAAACAACCTGCGGATGACCGCGCAGCAGACGGGACTTGTGCTCCTTCCCGGCGCCCTCGCGACGGCGGTGTCTATGGGCGTCGTGGGCAAGCTGACGAACCGCTACGACGCGCGCTGGCTGATCACCATCGGCGCGGCGCTGTTCGCGACGGCGGCGTGGAACCTCTCGCAAATCACCAGCGAGAGCGGCACGCACGACTTCTTCTGGCCACTCATCGGGCGCGGGCTTGGGCTCGGCATGATGTTTGTGCCGCTGACCACGCTCACGCTTACGGGGCTTGCACCGAGAGACCTGCCGCAGGCGGTGGGGCTCTACAGCTTCTTCCGGCAGATCGGCGGTTCATTCGGCATTGCGGGGATCGCCACGCTCGTTGCGCGCCATACCGCGGAGTATCGCTCCGTGCTCGGCGAGCACCTCACCAGCTCGGACCCGCAGGTGCTCGCGCGCGTGGAGTTGCTGACACGCGCGATGATTGCGCGCGGCGCCGACGCGGGGACTGCGCACCAGCGCGCGCTGGCGATGCTGGACCGCATGGTGCTCGGCCAGGCCAGCGTGCTCGCCTATGCCCGCATCTACCTGCTGGCGGCGGGGCTCATGCTAGTCCTTGTGCCGCTCCTGTTGCTCGTGCGCCGTCCACGAGCGTCCAAGGCAGGCGCCGAGCACGCCATCATGGAGTGAGTCGCATACGCGGCGTGTGCGGAGAGCCGTGCGCAGAGAGGCAGCCCGGGAGTATCGCCAGGACAGACGGGGTACGAGAGCCGGGATCCACGAAGGTAGGATACGCTACGAGGCATGTCACCTCTCGCGCTGGCCGAACTCGTGCGGCGCCAGGAGTGTTCTCGCGCCGTCGCCGCGACGGGCCCGGCGGAACTTGCCATCATCCGGATCTTTCTATGCCGAGAAGGCCTAGGAGCCGGGGACTGGTGAAATCTACCGACGGTCGTGTCGCACGGTCGTGTCGCACGGTCGTGTCGCACGGTCGAGGCTGCGGCGGGCTGCTGCGTACCGGCGCCTCGCACCCCCTCGGTGGCATCGAGGGCCGCCGCCAGCATGGCTGGCCCCACGCCGTATACAACACTATGAGGGCTTCCCGACGCCCGGATTCGGCATAGCTTGTTTGGCGTGGCTCGGGCGGGTTCCTTGCACCATTCCTAGGGAAGCTCTGAACAGGTGATCGTGCAGGCCGATGTGGATAACAAAGAGGAGTGTACTGCTCGGCGCGTGCGTATGGGTGGTCAGAAGTCGACGAGATTTGGACTCGGGGCCCCTGTTGTGGGGCCCTTCGGCCGCCCCCGCGGCCCGCATGGGGACACTACGTGCCCTGGGGCATCAACTGGTGCCGCACGAGATAGAGGTTGGCCAGCGTGCAGGCCGCATACGCGCGGGTGGTGTTTTTGACGAGCCCGCGATAGCGGACCTTCGCGAAGCCCCAGAGCCGCTTTACCACGTGGAAGACGTGCTCGCCCCGCGCCCGCGTCCGGGAGCGCGTCGCGTTGATCGCGTCCCAGTATTTCGTTCGCTTCCCGTTCTTGTTCACCCGATAGCGTCCGCCGCCGAGCTCCCAGTTGATCTTGTCGTCGCGCTTGTAGTACGCCTTGTCGCCCCACAGGGTCGATTCCTGCCCGTGGATCAAATACGGCAGCTGTGTGATGTCCGCTTGGGCGGCGTTGGTGGTCGTGAGGGAATGGACGAGGCCGCGCCGATCCGTGCCCACATGGAGCTTCATCCCGAAGTACCACTGCTTGCCCTGGCGCGTCTGTTTCATCTCCGGATCCCGGGCCTTGCTCGCGTTCTTCGTCGAACTCGGCGCCGCAATGATCGTCGCGTCCACGATGGTCCCCGCCTTGAGCAGCAGGTGTCGGTCCTCAAGCAGCGTCTTGACCGCCGCGAACATCGCCGCCGTCAACTGGTGTTCCTCCAGCAGATGCCGGAAGCGCAGGATCGTCGACTCGTCGGGGACGGTATCCTCCCCCAAGTCCACTCGCGCAAAGCGGCGCATGGCTTCCGAGTCGTACAGCATGTCCTCGGCCTGCGGGTCCGACAGATCGAACCACTGCTGCAGGAAGTACACGCGGAGCATCGTCTCCAGTGGCAGCGGCCGGCGGCCCCGCCCCGGTGTCGCGTAGTGCGGCGCAACCAGGGCGCGCAGCGGGGCCCAAGGAATCACGGCGTCCATCTCGCGGAGGAAGCGCTCGCGGCGCGTCACCTTGCCCTTCGTCTCGTACCTGCAGACAACTGAAAGCCAATTGAGCTGGCCGAACGGATCACGTCACCGTCGACGCTGTAGCTTTCCCGCATGACCGACTTCCTGCGATTGCCGCACTGGGATGTCCAAGCCGTCCATGAGCACGCGAGCGGCTACCGCGTGGACGCCACCTACGCCAGGCAGCCCGCGTGCTGCTCCAAATGCGGTGTTGTCGACGAGTTGTACCGGCACGGCACGCTCGCCCAGGCGTTGAACGACACCACCCACAGCGGCAAACCGGTCGTCATCGACTGGCAGCGCCAGCGGTACCGGTGTCGGGCCTGCGAGGCGACGTTTCTCCAAGCCGCTCTCGACGTCGATGACAAGCACCTGATGACGCGGCGGCTCGTGCAGCACATCGAGAAGGCCACTCTGCGGCGGACGTACGTGGCCGTGGCCGAGGAAGTGGGGGTGTCTGAGGGCACCATCCGCAGTGTCTTCAGGGCCTACGCTGACCGCTTGGAGGCCGACCACGTCTTTTCGGCCCCCGGCGTCCTCGGCATCGACGAGTTGCATCTCCGAGGCAAGGCCCGGTGCATCTTGACGAACATCAGCGACCGGCAAATCCTCGACTTCTTGGAGGACCGCACCAAGGACGTCGTTTATCGCGCCCTATTGCGGCTGGAACACCGCGAGCGGGTGCAGATCGTGACGATGGACATGTACCGGCCCTACCTGACCGTGACGAAGCTCGTCTTCCCGAAGGCCGTCGCCGTGGTCGACAAGTTCCACATCCAGCGCATGGCGTCGCAGTCTCTCGACGCGATGCGGAAACTGGTCGGGAAGCGCGTCAGTAGGCGCCGGGGCACGTTCATCAAGCGCCACCGCCACGTCTTGCTGGCCCGCCCGGCGAACCTGACCGACGAGCAGCGCCTGCTCCTGTCCGAGTGGCTGGGCGAGATCCCCGAACTGCGCGCTGCCTACGACCTCAAGGAGCAGTTCTACGACATCTGGGAAGAGAAGGGCGTTACGGCAGCTAGGCGATCCCTGCACGCGTGGCGGGCGGCCGTGCCCGTGAACCTGACGCACCTGTTCAAGCCGCTCATCACGGCATCGACCAACTGGGAGGCTGAGATCCTCAATTTCTTCGCCACGGAGGGCGTGACCAACGCCTTCACCGAGGCCATGAATCGCACGCTCCGGGACATCGACCGCGCAGGTCGGGGCTACTCCTTCGAGGCCCTGCGGGTCAGGGCGCTGTTCGCTCATGGCGTCGTCACCAAGCGACGTCCAGCCCGCCTCGGCCTTGAGCGCCGAGACGTCATGGGATACCGCCCCAACCTGATGGGCTGGCAGCTCCCGTCCGTGGACATGTCGGAGGCCATCGGCATCCCACTTTCCACATTCGCCAAGGCGCTGAAGGAGCGGTTCACCTAACACTGTTTCCACACTCTTTTACGCAGAGCCTCAATCTGCCTGCTCGTCCGGCCAGGCTTTCATCGAACCGGCAAACCGGCGCCGGACCTCCGGATCGAGGACGGCGAGGGCGCGAAGGCGCAAGATGGCCCGCTGATATCGCCGTCGCGCCGCGGTCCACGAAATGCCGAGACTCGCACCGACGTCGCACCACTCTTGGTTGAGCACCAGACGGTGCCACAGGACTGCGGAGTCTTGTTCGCGCAGCGTCCAAGACAGCCACGCGATGCGACCCGCCAGCCCTGGGTCGTCATCCTCCGCACCCGCCGACGAGCGCAACGCGCTCTCGATTTCGACGGAGATGGTTGGCATTCGCCACTCTGGGCGCAGCACGTCTGCCGCCGTGCAGCGCGCGATTGCCGTGACCCAGCCCACAGCCTCGGCATCGGACTGTGCTCGACACTTCGCCCGGTTGACCCACAGACGCAGGAGGGCCTCCTGCACAACATCATCCATGAGGCCCCGGCGGAGCAGTACGCCATCGATCCAGCGCCGCAGCGTGCGTCTGACGATGACTTCGGCAGCCACGATCAACGCACGCGGCGCGAACGCCGATGCTTCCGCGTCGATTGCTGCCGACGCTCGCAGCAACGCGAGAAACGACTCGTCGCTCACGGGACCTCCCTCGGCGGAAGGTGTCAGACAAGGGACAGACAGCAACGAGACAAGCCGAATTGCTGTGTTTTGTCTGTCGTTCTTTTGTCTGTAGACGAATTCGCGACACCGTGAGATACATCGGCATGACCAGTCGGCGTCCGAGTCGCCTACCCATCGGCCCCTGCCTCCGAGCGCTCCGCGTGGAAGCGGGCCTTTCGCAAGAGGCGTTGGCGGATCTCGCCGGGGTCCATCGGACTTTCGTGGGTCTCGTCGAACAGAACCGGCGGCATCCTCGTGTGGACTCCGTCGATCGGGTGCTCAGGGCACTCGGGGTCGATTGGACGGAGTTCGGTCGACGACTTGACGCCGCTCGAAGAGGACCCGGCGGCTGACCTGCGGTCGAGCGATGTGTGATGACTCCCCGCAGTCTGTCGGGTGCTATTCTGGCGCTCGATGTCAGACTCGCCAGCACGACCACGACGCTTCCATTCAATCCCCTGCATATGCTACCGCGAGCAATCGCAGAGACGACGCAGCCCGAACGCCGGTCCAACTCCACGCGATCGCGCCGTCCGATTGGCTCTCACTTGAGCCGAAGTGTCACGACTCTCGGGGGATCTCTTCTAAAGACGAGTATTCCCGTCGCCGTGCTCTATTTCTGGGGTGCGGCATACTACGACAGCTATCTCACCGGACTTGGGTTCCGGGAGGGCGCGCCGCGACTAGACACGGCCGCTTACCTTATTGCCTCATGGCGAGCGCTTGCGAGCGCGAGCCTCACAGGCCTCCAGGGGATGCTCATTGTCGTCTTCGCCGCATTCATCACAAACGTATGGTCGGCCCTAGATGGCTTCCGTGTCGCCTCGCGCTCACGCAAGGCAGAAACACCGGCGGCAGACCACGGGAAGCCTTCGTTCGCACTTACGGTTCTTGGCATGAGGGTGGAGCGCGCGGGCACGCACGCCTTGCGGCAACTGGCGGCTTTTGCTGGCGTGGCGGTGGCGCTTCTCGTGGCCCTTCATGAGACTGCCGCGATGACGAAGTATGGCCACGAAGCCGCCGTCGCCACGCTTGAGACTTGCCGTGACGCCAGCATCACGTTTGAGGGCAGCATTCCCGAACAGTTGAAATACTGCACGCGGCTTGGAGACCAGATTGTGTTGAGGGACGACACGGTGTCGATTCTTGTCGACGCGAGCAAGGTCGTGCGGATCGCTCTCCGCGCGAGGACTCAGGCTGGGCAGGTCGGCGGCGGTAGACACACCATCGTCGACCGAGAGAAGCGCAGGCCGTAGCGGTTTCCGCCGGGCGTCGCGCGGAGCGTGGGTCGACGAGCAAGGCGATTCGATGTCCCGGATTCCCTTTGCTCGCGGCGGCATAGAAACTCGGCGCGGGCAGGCGCGAGCGTGTAAGACCGGGGCCACACGGCGCCCACACGCGCGACAGATTGCACTCGGTCCCTCTGGGCAATCTGCGGAAGAAACTGACCGGCCTGCGAGTAACTTACGAGGTTACCGGCACTTGCGTACGCATCCCCTGCTTCGGGAGCAGGAGGTCGGAGGTTCAAATCCTCTCGCCCCGACTGAGTCAGCGAAGGCCCGCCACGCGGTTGCGTGGCGGGCCTTTTCGTTTTCGTGAGGGCGGCGCGGATGCGGGTTTCGCTGACATCGCCGCACGGCAACGCCCTATTATATACCGATATAGGAATATATACAATTCAACAGCGCATCACAACAGCCTCACACGCACGGAGTCACCATGTCGGCCCCAAAGCAGCGTGATCCGATGGTCATCACCCACGTCGGCGGTGTGCAATTCGCCGCGCAGGTACGCTCGCACCGCCTCCTCGTCGACCAGCCGGAACGCGGCGGCGGCGCGGACGCCGGTCCCTCTCCAATCGAACTCCTTGGCGTCTCGCTTGGCACCTGCGTGGCGCTGTATGTCCAGCAGTTCTGCCACTCGCGCGGCCTATCCCACGACGGCATGCGCGTGGAGCTGCAGCAGCGCGGCGCGCAGAACCCGAACCGCATCGGCGAGTTCGCCGTGAAGGTGGTGCTGCCCGCCGGCATCCCGGCGGAACACGTGGAGATGCTCGAGCGGGTGGCACGCAGCTGCCCGGCGCACAACACGCTGACGCACGGCGCCGAGGTGGCCATGGAGTTCGAGGTGGGCGCCCCGCAGGCGCCGGTCGTCACCGCCTGATCGTGCCGTGCTTCCGGGTCCGGCGCGCCGGACGCGGATGCCGCACCTGCCGAGGAGTACATGTCCAAGTCGTCGAGGACGCGCGCACGATCGCGCCAACCGTCCGCCGTGCCGAAGATCATCACCACCGTCGGCATCGTGGCCATCATCGTGGCGGCGGTCGTCGCGGCGAACACGCTCAGCCGCCCGTCGAGTGCGCCGGCGGCGGACAACGCCCTGGCAGCGCAGCCCGTCCCCCGTGCGAACACCGTGGCGCAGGCCACGGCGAGCGCGGAGGCCTCTGGCCGACTGCTGCTCTTCTTCATGAATCCGGACGGCTACCCCTGCCAGGAGCAGCAACAGATCCTGAACGGCGTTGCCGATTCGCTGTCGAAGGTGGCGCAGGTGGTCTACATCAAGACCACCGTGCCCGCGGACATGCAGAAGTTCGCGGCGTACGGCATTCGCGCGCTGCCCAGTCTCGTCATCGCGGACCGGAACGGCGCGGAACTGACGCGGTTCGCGCCGGGCATCCAGAGCGCCGATGTGGTGCTCGCCGCGCTGACGAAGTAATCGCATGGTCGGCGAGCTGAACGCACTGCTGGTCCTCGGCGCCGGCGTGGCGAGCGTACTCTCGCCGTGCGTGATTCCCGTGGTGCCGCTGATCGTGACTGGCACCGCCACCGATCACAAACTGCGACCCGTGCTCATCGTGAGCGGACTGGCGCTGGCCTTCATCGCGATGGGCGTCGTCTCCTCGCTGTCTGGCGCGATCATCGGCCCGTGGATGTACAAGGCGGAAAAGGTGGTCGGCGCCATCATCGTGCTGTTCGGCCTGCTGCTGCTGCTCGACGTCAACCTGTTCAGGCACCTCGGCGGACTCTCCCGCCTCGCCGAACGTGCCGGTGGCCGGAGCAACGGGTTCGTCCTCGGCCTGCTGCTCGGCGTCATCTGGATCCCCTGCGTGGGGCCGATGCTCTCGGGAGTGCTGGCGTTGGTCGCAACAGGGCAGCGGGTCATGAGTGGCATCGCGTACCTGCTCATCTACTCCGTCGGGTTCGCCATTCCGATGCTGCTCGTCGCGTACGCCTCGCAGGCCGTGCGCGGTCGGTTTCGCGCGATGGCCGGTGGACAGCGGGTGGTCAACGCCGCGAGCGGCGCATTGTTGATCGTCCTCGGGCTGTTCATCGTGTTCAGGGGCGTGGCCGCCTTCGGGTCGCTGCTGGCGTAACGGGTGGGCGGGGCTGAAATCCCCGGATTTCCCGTTAGGTTTCCGTACGTGATGCTCCGCCCGCTTCGTCGACTCCGCTACGCGCTGCTGCCGCTCTACGCGGCTACACTGTTGGCGTTCGTCGCTCGACTCGGCTGGGCGCACGACCCCACGTGCCCGCACCATAGAGGGCACGCGGGTTCCAGCGCGGCGGACGCTGCGGCCTACGCGCCCGCGTCGCGCGCATCGCACGCGGCGCAACTCTCACACGCAGGACACACTTCGCATGCCGCGCACGCAACGCACGGCGCGGAGGCGCCGGTCGCGGAAGCACCGCCGGCACCTCCGAACGCGAAGGCACCGGCCGATTCCAGCAAGCACTCCGGCGACGGCGACTGCCGCTGCCTGGATCCGGCCTGCTGCCTCTCGGGCGTCGTGGCCGTGCTGGATGCCGACACCGGCGACCCGCTCACCGCGGAAGTGCCGGCGTTCGACGCCGCAGCGCGCCCGATGCCGGTGTCGGTCGTACGCCCCGGAGCGTACAGCACCCACCGCCTGCCCTTTCCGCACGCACCACCCGGCATCGACGGCCTGACGTGATCCCGCGCGCCTGTGGGCGCGCGCCTCCACTTCCCCGATTGCCGGAGCCTCCCGATGACAGTCGTACCCACGGGAGCACGCTTGGTGCGCCTCGGCGCGCTCATGCTGTGCTTCCCGCTTTCAGCCGTCGCGCAGCGCGCGACGCTTCGCGCGGTCGTCACCGACGGCCGCACCCACCTGCCACTCGCCGGTGTCGCCGTCACCGGCCCTTCGCTCGCGGTCTTCACGGACGCGAAGGGTCGCCTGACGATCGATGTCAGCGCCGACACCATCACCCTCACACTGCGCCGAGCCGGATACCGCACACTGCGGGTGCGCGCCGCATCGGCGGGCACCTCCATCGCGCTCGACCCGGATCCTACGCTCCTCTCCGCCGTCATGGTGGAAGCGATCGCCTCGAACATGCTGGCGGCCGGCACCGTGCTTCCCGTCGGCTCGGTATCACGCAGCCAGATTGACGTGAGCGCGTCGCCGTCGCTCGCCGAGGCCATGAAGGGCATTGAAGGCATCAACGTGCAACGGCCCGGCGCGTGGGGGGGCAAGGCCTTCGTGCGCGGCCTCGGCGGCGAGCGCGTCGCGGTCCTGATCGACGGCCAGCGCGTCAACCGTGCGTGCACCTTTGGCATGGATCAGGGCCTTGCCGCCATCGATCCCGCGGCGGTCGAGCGCATCGAGGTCCTGAGCGGCCCCGGTTCGACACTGTACGGGTCGGGCAACGTGGGCGGCGTCATCAACGTGGTCACACGCCGGGCGCCGGTGGACCGGCGACAGGGGAGCGAGGTACGCGCCGCCACGTCGGCGGCCGTGCCAGGAGGCAGCCTGGGCGCCTCGTACTTCGCCCGGGCGCGCGCTGCCGACCTTTCGCTCACGGCCGATGCCGCCTCGTTCGGCGACTACCGCGCCCCCACCGGCACCGTGGGAGAGTCCGGACTTCGCACGCTCTCGCTCGACGGGAAGCTCGGCTGGCAACCGGCGGCCACCCAGCGCGTCTCGGCGCAGGGCACCGTGTACGAGGGGCGCGACATCGGGTACCCCGGCTCATCAGGGGCGACGATTCCGCGCGAAAGCCGCTACGATGGCGCGCTCGAATGGGGGGCGCAGCTCTCGCGGGGACGGTTCGACGCCGTGTCGGCCCGTGTCTTCGCGCAGCGCCTCGAGCATGACATGTCGGTCCGCATGCAGACGAAGGTGAACGGCCTCCCGGCCACGCAGGTTACTGATGCACGGTCGCACTCTCTCACGTCAGGCGCGCGAGCGCAGGTTCGATTGCTGCCCGCGTCCACGATGAGCATTGACGCAGGTGCCGAAGCCGTCGAATGGCGTGCCGAGGCGACGCGCGTCACGCAGCGCGTGGACGTGCCCAACGCCGTGCCCACCGTCCTGCACACCTGGCCGAACGCGCGCATTCTCGACGCCGGCGTCTTTTCGCAGGGCGAGTGGCGCGCGCACCGCCGGTTGACCCTCGCCGCCGGCGGTCGCGCGGACCGCATCACCAAGCACGCGGAGGGATGGTCGAGCCACGCCGAGTGGATCGGGACCGGCAACCTCGGCGCCGTGGTGGTGCTGGGCGGCGGGTTCCGCACGCGCGCGAGCTACGGGGTGGGCTATCGGGTTCCGGATCCCACGGAGTCGTTCGGCGTTGCGCTTCGTCCTGACGGGTACGTGTACAAGGGCACGCCGGAGTTGCGCACCGAGAAGGGGCGCAACGGCGAGATCGGGCTGCTTCTCGACCGTCAGGTGGGATCGCGAATGCTGTCGGTCTCGCTCACGGCATTCCAGAACGCGCTGGGCGACCTCATTGCCCCGGTGCTCGTCCCCGGCGAACTCATCAGTGGGCGTCCCGTCCGCGTCTACGCCAATGTGTCGCGCGCACGGATGCAGGGCCTGACCGGCGCCGCGTCCATCGCGACTCGCACCGGCCAGCGCCTCTCCATCACGGGACAGCGCCTCAGCGGGACGAATCGGGTGAACGACACGCCACTCGCGCTCGTCCCTCCTTCCGAAGCGACGCTGACGGCCCACCTGACGCGGGGATGGAGATCGTTCCATCCCTGGGTGGAAGGCAGCTGGCGCGTCGTGGCCGGGCAGGACCGTATCGCCGCGGCCGCGGGCGAACTGGCGACGCCCGGGTTTGGCACGCTGGATCTGCGGAGCGGATTCACCGTGGCGGGCGTGCGCACCACGATCGGGGTGGAGAACGTGTTCGACCGTGCGTTCCGCGAACATGTGGACCCGGGTGTGATCCTGCGTCCCGGGCGCAATGCGTTCCTGCGGGTGGTGCGGTCCTTCTAGCTCGTGGCACCGACGTCGTGGGGCTACTTCCCGTGGCCCCACGGCGCCGGCGGCACCGGCACGGCGCTGGTGAGGTCGAACTGCACCCGGAACAGCCGGCCAGGGCGCGCGAGTTCGTAGACGAACCGCCGGCCGGGCTCGATCTCCATCGCCCACACGTTCGGCAGTGACACGGTGAGCTTCAGGCGCGTGAACAGGTCCCGCGACTCCGCGTCGGCCGGGAATTCCTGCCGCACCGCGGTGCCCGCCGTGCGCGTGACGCCGCCGTACATCGTGAGGCTGTCGGCCGATCCGTCGCGATGGCGGTGGTCGTGCTTCAGCGTGATGGCGCCGCCCTTCCGCGTGAGCACCCAGGTGCGCGACCGGTCGTCGCCCACATGGAACGGCAGCTCGAGCCGGTCCTTCTCGCAGCGCCGCACGTGGACGATCAGCGGCTTCCCCTCGAACGGATCGGCGGCGGTGGGCGCCGGGCTGTTGGCCTCGACGCGCCCCGCGAACGCCTTGCCGCAGAGGGCCGCGACGTTCGCGAAGAACCGGTCGGCGTCGCGCGCCGACGGCGCCTGGGCTCGCGCGGTGGATGCGAGCACTACGGACGCGAGGGCCAGGCACGCGAGCGTGATGGGCGCGACGGCCGCAGATGCGCGCGTCACGCCAGGACGAGCAGCGACGCGGCCGACGAGGCGCCTTGTCACGGCGCCTTCTGCGTCGCCTTCAGTGCGTCATCCACCAGCTGCTTGAGCTGTTCATACCCGAAGCTCGGCAGCGGCTTGCCGTTGACGAAGAACTCGGGTGTCATCGTCACGTTCAGCGACGCGGCGTCGGCAAGGTCCTGCGCGATCAACCCCGTGATCTCCGGCGAGGCCATGTCGGCGATCATCTTCTCGCGGTCCAGGCCAAGTCCCTCGAGCTGCTTCCAGGCCGCCGCCGCCTGCGGCGTGTGCCCCGGCGACCACTGGGCCTGCGTCGCGAGCAGCGCCTCGAGGGCCGGGAAGAGCTTGTCCTGCTTGCGCGCGGCCTCGAGCATTGCCACGACATCCTGCGACCCATTGTGGAACGGCGCCCAGCGGTAGACGACGCGAATGCGGCCAGGATTGGCCGCCATCATGTCCTTGACCATGGGATAGAACGTGGCGCACGTCTCACAGGCGGGATCGAGGAACTCGACGATGGTGACCGGCGCGTCGGCCGGGCCGACCGTCGGCGCGTGCGCCCGGACGAGCGCGGCCTGGTTGGCCGCGGGGACGGCCGCCGGCGCCGCGGGCTTGGACGACGTGTACAGCGTCGACGCCGCGGCAAAGATCACCACCAGCACCACCGCGGCGCCGATGAACAGGTTCTTCTGCTTCACTTGGGACTCCGGTAGTAGGCAAAGGTCAGCAAGGCAGCGATGGCCGCGAAGGCCACGAACGACAGCAGGGGAATCGTCACGAACCCGAACCACTCGATTACCGTTTCCGAGCAGGGCACGCCCTGCTTGCACGGCTCCAGCCGTTCGGGGATGATCCCCGCCACCAGCAGCACGTGGAACGCCGCGATCAGCGCGCCGAATCCGGCGAGCGGCAGCGCCGCCCGGACCACGCTGCGATCGAGCGGGAACAGGGCGAACGGCAGGATCACCGCCATGGGGAACATGAAGATGCGCTGGTACCAGCACAGCGAGCACGGCGGGAGCTGCATGACTTCGCCGAAGAAGAGCGCGCCGAGGGTGGACGCGCTGGCGATCAACCAAGCGAAAAAGACCAGCGTCCACGCGTGGGGGGCATAGGCCTGGCGGTTCAGGCCGGCGCGACGATCCGCGTCCGATACGGGCATGCAGTGAAGAATAGCCAGTCGGCCACTCGGCAGGTAGCGCGCCGGTGCGGACGCGCGCCTGCTCCCGAGCCGCGGCCCGCCCGTCTATGGCTTGCGCGTCGGCGCCGTGAGCGAGGTGTCGATCTGGAACAGGTCCGGCCGGACGAACGGCAGGTCCACGTCGGGCGTCCAGATGCGCGGCGTGAGGAAGATCACGACCTCCTCATTGGACCGCGAGATGCTCGACTTGCCGAAGAAGAGGTTGAGCAGCGGCACGCGCCCGAGGAACGGCACGCCGGCGCTTGATCGCGTCTGGCGGTCCAGCGCGAGCCCGCCGATGATGATCGTCTGCCCGGTGGGCACCTGCATGCTCGACGTGACGACGTTCTTGGCCGTGGCCGCCGACGCGTTGTCCACGGTGGGGATGAACTGCGATTCCTCGATCTTGAGTTCCACGCGCACGCGTTCGTCGTTCATGGCCGTGGGCGTGATGCTGAGCAGCACGCCGGTGGTCACGCTCTGCTGCGTGGCACTGAGCACCCCGGCGTTGAGCACCTGCTGGAAGTAGTAGCGCGTGTTGCCGATGTCGACCGTGGCCGCCTCGCCGCTGCGGGCGGTGATGAACGGGCGCGCGACGATACGCGCCTTGTCGGCCCCGGCAAGGGCCTGCACCATCGCGACGAACTGCGTGGGCGACGTGACGTTGGAGTTGGTGAACTGCAGGGTGGACGAGCTGGCGCTGCCCGGCGAGAAGGTGATGCCGGCGAAGTTGCCGGTCTGGCCGTTCGACCAGTTGATGCCGAGGTTCGACAGCGTCATCTCGTCGAACTGGACGACGAGGGCCTCGATGAGCACGTGCCGCACGGCGCGGTCGGCGCGGTGCAGCATCGCAGTGGCGTCATACACCTCCTTGCGCGGCCCGGCCAGGAGGACGCGCCCCCGCGACGGATCGAACTGGGACTTGAGCTGTCCGCTGGCGAAGAACTGCTGCACGATCCCTGTCGTCGCCTTCTCATCAAGGTGGTCGAGGCGCACCTCGCGCTGGATCACCTCGTCGGGGAGGTACGACGAGTCGGGCATGGCGACGGCCGCCGGACGCACGACCACCACGCCGTCTCGCATGCCGACACGGTACCCTTCGCGTCCGAGGAGGATGTTGAGCCCGTCAAGGAGCGGCTTGTTCCGGAAGCGGGCCGAGGTGCGCCCGGCCGGTCCGTGATCCTCGATCACATAGGGCAGCTTGCTGGCGATGAGGGCCCGCTGCAGCACCGGCGCCAGCTCCGCCTGAGAAAGGTCCACGGTAAGGGTGAGCGCGTCGGACGGGCCGGAGACCTCGACGACGCCGGCCTTGGCGCGGGCCGTGCTGTCACGCTGCGCCGCGGCGACGGCGTTTTCGCTGCGGATTGCCGACATCAACTGCGCGAGGTCCTGCTCGTATCGCAGGTTCTGCTTGCAGGCGGCGGTGGCCACGAGGAGCCCGGCCAGGGACCAATACAGCAGCGCCTTGCGCGTCATCGAATACCCACCAGTCGTGGAGAGTCCAGGCTCGTCCAGGCTCGCACCGAGAACGGTGCGATGGGGGCCGACGACGTCAGATCAGTGGGAGAGAAAATGCGCCGCGGCCGGCGCCGTGGGAAGGTGGGCCGCGCTCCCGTGGAAACGAAGAAGGCCGCCCCGAGCGGGCGGCCTTGAAGGGGAACGTGCGGGCGTGCCTGCCCTACCGCAGTGCAGGCGTCGCCACCTCCATCGAGAGATCTTCGAATAGGCGCTCGGCGAGATCGAGCCGCTGCACCAGGAGATGACGGAAGGCCTTGGAGTCCGTGCGCGCGACCTCGCGCCGCAGGGTAGGCAGGTAGTCGTGAAGCAAGTCGTGCAGGTCGCGGGCCTCTTGGTCCGTGAGCTGGATCTGCATGGAACCCTCCATGGGTCTCGCGGTGATGGGCTCACCACCGCGGTACTACGAAATGCTCTTCTTGACCCTTTGAATCTTGAACGAAAAAGTCTGTTCGACAAGGAGGCGTACAGGGTGCCCGGCGATGCTCGCCGGACGGAACTTCATCCGCGGCATCGCCTCGAGGACGGCCCGCGCGAAGGCCGAATGGGTGGCGGACATCACGCGCACCGTGGCCATGTCGATGAGGCCGGTCGAGTCGATCACGAAGCGGAGCACCGCCGCGCCTTCCACCCGGCGCAGCGCCATCGTCTCCGGATACTCGGGCGCAGCGCTGGTCGCATCGAACACGGCGATGGAATCGACTTCGACCGTGCTCATTGCGTTGTCGCCGATGCCCGGCTCGATCGTCTCGGCGCTCGAGGGATTCGGCGTGAAGATGGCGCCGTCGTGCGCACCGAGGCCGACGCCGTCGGCGCCGCTCACGCCCTCGCGCCAGGGTGGCGTCACGGAACCGAAGACGCGGAGATCGGCGGGGGCGGGTGCGCTTTCCATGCCCGGCCGCAGCGTCCCGATGTCGCGCGGGACCGGATACAGGTACTGCACCGTTTCCTCGACGAAGACGCGCACGGCGTCCACGACCTGCTGTCCCTTCAGGGCCAGGAGGATGATCACGCCGGCATGCAACGTGATGCTCACGATCGTTGCACCCAACGACCGCGGCGGCTTCTGTTGCTCAGCGAGAAGAAGATGCATACCACGTACCTGAGAAGGGGGCCCACTCTCTCACAGGCTGCGGAGCGCCGGGGCCGCCCAGAAGGCGGCCCCTATTCACAGTCTAGGCCTCCCGTGGCCGGTGCGCAACGCGCGCGCCGCGAGCCGGGCGTGCAATCCGGTGCGCACGTTATCTTTACGTCATATCGGAACCAGAGTTTCCCCACCCCCGCGACGCGATGCCCCGAGCTGATATCGACCTGAGCGCGATCGCCGGTCCCGAAGGAACTGGCGGTGCGACGCGGGTTTCCGCGATGGCCGCCGGGCTCACGGGGTCGGAGATCCTCAAGATCGCCGCCGAAATCCGCGCGATGGTTCGCAGCGGCGAGCGCATCTGCAACCTCACCGTCGGCGACTTCGATCCGGCGCAATTCCCGATACCCGTCGCGTTGCGGGACGGGATCGCGAAGGCGCTGGCGCATGGCGAGACGAACTACCCGCCCGCCGACGGCGTGCCCGAACTCCGGCACGCGGTGCAGGCATACTACGGTCGCGAGCTCGGCCTGTCCTATCCGATCGAGTGCATCCAGATCACCGGCGGCGCGCGTCCGGTGATCTACAGCATCTATCGGAGCCTCGTGGATCCCGGCGACCGCGTGGTCTATCCGCTGCCCTCGTGGAACAACAACCACTACGTGCACCAACTGGGGGCGGTGGGCGTCCCGGTGCCGTGCTCGAGCGCCAACCACTTTCTCCCCACGGCCGCTGAGCTCGCGCCCGCGCTGCGCGGAGCGCGGCTCGTCTGCCTGAACTCGCCGCTCAATCCGTCGGGCACCGCCATCACGCCCGAGTCGCTCACCGCGATCTGCCACGCCATTGTCGATGAGAACAAGCGGCGCGACGGCACGCCCGAGCGGCCGCTCTTCCTGATGTACGACCACATCTACTGGCCGCTCTGCGTCGGCGCCACGCGGCACGTGACGCCGCCGGAGCTGGTCCCCGAGATGGCGAAGTACACGATTCTCGTGGACGGCATCTCCAAGGCGTTCGCCGCCACCGGACTTCGCGTGGGATGGGCCGTGGGTCCGGCGGACGTGATTGCCCGGATGGGCACGGTCATCGGACACCTCGGTGCGTGGGCGCCGCGCGCCGAGCAGGTGGCGACGGCGGCCTTCCTCGGCGACGTGGCGGCGCAGGCGGCGTTCCGCGCGACGTTCGTGCCCGGCATCCAGCGTCGGCTCGATGCCTTGTACCGCGGGCTCGAGCGGATGCGGGCGCAGGAGCTGCCGGTGGAAGCGCTGCCGCCGATGGGCGCCATCTACATGACCGCGCGCATTCACCCGTTCGGCAAGCGGACGGCGCGCGGTGACGTGCTCTCCACCAACGAGGAGATTCGCCGCTGGATACTCGACGCGTCGCGGATCGGCGTCGTCCCGTTCCAGGCGTTCGGCGTGCCGGAGGAGAGCGGCTGGTTCCGCCTGAGCGTCGGGGCCGTGAGCGAGGCGGACATTGCAGAGGCGATGCCGCGTTTGGAGCAGGCCCTGCAGGGCCTGCTGTAAGCGCAGAGTTCGACAGAAGACGTTAGAGTCCGGCGGGCAATGGCAACGGACTACGCAGGGCGCGGCGGGGTACGACAGGGTGATGTGTATCACTTGCCCCTCGCGCGACCCGGCGGAATCATACCTTTGTACTCGCCTTTCGCCTCCGGCATGAGCCTTTCACAGCGCCCGAACTCCGTCGTCTCTCGCGAAACCGCGCCGCGCCCGGCGCGGCGCATGCGGCACGCGGCGGTGCTGCTCCTCCTCGGCGCGCTCGCGGCGTGCGGCAAGGACTCCACGCCGCCGCTCGTTGCCACGTCGCTTTCCGCGTCGGTCAACAGCCTCTCCCTCGACGCCGTGGGGGCGGCCGCGTCGTTCTCCGTGACGGTGCGCGACCAGAACGGAACGGTGATGCCGAATGCCGTGCCGGCCGCCACCTCGTCGGCGCCGGCGGTCGCAACGGTCAGCGGCGGCGCGAGCCCGACGGTCACCGCCGTCGCGAATGGCAGCGCCGTCATCACCATTAGCGCCGGACGCGCGAGCGTCACCGTCCCCGTGACGGTGACGCAGGTTCCCGTGGCGCCAAGCAAGGTCGCGGGAGATGCGCAGACGGCGACCGTGGCGACGGCGCTGGGCGCGGCGATCCGCGTGAAGCTGCAGGACCGCCTCGGAAGTCCGGTGGCCGGCGTCGCGGTGTCGTTCACACCCGCCATCGGCGGCGGTTCGATGAACCCGCCGACCGCGTCCACTGGGAGTGACGGCACGGCGTCCACCATCTGGACGCTGGGGGCCGGCGCCGGCATTCACGCGATGCAAGTGGTCGCCGCGGGCGTGAAGGACACCGTCTTCTTCACCGCGACGGCCACTGCCGGCCCCGCCGCGGTGCTCGTCGTGTCGGCGGGCAACAACCAGACGGCAGGCGCCGGCACCGCCGTGGCCATCGCACCGGCGGTGCGCGTGAATGATGCGCTCGGCAATCCGGTGGCGGGCATCGCCGTCACGTTCACCGTGTCGAGCGGCGGCGGCACGGCCGCCGGGACGACGGCAACGAGCAATGCGTCCGGCATCGCGACAGTGGGCGGCTGGGTGATGGGCAGCGCGACGGGAACCAACACCCTGACGGCGAGCGCGCCGGGGCTCGCGAGCGTCGTCTTCAGCGCGACCTCCTCATCGGCGCCCGTGATCGCGTCGGTGCAGCCGAGCCCGCTAGTGCCCGGTGCATCCTTCGTGGTCTCCGGCTCCGGCTTCGCGCCGACGGTCGGCGGCAACACGCTCCGCGTGGCGGGGGTGACGGCGACGATCACGGCGGCCACGACGACCCAGATTACCGCCACCGCGCCGTGCGTGGCGAGCGGCGAGGTGCCCGTCTCCGTCACGAGCGCCGGCGCGGCGGGCAGTGCGGTCACGGTCACGGTGGCCGGGTTCCAGCGCGCACTCGCCGTGGGCCAGGCGTTCGTGGGGACGTCGAGCACCGCCAGCCGGTGCAACGAACTCCCGGCGACGGGAGGCGCTGCGCGCTACCTCATCTCGGTGTTCAGTGCGTCCACCTCAGCCAACTCGCAGGTGGATTTCGAGCTCGGCGGCAACCCGGCCCTTGGCGCCGCCAGCTTGCGGCAGTTTGCCCCGCTGCGCGCGTCGCGCGCCGATCTCGTCGGCCCATCGAGTGACGCACGGCACGACCGGGCGCACTGGGAGCACCTGGAGCGCGAACGCGAGGTGGTGGAGGAGCTGCGCGCACGTTCCATCGCCACGCCGCTGCGCACCCGCGCGGCGACCGCGGCGGTTGCCGCACCCACCGTCGGCGACCGGCGCGTCCTGTACTGGCCGTGGGGGTCGTGCACCGACACCACCGCGCGCATCACCGGCGTCGCACTGTATTCCGGGAGCCGTGCGGTCATCTGGGAAGACACCGCCAACGCCCTGCTCGCGCTCAACGACACGGCGCTTGCCAATCGGTACCAGCGGCTCGGCCAGGTGTTCGACGCGGACCAGTACGACGTCGTGCGGCAGACGTTCGGCGACCCGCTGCTGCGCGACGCGCAAACCGACGCGGACGGCCGCGTGCACATGGTCTTCACGCAGCGCGTGAACACGGTCGGCGGCATCGCCGCGTTCGTGACGAGCCGCGACCAGTTCCCGCGCTCGACGTGCGGCACGAGCAACTTCGGCGAGTTCTTCTACGGCAGCGTGCCCACGGGCGCCGGCACGTCGCTGGAGTCCACGGCCAACCCCAGCGGCTGGTACAACTTCATGGGGCGCACCGTGATTCACGAGGTGAAGCACATCGCCTCGATGGCGACGCGGGTGGCGCTGGGCGCACCCTTCGAACAGAGCTGGCTGGAGGAGGGCTCGGCTCGCCATGCCGAGGAGGTGTGGGCGCGGCAGGTGCTGCACCACACGGCGTTCGGCGGAAACGCCGGCTATGGCACCGCGGCGTCCAACGGGCTGTACTGCGACTTCAACTCGTCGAACGCGACGTGCCTGAGCAACGACCCGCTGCGTCGGCCGAGCTTCGGCGCGCGACGGCCGTTCAATGAGGTGCGGCCGCGGTTGCTCGAACCGTGGAACTGGTCGCCGTACGGCGACGCCACCGGCCAGACGGGCAGCGTCTTCTACCAGACGGCCTGGTCGTTGCTGCGCTACGCGGTGGACCGATATGGTGCGTCCGACGCCGCCTTCCTGACCGCGCTGACGTCGTCGAGCCTCACCGGCACCACCAACCTCGCGGCAGTGGCCGGCGTTCCCATCGACCAGCTCATCGGCCAGTGGACCCTGGCCCTGTTCACCGACGACTATCCGGGGCTCGCGAATGCGTCGAGCGACCTGCAGTTCCGCACGTGGAACCTGCGCAACATCTACGCGTCGCTGAATGCCGATCCGGCGTGGGTGGGTCGTTTCAATACCGTTTTTCCCATCCAGCCGACGGCGCTCTCGTTCGGAGCATTCGCGGCCACGCAGACGGGAGTGCGGGGCGGCGCCAACGCGTACTTCGAGTTGAGCGGCACATCGTCCACCGCGCAGGTGCTGCACCTGCGCTCCACCAGCGGCGGCACCCCGTCGTCGCTGCTGCGCATCGCGATCGCGAGGATCCAGTGAGAGCGGCCGCCGGTTGTGCGACGCTGTTCACCGTGTCGCTCGCAGCGTGCGCGCCCGTTGCGGAGCGACCGCGGGCGGACGTTTCCGTCGATACGTCCGCCGTCGCGGCCGTGTCGACGACCGACACGTCGGCGGCACCGTCCGGCGCGGCCGCGCCTGCCGCCTCCGCGGGCGCCGGCGGCGCAAGCGCCGCCGACTCGGTGCGGGGCGTCGTGGAGCGCGTCGGCAGCGACCCGACCTCGCGACTCGTCGTACGCGGAGCAGACGGCGTCGCCTGCGCGCTGCAGATGACCGAGCCGCCGTCGTTCGAGGGACTGGACGTGGCGCTCTGGGGCGCGCGCGATCACACTTCGGCCACGATGCTCCCGGGCGTGGCGTGCACCGTCATGGTGACGCGCTATGCGGTACGCGCCGTGGATGGCGTTGCCGCCATGGACGGCGTGCTGCGCGCTCAGGGCGACGCATACATGCTCGAGACGGCGAACGGCAAGCGACGCCCGCTGCGCGACGTGCCGGCGGCGCTGCGCGCGCAGGTTGGCGCCCGCGTGTACTGGGCGGGCCCGCTGGATCGTGCGCCCGAGGCGTACGGGGTGCTGACGCCGGCACCGTAGGACGCCGCGCGATCATTTAGATTTCCGCACCCCCGCGCGCGCTGTGCGCTTCCAGCCGGAGATCGCCGATCGTGGACGCCACGCTGCTGCCCTTCTTCCAGCCCGCCGGCATTGCCGTCATCGGCGCCTCGCATGACCCGGTCAAGCTGGGCTTCGGCGTCGCCCGCAACCTGACGCAGTCGGGGTACCGCGGCGCGATCCACCTGGTGAATCCGCGCGGCGGTGAGCTGATGGGGCGCTCCACCTATCGCAACGTCGCCGACATTCCCGACCCGGTGGACCTCGCGGTCGTCGTCGTGCCGGCCGCTGTCGTTCCCGACGCGCTGCGCGCGTGTGGGGGGCGCGGCATCCGCGCCGCCATCATCGCCTCGGGCGGGTTCCGTGAAGTGGGCGAGGAGGGCGCCGCGCTCGAGGCCGAGGTGGCGCAAATCGCACGTGAACTGTCGATCCGGCTCATCGGTCCCAACTGCATCGGCCTGCTCGACACGCACCTGCCGCTCGACACCACCTTCCTCGCGCCGCCTCCTCCGGTGCCGGGCGACGTGGCGTTCATCTCGCATTCCGGCGCCATCTGCGCCGCCGTCATCGACTGGGCGACCGGCCAGGGCTTCGGCCTCTCGCGGCTCGTCAGCCTCGGCAACCAGACCGACGTCAGCGAGACCGACGTACTCGCACCGGTGGCCGCGGACGAGCACACGCGCGTGCTCACGCTCTATCTCGAAGGGGTGCGGGCGGGACGCCGCTTCATCGAGCAGGCGGGACTCGTCACGCGTCGCAAGCCGGTGGTCGCGCTCAAGGTGGGGCGCTTCGCGGCGGGACAGCGCGCCGTGGCGTCGCATACCGGAGCGCTCGCCGGGCAGGAAGCGGCGTACAACGCGGCGTTCCAGCGCGCGGGCGTGATTCGCGCCGAGACCAACGAGGAGATGTTCGACTGGGCGCGCGCGCTGGCGTGGTGCCCCCTGCCCCGGCGCCGCGACATCGCGGTGCTCACCAACGCGGGCGGCCCCGGCGTGGTGGCGGCCGACGCCATCGAGGCCCTCGGCCTGCCGCTCGCCGCGCTCTCCGACGCCACTGTGGCGCGGATGCGCACCGTGCTCCCCGCCGCGGCGAGCGTGCAGAACCCGGTGGACATGCTCGCGTCCGCCGGACCCCACGAGTACAGCGCGTGCCTGTCGGCGCTGCTCGCCGACGATGGGGTAGGCGCCGTGATGGTCATCATGCCGCCGCCGCCGACGCACAGCGCCGAATCGGTGTGCACGGCGATGGCGCCCATCATCCGCGGGTCCGCCAAGCCGGTGGTGGTGGCGCTGATGGGCGAGAGCCTCGTGCGCCGCGCCAGCGAGGTGCTCCGCGACGCGCGCATTCCCGACTACCGTTTCCCCGAGCGTGCCGCGAGCGCGCTTGCCACGCTCGTGCGCCGCGCGGCGTTCGTCGCCGCCCCGGCGGCCGAGCCGGTGCTGTTCACGGACGTGCGCGCCGCCGACGTGCGCGCGGTGCTCGACGCCGCGCCCGCCGGTTTCCTGCCGCAGGAGGACGTGGCGCGCGTGCTCGGCGCTTACGGCATCGACCTGCCGCGCATCGCGCTCGCGTCCACGCCGGACGATGCGGTGGCGGTGGCGTCGCAACTCGGCTTTCCCGTGGCGCTCAAGGTGGCCTCCCCCGACATCCCGCACAAATCGGACGTCGGCGGCGTGCTGCTCGGGCTCGGCGATGCCGAGGCGGTGCGGGCGGGCTTCGCGACGGTGCAGGCCAATGCGCGCCGCGCCCATCCGCAGGCGCGCCTGGACGGCGTGCACGTGCAACGCATGCTGCCGGAGGGGCAGGAGGTGATCGTCGGCGCGGTGCAGGACCCGCAGTTCGGCGCGCTCGTGATGTTCGGCGCGGGCGGCACCGAGGTGGAGGGGGTCAAGGACGTGGCGTTCGCGCTGGCGCCGCTCCCGCGCACGGAGGCCGACGCGATGATCGACGGCACCTGGGCCGGGCGCAAGCTGCGCGGCTTCCGCAACGTGCCGCCGGCCGACCGCGCCGCGGCGATGGACGCCCTGCGGCGCCTCGGCCAGCTCGTCGCCGCGCATCCGGACATCGCGGAGGTGGAGATCAATCCGCTGCGCGTGCGCCCCGACGGGGAGGGCGTGGTGGCGGTGGATGTGCGGCTGCGCGTGCACGGTCGCTAGCTTTCGCGCGTCGATCCACCCTCACCCTGGTTTGCGATGGCCACGAAGCTGAAGCGCGGTTACACCGATCCCGCCACCCAGGAATGGGTGAGCGCCACGGAAGTCGTTCGCGAAGTGGACGGGATGATCGTCCGCCTCACTGTGCACGGCATCTATCTCAAGGAGAAGGGGCGCCGCCTCGAGGTGGGGCCGCTCGACTACGAGACGCTCTACCGCGACGCCGTGCAGCGCAGCAGCGGGCTGGCACCGATCAAGCCGCGCAAGGGCCGTTCGGCGACGACGGTGTCCCGTGGCCTGCTCGCCACCGAGAAGGGGCGCTAGGACCCTGCCCTACAGCGGGACGAACTGCCGGCGCGCCGAGTGCCCCACCAGCGCCTCGACCGACAGGCCGTCCGCGGCATAGGCGCCGGCGTAGAAGTTCCGCGTCAGGAACTCGTCGTCGCCGAAGCCGTACTCATAGTGGTAGCCCCCCACCTCGCAGACGCGCAGGCGCATGGCGAGGGTCTCGAGCCGTGACAGGGAGAGGGCGCGATCCGGGAGGGCGATGATATCGGCCCGCCCCGCGATGGCCGACGAACCACGCGCCAGCCCGAGCACGTCACGCCGGAAGCGGCGATCGCGCGCGAAGGCGGTGAGCAGGGTCCGCCAGAGTTCGGCGAACCGCGCGTCGGTGAAGTGCGCCCAGCTGGCGATGTGCACGCGCGAGTGATCGGCCGACTTGAGGCTGAGCTTCACTTCCTCGATCTCCAGCCAGCGCGCCATCGTGTCCTGCGAGATGCGATCGTGCACCGTCGCGCCTGGCTGCGCGTTGCCGTTGCCCGGACGGGCGGCGCTCCCCTCGTAGGCCAGCAGCTCGGAGGTAAGCAGGACCATGACCTTCTCATGGCGGCTGAGCAGCGTGACGATGACCGGCCGCAGCCAGGTGGCGTCGATGGCGCCCGCGTCGGCGGGGATGCTGACGACGCACTGGCCGACGGGCGCGGCCGCGAGCGGCGGCGCGGGACGGGACGGACTGGCGAGGACCCAGGTGGTCTGACGCATCGCGGGCAGGGACGGGGACAGGCCGCCCCAGGGGCTGACGCACCCGGCGGCGGTCGGTCGACGAGATTCCAGTCTAGTGCGTCCCGCGCAAAAAAACTATTACGCCATGTAACGTTTTGCCGAAATCTTGCAAATTTCGGCCAACCGTGACATGGTGTATCGACCGGCTGCGTTACGCGGACCGGCTCCCCCGCCTTTTCGCCTACCGAATGCTCTCACTCTTCACATCGACGCCCCGCACCGACCCCTACGGCGCGGCACTCATCTGCGACGTGCTAACCGCCTACCGGCGGGACCTCGAGCGTACGCCCGACATCGTGCAGTTCGGGGAGGACGACGCGCGCTGGCTGACCGCCGGGCTCGACGTCGAGCGGTTGACGGCGTCCCCGGCGCTTGGCGGCGGCGCGGCGGTCGTGGCCACGCGCCGCGCGCTGCGGCCCGCCCCCCTCCTCGCCCTCACGGCCGAGATGGAGGCGGCCGGCGCCCTGACCCTCGCCTACGCGACGCTGGCGGCCGCCCGCCGGGTCTGGGACCGCGTCGACCCGCCGAGTGCCGCCACGGCCATTTTCCGGCAGGCGCGCATCAGTCGTGGCGTCGGCGCCACGCAGGCCGCCGAGAACCACTACTCCTATTTGTTCAGCTACGCGACGCGGCACCGGCTCCCTGAGCTGCGCGGTCGCGCCCTGGTCGGCAAGGGCATCCTGCGGACCCTCGAGGACGACGCGCCGGCGGCCTACCGGTGGTACGCCAAGGCACGGCTCGTGTCGGCCCGGAACGCCGTCGTGGTCGCCGTCTCGTACCACGGCGAGATGGCCGCGGCGCTCGGCGAGCAGGACTACAACCACGCCCTCATCGCCGGCTGGCGCGCGCTGGAGACGTCGTCGCTCGACAGTTACGACAAGGCGGGTGTGCTGGTGAACCTCGGGTCGATCGCGCTGTGCGCCGGCCGGCCGGTGGCCGCCCTGCGTGTGGTCAAGGCCGCCCTGCGCACCACGCGGCATGCCCGAGTGCTCATGCCGGCCTACTCCAAGGGAGCGCTCGCCGCCGCCGTGCTTGGCCGCAGCGGCATGGTCGACCGGTTCGCCGCGCGCCTGATCGCGACGGCGGCGTCTGCCAACTTCCCCCTTGAGGAGCTGGAGGCGCGGAGCGAACTCGCCCAGGCTTACGCCCAGGTCGGCAACACCGCCAAGGCCCGTCGCCTCGCGCGCGCCGCGCGGCGCGACGCCGCCGCGCTGAACCTCAGCGTGGTGGTGCGCCGCTGCGATGCGGTGCTGGCGGGCACGGCGGAGCCTGCCGACACCATGGAGCTGTCGGCTCCGGCCAACCGCGTCGTGCTCGAACTCGAGAGGGTCTAGCAATGAACGCGTGCCATCAATTCCAAGGCAGCGTGTCCTTCGGCTTTCCCTGGCCATCGGGGGCCGTGGGAGCGGTGCCGCACGCGGTCAGCGTGCCAACGATCAGCAGGGCGAAGAACAGGCGGGCGATGGTCTGGCGCGACATGGTACATCTCCTGGGTGAGGAAGTCGGGGGGATAGTTACCTACGTCTGCCAGCGGGTGTTAACACGCCACGTCACGAATTCATTACTCCACGTAACGTGAAACGCAGATATTCGCCCATTTTGCTGGTTGGCCGCGAGACCGAGGCCCCAGGTTGGCTCCTCGCCGGGCTTCCGGCGGGTGCCCCGGTCGTCTGCGCCACAGAGGAGCGGGGGGCCCGCGCGGCGCTCCGCCGGCCGGATGTCCACGTCGCGATTTTCGACCTGCACGAAGAATCGTCCGGCTCGGTCGCGATCCTGGAGGACGTGCCGACGCAATTCCCGTCGGTCGCCACCATTGGCATGGCGTCGCGCCTGCGCGTGAATCCCGAGGAGCTGTTGCGGGTGGCGCGCGCCGGTGTGCACGCGGTTCTCTTTGAAGAAGACCGGCGCTTCCCGTTGCTCGTGCGCAGCGCCCTCACCGCGGCGATCACGCGGCATCGCGGCGATCGCGTCTGGGGCGCCATTGCGCCGGAGACGCCGGCACGCGTGCGACCCCTCGTGGCGTACGGCCTCAAGAACTCGTACCAGCATCTGTCGGTGGACGTCGCGGCGCGCGCACTTGGCCTGCACCGCAAGACCCTCGCCGAGCGGTGTGCGGTGGCCGGCGCGCCACCCCCGCAGCAGGTGCTGGGCTGGTGTCGCCTCCTGGCCGCGGCCATCCTGCTGGAGGAGGGCGGCCGCGCGGTGGACCACGTGGCCTTCGAACTCGGCTTCGCCAGCGGCGCCGCTTTTCGCAACATGCTGAAGCGGTACACCGGGCTCAACCCGGGCGAGTTGCGCTCGCGCGGCACGGTGAAGGAGCTCGCGCGCCAGTTCCGGACGGCGATGACTCCTCCTGCCGGCCAGCCCGCGATCATCCGCGCCGTCTGAGCCGGCACCGCTGGGCGCCGCGGCACGCAGCGCACGGCCGCCGGATATCGCATCGCGCCTTGTAACGGGGCCCCGCCACCCCTAGCTTTCCTGTCCCCGCCCCTCGGCGGGGCGCGCGCGAGTAGCTCAGCTGGATAGAGCGTCGGCCTCCGGAGCCGAAGGTCGTGGGTTCGAATCCCGCCTCGCGCATCCCCTCCCTCCCGTTGGCCCGAGTCCACGCGCTCGCCCCGGGCGGCCCGACCCTTCCGCTCCTCCCTCCCTACAGGGGCGTTCCCCCGCAGTCCGTCCTCCGCACCCGTTCCTCCGCTTCGTGGATATCTCCGAACTCAGGCGCACGCCGCTGCCCGAACTGCTCGCCTTCGGTGAGTCGCTGGGTGTTGCCGACGCGGCCGCCCTGCTCCGCCCCGACCTGATCTACAAGATCGAGCATGCCCTGCTCGCGCGCGGCGACACGCTGATGGCCGAGGGCGTGCTCGAACTCGTGAAGGAGGGCCACGGCTTCCTGCGCAGTCCCGACAACAGCTATCTCGCCGGCATCGCCGACGTGTACGTCTCGCAGACGCAGATCCGGCGGTTCGGCGTCCGCACCGGGGACACGCTGCGCGGCCGCGTCCGACCGCCGAAGCCGTGGGAGAAGTTCCTCGCGCTGCTGCAGGTGGAGAGCGTCAACGGCGGCGCGCCCGAGGCGGCCCAGGCGCGCATCCAGTTCGACAACCTGCGCCCGTCGTATCCCAAGCAGCGCCTGCGGCTCGAGCGCGCCGACGGCGACCTTGCCATGCGGCTCGTGGACATCATCGCGCCGCTCGGCAAGGGCCAGCGCGGGCTGATCGTCGCGGCGCCGCGCGCCGGCAAGACCATCCTCCTGCAGAAGATGGCGCTGGCCATCTCCGAGAATCACCCCGAGGTCACGTTGATCGTGCTGCTCATCGACGAGCGGCCGGAGGAGGTGACGGACTTCATCGCGTCGGTGCCGGGCGCCGAGGTGATCGCGAGCACGTTCGACGAGCGCGCCTCGCGTCACGTGCAGGTGGCGGAGATGACCATCGAGCGCGCGAAGCGGCTGGTGGAGGGGGGCCGGGACGTGGTGATCCTGCTCGACTCGATCACGCGCCTGGCGCGCGCGCACAACACGGTGATCCCGATGTCGGGCAAGCTGCTGTCGGGCGGCGTGGACGCCAAGGCGATGGAGCGCCCCAAGAAGTTCTTCGGCGCGGCACGCGCCATCGACGGCGGCGGCACGCTCACCATCGTCGCCACCGCGCTCGTCGGCACGGGCTCGCGGATGGACGAGGTGATCTTCGAGGAGTTCAAGGGGACGGGCAACATGGAGCTGGTCCTCGACCGCGACATTGCCAACCGGCGCATCTTCCCTGCCGTGGACATCCAGAAGTCGGGGACGCGCAAGGAGGAACTCCTCCTGACACCGGAGGAAAAGAACCGCATCTTCCTCATCAGGCACTTTCTTGGCGACATGCCCCCGGAGGACCAGGTGCTCTTCCTCTCCAAGCGCATGGTGCTGACGAAGACCAACGCCGAGTTCTTCAAGAAGATGGCGGAAGGCGATGTCTGAGCTTCCGGGACGCATCCTCGCGATCGACCTCGGCGATCGCCGCGTCGGGCTGGCGATGAGCGACCCGTCGCGGATGATCGCGCAGCCGGCCGGGTTCATCGAGCGCCGCCCGGGCAAGCGGCCCCCGCTCACCGCACTGCTGGCCAAGGCGTCGGAGGTTGGCGCGACGGCGTTCATCGTGGGCCTGCCGGTCAGCGAGGCGGGCGACGACACGCCGCGCGCGCTCGAGGCGCGCCGGCTGGCGCATGAACTCGAGACGCGCACCGGGCATCCGGCGCGCCTGCTGGACGAGCGGTTCACGACATCGGCCGCACTGCGCGCCGTGAAGGCCATGGAAGGGTCCACGCGCGGCCGCAAAGGAGACGTGGATGCGCTCGCCGCCACCGTCCTGCTGGAGCAGGCGCTGGCGCACGGCGCGCGGATCTGGTCGAGCGAGACGACGAATGGCCAGCACCCCATCACCGAGGACCGGGGAGGCGGCGATGCCGCGTAAGCTCTGGCAACTGGTCGCCGCAGCCGCCGTGGCCACCGCGGCGGCCTGCGGATCGCGCGGCGGACCGATGGAGAAGGTGACGATCCCCAAGGGGGCCAGCTTCCGCGTCGCCGCCGAGTCGCTGGCCGCGCACGGACTGATCCGCAATGCACGGTTGTTCGGTATCTACGCCAAGATCCGCGGCCGTGACCGTTCGATGCGGTACGGCACGTACATGCTGGCGCGCGGCACGAGCTGGAACGAACTGCTCTACGACCTGCGGCGCGGCAAGGGCATCGTGCACACGGTCACGATTCCCGAAGGCTACGAACTGTCGCAGATCGCGCCGCTGCTGGCGCAGGCGCTCGAGGTTTCGCGCGATTCGCTCGAGATGGCGGTGCGTGATTCAACCCTGCGCCGCCAACTCGACATTCCGACACCCACGCTCGAGGGGTATCTCTTCCCCGACACGTACACCTTCCCCGACCAGGTGACGGCCCACGAGGCGGTGGCGGCCATGGTGCATCGCTTCGAGGCGCTGTGGAAGCCGGAGTGGGACGCCCGGCTCGACAGCCTCAAGCTCACGCGGCACGACGTCGTGACGCTGGCATCCATCGTGGAGCGAGAGGTGCGCCGGCGCGAAGAGGGCCCGGTCGTGGCGGCGGTCTACCTGAACCGACTGCGGACGCGGATGCCGCTGCAGGCCGATCCGACGGTCACGTACGCGCTCGGCAAGCGCCCCGGGCGCGTGTACTATCGGGACCTCCGCGTGCAATCGCCCTACAATACGTATCGCGTCGTTGGCCTGCCGCCCGGCCCCATCGGGTCGCCGGGGCTCGCCAGCCTGACGGCGTCGCTGCATCCGGCGAAGGTGCCCTACCGGTTCTTCGTGGCGCATCCGGACGGACACCACGAGTTCCGCACGACGTATCGCGAGCACCTCGACGCCATCCGCATGGTACGCGCCCAGGCCCGGATGGACTCCGCGACGCGCGAGGCCAACGCCCTGCGCGCCGCGCGCGATTCGGCGGCACGCGCGGCGGGTGCGCCGCTCGAGTCACTGCCGCCGATGCCGGTGCCGAAGAAACCGCCGCGGCGGTGAGAAGGGATGCGGGGTCAGGAGAACTGCAACGGCCTTGCCGCGGATGACGCGGATGAAAGCGGATTGCACTGATACTTCCCCTGGGGTTTCCTAGAGGCAGTATCCGCGTGATCCGCCCAACTTCGCGTAATCCGCGGCAAGGCGGTTCACTCGTTCCCCGCACAAGCCTGTGAGCGGCTTACGCGCGAGCGTCGTCGAGATCGCCGCGCAGGGCGGCCGCCTCGCGCAGGTAGGCGTGGCGCGGCGCCGGGGCATCGGCGGGCAGGTCGACGTGCACGAGCACGCGGATGCAGCGCGGGAGCGCCCCGCGCACCGCCAGTTCGGCCGCGCAGAGCATCGGCACGTGCGTCCATCCCATGTCGCGCGCCGCCTGTGCGGGGTAGGCGCTCGTGAGATCGGCGGTGCACGTGAAGAAGGCGCTGATCACCTGCGATGGCTGCAGCGCGTTGCGTTCCAGCAACGCGCGGAGCAGTTCCTGCGTCGCATCGGCGAGCAGGGACGCGTCATCGGCGGCGACGGTGGTGGCGCCCCGCAGGGCCTTGAGCGGCATGCGGTAATGGTGCGCGGCGTCGGCGTCGCGGGCAAGCAACGCGGTGGGCGAGGCGCCGAAGCCGTGATGGTCATCTGTCACCGTGGGTCGGCCGTGGGTAGCTTCCGCGCATGACCCCGCCCACTGCGATCGTCACCTCCCGCGGCGCCAAGCGCCTCGCCGCCGGTCATCCGTGGGTCTTTCGCAGCGACCTCGCCGAGGCGCCGGCGGGACCGGCCGGTGCGGTCCGCATCGCCGACCCGCGCGGGCACGCGCTCGGCTGGGCGTGGTGGAGCCCGTCATCGGAAATCGCGCTGCGCCGCGTCGAACGCGACAGCGAGGCGACCATCGACGGCGCCTGGTGGCGCGCCCGGCTGGCGCACGCACTGGCGCGCCGCGCGCCGCTCGCCAACGACACCAACGCGTGCCGCCTGGTGCACGGCGAGGGAGACGGCCTGCCCGCGCTGGTGGTGGACCGCTATGACCGGTGGCTCGTGGTGCAGCTGCTTTCGGCGGCCGTGGAGGCGCAGCGCGCCCTGGTGGTGGATGCACTGCAGGAACTCGCCGCGCCGGCGGGAATCCTCGCGCGCAATGACGCGTCGGTGCGCGCGCGGGAGGGACTGCCGCGCACGGTAGAACTCGTCGCCGGCGCCGTGCCCGAGGAGATCGAAGTGAACGAGCATGGCGTGACGTATCTCGCCGCGCCGTGGACCGGGCAGAAGACCGGGGCGTTCCTGGACCAGCGCGAGAATCGCGTGATGCTGCGCACATACGCGCGCGGCCGCGCGCTCGACGTGTTCAGCTACCATGGCAGCTTCGCCCTGCATCTCGCGCGCGGAGCCGACTCGGTGACGGCGGTGGATGCCTCGGCGCAGGCCCTGGAACGGGCGCGCATGAATGCGGCGCGCAATGGCATCGGCGCGCTCGCGTGCGTGGAGGCCGATGCGTTCGACTATCTGCGCGACGCGGCGGCGCGCGGGGAGCGCTTTGACGTGATCGCGCTCGATCCACCGGCGCTGGCCAAGAACCGCGGCTCCATCACGGGGGCGCTGCGCGGCTACAAGGAGCTGAACCTGCGGGCGATGCGACTGCTCGCACCGGGCGGGATGCTGTTCACCGCGAGCTGCAGCTACCACGTGACGAAGCCGATGTTTCTCGACGTCGTGCGTGAGGCGGCGGCCGACAGTCAGCGCCCGATGATCCTGCGCGCGCTCACGGGCCAGCCGCTGGACCACCCCGAGGTGCTGACGATACCGGAGACGGGCTATCTCAAGGGGCTGCTGCTGGAGAACGGGGAGGCGTAGCGCGCCATCCACCGTCCACCGTCTACCGTCTACCGTCGCTTTCCGCCCAATCCAGACTGGCACACGGGGCACCAGTACGTACTCCGCCCCGCCTGCGTGATGCGCGCGACCTCGGCGCGGCATCGTGGACAGGGCAGCCCCTCGCGATCGTAGACCTTGAACGGGCGATCGCGCAGGCCGGCGCGATAGCGCCCCTGCCGCGCGAAGCCATCGGCGATGGCGGCCTTGATGCCGCGCACGAGGGCCTGCACCTGCCGCTCGCCCAGCGCGCGGGCGCGATGCGCGGGGTGGATTCGCGCGCGCCAGAGCGCTTCCGCGACGTAGATGTTGCCGAGTCCGGCGACGACGCGCTGGTCGAGCAGGACGGTCTTGATGGGCCCGGTGCGCCGCACCAGCGCGTCCCGCAGCAGGTCCGGCGTGAGGGCATCCGGCTCCGGGCCGAGGGCGAGCGCGGGCGGCGCGCCCGGGGCGTGGTAGGTGGCGGTGCACAGCGCGCGCGAGTCGACGAGACAGAGCCGCAGGCCGTCGGCAGTCGCGAAGACGATGCGGGCGTACGCGGGGAGCGGGTCCCCGGGGTTCGCGAGGGACCAGTCGCCATTCATGCGAAAGTGCACCGCGACGATGCCGCCGTCGTCGAGCACGATGTGCTGGTGCTTGGCGTGCCGTTCGACACGCACGACGCGGCGCGACACGATGCGCTGCACGGCCCGGGGTGGGAGGGACCGCCGCTGCGAGGGATGGTGCGTGGAGACCGCGGCGAGGACGCGACCCACCAGGATGCGGCGGGCCACGGCGGCGGCGGCGGCGACTTCGGGGAGTTCGGGCAAGGAAGGGCAGAAGGTAGATGGTGGATGGTAGAAGGTAGATGCAGACGGCAGACGGCGGACGGCGGATACGGGAATGGCGCAGCGCGGTTCCGCAAGCAATTGCTTTGTGGCCGCCGAATTTTACCTTGTGAGCAGTCCTTCAGCCCAACCATGGCCCCGCATAGCCCGCGTTCGCTCCGCCACGAATACGAGATGTACGTCGAACGCGAGATCGAGGATTACAAGAACTCGGTCAGCCGGTCGGCGCTCATGTCGCTCGCAGACGAGGCAATGCGCCGCCTGGGCGCTGGCACACAGATGGGCATGACGGAGCTGCTGCTGGCCGCGGAGGTGGACCGGCTGATCACCGGCCGGCTGCGGCTGCCGTCGTACGACACGTGGCGCAAGCGGCGCCAGCGCAACGCATCCGAGCTGCAGCGTCCCGAGCACTGGGGGCTGCGCGGCAACACGCCGCTCAAGGCGGCCATCCCGCTGCTGGCGGGCTCGGGATCGGTGCTGGTGACGGGCGCGCGCGTCGAGGGATCGGCGCTGTATCTCGCCGCCAATGGATGCGCCGTGACGGCGGTGGAGCCAGAGCGCGACGTGGTGGAGCGCATGATGGAGGCGGCGCGAGATGCCGGGCTCGAGCTGATGGTGCGCGGCACGGTGGGCGAGCTGCACACACACCTGCCGACGGATCCGCTCACGGCGGTGGTGTGCACGCCGGCCGCGTTCGCAGGGCTCTCGGCCGACGAACGCGCGCGCGTCTTCGAGGTGCTGAAGAGTGTCACGATGGACGGTGGCGTACACCTGGTCGAGACGATCGTCGCCGGGTCGTCCATGATTGATGAAGACGAGCTGCGGCAGCAGTACAGCGGCTGGGCGATATCGATCGTGCACGACATCGGGGAGTCGAAGACGTTCGTCGCAAGGAAGGCCGTGGCGTGACGAAGTGACACAGGTGATGTATTCGCGCCGTGTCCGAACGAAACAACCGCCCTGTTCAAGGGCGGTTTTGCTTTGCGTAAACTGTTGTGAATACAGGATATAGCCTACCATAGAAACTGGCATCGCTCGTGCAACGTCAAATCGCTGTACTTCCATATGAAACAGCGAGCGCTTGCCGCGTTGTCGCGCCCCCCCAAAGCAGGAATGCAGTCATGGATCAGCTTCGTCGGGCAGAGATCATCGAGCAGGAACCCCTCGGCATCATCATTTCGCGCGGTCCGCGCGCGGAAGAGGCCCCGCGCCTGTCGGCGTATATCTGGGGACCGGTCCCGGTGCCGGAACCAGAGGATCAGCCGAAGCCGGCAGCGGCGTAGGTGCTGCCGTACAGAACGACAGCGTTCGATCGCATGAGGTAGGGTGAGACAAAGGCCGGCGGGATTCGCTCCCGCCGGCCTTTTGCATGCCGCGCACCTGCGCGGTCGCTGCCGCACGTGGCCGCACGCTGTCGTTTTCCAGTCCACCACAAACGCACAGGGGAGCCGGCAGATGCCAGCTCCCCTGTGTGCTCCGAAGAGCGGAAGAACTACTTCTTCTTCGCGGCCTTCTTGGCGGGCTTCTTTGCAGCCTTCTTCTTCGCGGCCTTCTTCTTGGCAGCCATTGTACAACTCCTTTCAAGGAGGGTCTTTCCCTGGCGATTCCCCGGTGAATCGCTGGGTTTCTCCGCCGCGTCACCACGACGGAAACTCGTGCACGGCCCCGAAGGGCGCGTGGTTGGTCGTTGCATCAGTCCTTCGAAAACAGCGCGCGCGAGATTGCCAAACCACTCACCAGACCAATCGTCGCACGTCGATCTTGCCTACACGATTGTTTAAAGATTCAAATCGCGCAAGTACCACCGGCACAATTTCTTTCGGCGCCAATTCGCGTGCCGGCATGTCGCCGCGGCGCGCACGCGGCCCTTCGCGTTTGATTCGCCGCACGCAATCACGCACGCCTCGCACCACGCACGGCACTGCGCTTTCGACGATTCTCCTCTGAAAATGTCACTGCGCGCACGGCGCGGCGCGCGCGTAGGCGGGGCGCCGATTGCGGTTCGCCTGCACACGGCCAAACTTTATCGAGTGGTGTTTCCTGCGAGGATGACCGAGTGCCTACGCTGACGATCAACGGCCAGTCCGTGCATGTCGCCGAGGGAAAGACGATCCTCGACGCGGCGCGCGGCGCGTCCATCGACATCCCGACGCTCTGCTGGTATCCGAAGCTGCCGACCGCCGGCAACTGCCGCATCTGCCTGGTGTCGGTGGAAGGCTCGGGCAAGCTGCTCCCGTCCTGCGCGACGACGGCGGTCGAGGGAATGGTGGTGACGACGGAGTCAAATGCCGCGGTGGAGAATCGCCGCAGCGTGCTCTCGATGCTCCTCGAGCGCTATCCCGTGGAGCGCATCCACGCGGACGGGCCGCACAACGAGTTCGAGACGCTGGTGCGACGGTACGACATGCCGACCGCCCATCGCGCCGCCCTGCCGGTGCGGAAGGGCGACCACCGCCTGGCCGACCCGATGATCCTGCACGACATGAGCACGTGCATCCTCTGCACGCGCTGCGTCCGCGCCTGCGAGGACATCCAGGTGGTGGGCGTGCTCGACGTCGCGGGACGCGGCGCGGATGCGCACATCATCGTGGGAGCCCACGGCGACCCTGAGCACGCCGGCTGCACGTGGTGCGGCGAGTGCGTGCGCGTCTGTCCCACGGGGGCAATCCACGACGTCCTGCCGCACGCGAAGTTCCGCTTCGACACGATGGCGCACGAGGAGCGCGTCGTGCGCTCCGTCTGCCCCTATTGCGGCGTGGGATGCCAGGTGGACCTGAAGGTGCGCGGCAACGATGTCGTGCGGGTGTCGAGCCCGTGGATCGAGGAGGTGTCGCCGAACGAGGGGTCGCTGTGCGTGAAGGGCCGGTTCGGCACCGACTTCGTGCTGCACCGCGACCGGCTGACGACGCCGCTGATCCGCCGCGGGTGGCAGCGCGATGCGGCGGGACGGTGGACGTTCGACGCGACGCGCGACGGCGCCGCGGCGTTCCCGCACCGCGGCGGCCCGTGGGAGAGCATCCGCGGCGAGGGCGGCAACGCCTCGCATCGTCCGCGAACGAACCCGCTCCGCAGGCACCATCGTCCGGAAAACCCGCTCGGCGACCCGCGCGATCGCGTGGCAACGCCGGCGTCCTGGTACGAGCCGTTCCGGGAGGCGACGTGGGAGGAGGCGCTCGAGCTCACCGCCCAGCAGCTGGCGTACGTCCGCGATACGCACGGCCCCGACGCGCTGGCGACCTTCCAGAGCGCGAAGTGCTCCAACGAGGAGAACTACGTCCTGCAGAAGCTGTTCCGGGCCGGCATCGGCACGAACAACGTGGACCACTGCACGCGGCTGTGCCATTCGTCCTCGGTGAGCGCGATGCAGCGCGCGCTGAGCACGAGCGCGGCGTCGGGCTCGATGCGCGAGGTCGAGCATGAGTCGGACGTGATCTTCGTGCTGGGCGCCAACACCACCGAGAGCCACCCGGTGTTCGGGGCGGCGATCAAGCGCGCGGTGAAGCGCGGGGCGACGCTCATCGTGGCCGATCCGCGGCGCATCGAGCTGGCGGCGCGCGCCACGATCCACCTGCAGATGGTGCCGGGCACCGACGTTGCCCTGCTGAACGCGATGCTGCACCACATCCTCGAGCAGGGACTCGAGGACAAGGCGTTCATCGCCGCGCGCACGCACGGCTTTGAGGCGGTGCGCGCCGCCGTGCAGCCCTACTCGCCCGAGGCCGCCGAGGCGATCTGCGCCGTGCCGGCCGCACTGATCCGGCGCGCCGCCGAGCTGTACGCCAAGGGGCCGCGCTCGGCGACGCTGTGGGCGATGGGGCTGACGCAGCACCACACGGGCACTGACATCGTGACGTCGCTGCTGAACCTGATGCTGGCGTGCGGCATGATCGGCTCGTGGGGCAAGGCGATGATCCCGATCCGCGGGCAGAACAACGTGCAGGGCGCGAGCGACATGGGGGCCGTGCCGTTCGCCTACACGGATTACCAGCGCGTGGACGACCCGGCGGTGCGCGCCATGTACGCCGAGGCGTGGGGGATCGACCCGGAGCGCCTGTCGCTCAAGGTCGGGCGCAAGGTCACGCAGATCGTCGGCGCCGACTCACCGGTGCGCGCGATGTACATCATGGGGGAAAACCCCATCATCTCCGATCCGGACGTCTCGCACGCGGAGGAGTGGTTCCGCGGCCTCGAGTTCCTCGCGGTGCACGACATCTTCCTCACGGAGACGGCGCGGTACGCCGACGTCGTGCTGCCGGGGGCGGCGTTCGCGGAGAAGACGGGCACGTTCGTCAACACCGAGCGCCGTGTGCAGCTGTTCGACAAGGCGGTGGATCCGCCGGGCAACGCCCGCGCCGACCTCGAAATCCTGCTCGACCTCTCGCGGCGGCTCGGCGTGCCGACACCGTACGCCGACAGCGAGGGCGTGCAGCACGAGATCGCGCGGGTGACGCCGACGCTGCGCGGCGTGACGCACGCGCGGCTCCGCGAGCACCGCGCCGGCCTGCAGTACCCGGTGCCGGACGCAACGCACATGGGGACCGCGTTCCTGTTTGCGGATGCCTTCCCGACCCCTGACGGCCGCGCCACGCTCGTCCCGGTGGAGTACCTGCCGCCGGCGGAGCTGCCGGACGCGGACTACCCGTTCTTCCTGAACACGGGGCGCCAGATGTACCACTGGCACACGGGGACGATGACGCGCCGGTCCACGGCGCTCGACTCGCGCGAGAGCACGCCGACCATTGAGCTGAACCCCGCGGATGCCGCGGCACTCGGCGTGCACGACGCGGACGAGGTGGTGGTGACCTCGCGGCGGGCGCATATCCGCATCGCCGTGCGCATCAGCGAGCGGGTGGCGCGGCACCAGGTCTTCGTGCCGATGCACTATCGCGAGGCCGCGGCCAACCTGCTGACGAACCCGGCGCTCGACCCGCACGCGCACATCCCGGAGTTCAAGGTCTGCGCGGTGCGGGTCGAGGCGGCGGAAGTCGCCGCCGCGGCGGACGTCCGCTGACGTCCGGCCCTACAGGCCGTACCTGGCGACGATCTCCTCCTCGGTCTTGCCGAGGCAGTCGTACTTCTTGCCCACCTTGATGAACGCCTCGAGCGCCCGATCCAGGTGATGCCGGTCGTGGCTGGCTGAGAGCTGCGTGCGGATGCGGGCCTGCCCCTTCGCGACCACCGGGAAGAAGAAGCCGATGGCGTAGACGCCCTCGGCGTAGAGGTCGCGCGAGAAGTCCTGGGCGAGCTTGGCATTGAACAGCATGACCGGGACGATCGGGCTGTCGCCCTTCTTGATCACGAATCCGGCGTCGGTGAGGCCCTTTCGCCAGTAGCGCGCGTTGTCCTCCAGCTTGTCGCGGAGTTGGGTGCCGCGCTTGAGGATCTCGAAGGCCTTCAGGACGCCGGCGATGATCACGGGCGCCATGGCGTTGGAGAAGAGGTACGGCCGGGCCCGCTGCCGGCACATCTCGACGATCTCGCGCCGCCCGGAGACGCAGCCGCCCGACGCGCCGCCGAGCGCCTTGCCGAACGTGGTGGTGATGATGTCCATCTTGCCCATCACCCCGCACTTCTCGTGCGTGCCGCGCCCGGTCTGGCCGATGAAGCCCGACGCGTGCGACTCGTCCACGAAGACGAGCGCGTCATACGCCTCGGCCAGCTTGACGATCTCGTCGAGCTTGGCGGTGTCGCCGTCCATCGAGTAGACGCCGTCGTTGATGATCACCCGGAGCCGCTTGTCCTGGAACTGCTGCAGCTTCTTCTCCAGGTGGCCCATGTCGCCGTGCTTGAAGGTGTCATGCTCGGCGCTGCACAGGCGCATGCCATCCACGATGGAGGCGTGCACGAGGCGGTCCGAGATCATGATGTCGTCCTTGGTGAGGAGCGACTCGAAGACGCCGGCGTTCGCATCCATGCACGACGGGAAGAGGATGGTGTCCTCGGTGCCGAGGAAATCGGTGACCACCTCCTCGAGCACGCGGTGGATGTCCTGCGTGCCGCAGATGAAGCGGACCGACGACATGCCGTAGCCGCGCTGCGACAGGCCGTCATGGGCGGCCTGCACGATCTCCGGGTGGTTGGAGAGGCCGAGGTAGTTGTTGGCGCAGACGTTGATGACCTGCTTCAGGTCGGCGCCGCTCGGGAACTCGACGTTGATGTCGGCGCCCTGCGGCGAGTGAATGAACCGCTCCTGCTTGAAGAGTCCCGCCTCGCGGATGCCGCCGAGCTGCTCCTGGTACAATCCGCGCACGCGATCGCTGTAACTCATCGTCTTCTCCTTTCATGCGCCGGCGCGCACCTCCGCGGCCGGCGCTCTCCTCACGGGCGCGCGAGGAGCACGTAGGGTCTGGGGGAGCGGTGGATGGTCACGCCGTGAATCGCCGGACGAGCTCGGCGATCTTGTTGACGCTGTCGAATGCCTCCGGCGAGGCGTCGGCGTCGGGGATGGCGATCTTGTAGCGCACCTCCAGGAAGCGCTTGAGCGACACCATGGAGAACGAATCCACCAGTCCGCCGGAGATGAGCGGCGTGTCGTAGGTGATCTTGTCGTCTTCGTCCCCGTATTCGGCGATCACGTATTCGAGAATGACGTCTTTCAGGTCGTCCATTGCGGTGTTCTCCGATGATATGTGGCCCGGCGCATCCGCGGCGGCGTGCGAAGCCGCGCCGCGAGCGCGCCGGGGTTCGTTCAGTCGTTCTCGATGGAGGAGGTGTCGCCGAGGTCCTCTCCCCATTCCTTTGCGTGCAGCAGGCGGCGCATGATCTTGCCGCTGCGCGTCTTGGGCAACGAGGCGACGTACTCGATGTCCTGCGGCATCGCGAGCGGGGAGAGCTTCTTGCGAATGAAGTTCATGATGTCGAGCTCGAGCTCCTCGGACGGCGAGAAGCCGGGCTTGAGGGTCACGAACGCCTTCACGACTTCCATGTTGATGGGATCCGGCTTCGACACCACCGCCGACTCCGCGACGGCCGGATGCTCGAGCAGCGCCGACTCGACCTCGAACGGGCTCACCAGGTGGCCGGCGGTGTTGATGACATCGTCGTCGCGGCCGACGAACCAGAAGTAGCCGTCACGGTCGAGCCGGGCCCGATCGCCGGGCAGGTACCAGCCGTTCTTGAACTTCGCCTGATACGTGGCCTCATTCTGCCAGTACCCGCGCATCATGGCCGGCCAGTCGGGGCGCAGCGCAATCACGCCGACGACGCCGGGATCCGTGATCTGGGCATACGTCCGGGCGTCCAGCAGCCCCGCCGTGATGCCGGGGAACGGCTTCCCCATCGACCCGGGCTTGATGGGCAAGCCCGGATAGTTGGAGATCACGATGGAGCCGGTCTCGGTCTGCCAGTACGAATCGTGGAAGGCGAGTCCGAACACGCGCGCCGACCAGACGACGGCCTCGGCGTTCAGCGGCTCACCGACGCTGATCAAGTGGCGGAGCGACGACAGGTCGAACTGCGTGACGAGCTCGTCGCCGGCCTTCATGAGCGATCGAATGGCCGTGGGCGCCGAGTACCAGACGGTCACCCGGTACTTCTGGATCAGCCGGTACCACGCCTCCGCCGAAAAGCCCGCATCGAGCACCACCTGCGTGACGCCGAGCGACCACGGGGCGATGATCCCGTACGACGTCCCGGTCACCCAGCCCGGGTCGGCGGTGCACCAGTAGATGTCGTCGTCCGTGAGATCGAGCACCCACTTGGCGGTGAGATACTGCGACACGAGGGAGTAGTGGACATGCTGCACGCCCTTGGGCATTCCCGTCGTCCCGGACGTGTAGTGCAGCAGCGAAGGCGACTCGGCCACGGTTGGGCAGAGCTCGAGCGTCTCCACGCGCTCCGCCTCCATCGCGAACCCCACCTCGCGCTCCTTCAGCGCCCGCGTGCCGTCGTGGTCCACGATGACGACGTGCTTCAGCTGCGGCAGCCGGTCGAGGACCTTGCGCACCTTGGAGACGTGCTTGCGCTGGGTGATGATGACGGACGTCCCGGCGTTCTCGAGGCGCACGAGCAGGGAGTCGTCGCCGAAGGCGGAGAACAGCGGCTGGGCGATGGCGCCGATCTTCAGGATGCCGACCGCGCCGATGTAGAGCTCGGGGATCTTGTCCATGAAGAGACAGACCCGGTCGCCGCGCTCCACGCCGAGCCGGCGCAGGAAGGCGCCGATCGTATTGCTGTAGACGCGCACGTCATCGTACGTGTAGCGCTTCTCTTCGCCCTGGGCATTCTCCCAGAGGAGCGCCAGCGTGCCGGCGCGGCCCTGGCTGCAGATGCGATCGGAGCAGTACCATCCGATGTTGATGACGTCGCCCGACGTGTACCCGAGTTCCCGCTCAGCTATCGACCAATCGAAGGTCCGCGCTCGTTCGTCGTAGGACCCGATGTTAGACACAGACAAACCCCGGTCTTCATTGTTCCAGGATGGCGACCGCCATGGCGAGGCCGCCGGTGTGTGTCATTGAAATTGCAGTGCGCGTGATGCGATGGTGATCGAGGAATTCCTTGACCTTCCCGTGCGGGATTACCTGTGGCTGCCCGAGGTCGTCGTTGCGAATTTCGATGTCGGTGAAGGCGAGTCCGTCGCGCCAGCCGGTTCCGAGCGCCTTGAGGACGGCTTCCTTGGCGGCGAATCGGGCGGCGTAGTGCTGGGCCCTCCTCGCCTTGGCGTCGCAGTAGTCCGACTCGGCGCGCGTGAAGATGGTCTCCAGGTACTCCTTCCCCCTGGCGAGCATCTCCTCTACTCTTTCGACCTCAATGATATCGGTGCCGATGCCGAAGACCACGCTGCCGACCCTCTGTTTCAGGACGAGAAATTCGATCGCGACACAGAGAGTATCGCGCGAGCCGCGTGACCTGTCGAGCGGACGCTGACGAGGAGCACCCCATGGACTTTGGACTGAAGGGAAAGGTCGCGCTCGTGGGCGGCGCGTCGCAGGGACTGGGCCGGGCGATTGCGGAGGAGCTGGCGGCCGAGGGATGCGACGTCGCGCTCATCGCGCGCAGCACGGAGCGACTCGACGCGGTGGCGGCGGAGCTGGCGTCGCGGTTCAACGTGCGCACGATTCCGATCGCCGCCGACCTGGCGGCGGCGGGAGCGCCGGCGGCGTGCGTGCAAACCGTCGTGGAGACGCTCGGCCGCGTGGACATCGTGGTCGCCAACGCGGGGGGCCCGCCGGCGACGCGCGTGGAGACGGCGACGCTCGCGCAGTTCGAGGCGGCGCTGCGACTTAACCTCACGGCCTCCATCGAGCTGGCGCAGGCCGCCCTGCCGGGCATGCGCGCACGCCGCTGGGGGCGCATCATCTTCATGACGTCGTTCGCGGCCAAGCAGCCGCAGCCGGACCTGCTGCTCTCGAACACGGCGCGCGCCGGCCTGCTCGGCTTCGCCAAGACGATGGCCAACGAGATGGCGGCCGAGGGCGTGCTGGTGAACACGGTGCTGCCGGG
>CAYQCP010000007.1:0-86465 GCA_964416005.1 uncultured Gemmatimonas sp.
CATCCTGCTGCACGAGGGACGGCCGATGGTGGCCGACTTCGGCATCGCGCTGGCGCTGAGCGCGGCGGCCGGCGGGCGCATGACGGAGACCGGGCTGAGCCTGGGCACGCCGCACTACATGAGCCCGGAGCAGGCAACCGCGGAGAAGGACATCTCCGCGCGCTCCGACATCTACTCGCTGGCGTCGGTGCTCTATGAGATGCTCGCTGGCCAGCCGCCGCACCTGGGCGGTTCGGCGCAGCAGATCATCATGAAGATCATCACGGAGACGGCGCCGTCGGTCACGACGTTGCGGAAGTCTGTGCCCCTGCACGTGGCCGCGGCGGTGGCGAAGGCGCTGGAGAAGCTGCCCGCGGATCGGTTTGAGAATGCGAAGGCCTTTGCCTATGCGCTGGGGAACCCGGCGTTCGCTGGTTCTGTGCCGACGAGCGTCGGCACAACGCTAGCTTCGTCGCGGCGCTCCCGGTGGCAGCTGCTACTGGGCGCCGTCGTTGTTGCTGCGGTGAGCGCGCTTGGTACGTGGTTGCTCATACCACGCGGTGCGGCAGAGGCCGTGCACTTGGCAATCGCGACAACGCCAAGCCAGCCGCTCGGTTCGGTGTCCGGGCGCAACGTCGCGATTTCTCCGGATGGCCGCCTCATCGTGTACGCGACCTCCGATTCCGCAAGCCGATCGCGGCTCTTCATGCGACGGATCGACGATCTGCGGCAGGAAACGATTCCCGGTGTCGAACGCGCCCTCTTCCCCTTCTTCTCGCCGAATGGTGGGTCCATCGGCTATCTCGATGGACGCCAGCTCAAGCACATTGACGCAACCGGGGGCACGCCGACCGTGCTCGCGGACATCAACGGCGTCTTCGGGGGTGCAGCGTGGACCGAGGTCGGCATCGTCGTCTCGCTGAACGGCATACTCTCGCTGGTGCCAAGCACGGGTGGCGTGCCGCAGCCGCTGATTGACGGTGACTCTGTGCGCGGATTCTGGCCGGTGGCGATGCCCGATCGGCGCAGTGTGGTCTACATGACGGTGATGAACGCCGATGCGCGCGTTGGGCATTTCGATCTGCGCCGTCGGCGCGCCACGACGCTCGATCTGGTCGGCGCGGCAGCCGGGGGGATCGGCAGGGAACTGTTGTACCTGCGCTCCGATATGGCGCTGATGGCGGTGCCGTTCGATCCCTCGGGACCACGCCTCTCGGGAACGGCACGCGCCGTGCTTCCCCAGGTTCTGCGCTCGGTCCTCTCGATGCCGAAGGTCAGCGTTTCTCGCTCTGGATCAATCGCGTACATCAGCGGCGCGGGCGTCGTACAGGTGGTTGCCGTGGACCGGCATGACGCAGCGCGGCCGGTGTCGATTCCAGTCGGGACCATCGGCTCTCCGCGCTACTCGCCCGATGGACGGAAGATCGCGGTGGATGTGGCGACGGGTGGCCGAACGGACATCTGGATCTATGACCGTGTCGCGGGCACGTCGCAGCGCATTACCTCGGAGGGTACGGTCAACCAGCGACCCGAGTGGTCGCCGGACGGCAAGCACATTCTGTTCCGCACCAACCGCAGTGGCCCTCCCTCGTCCTACTGGTGGCAGCCAGCCGATGGGAGCGAAGGCGCGACGGAGCTTGCGGCGTACAAAGGGCGGGAGGTCTGGCAGGCCCAGTTGACGCCGGATGCGAGCGCCGTGGTCTTTCGCACGGGGACGCTGGGCTCGGCTGACATCCTCTGGCGCCGGCTGAGCGGCGATACTACGACGCAGGTAATCACCGCTACGAAGTTCGATGAGACCGCGCCCCGGCTCTCTCCCGACGGGCGGTGGGTGGCATACCAGACCGACGAATCCGGGGCCAACGAAGTGGTGGTGCGGCCGTTTCCGGGCCCCGGGCCACGATACGCCGTCTCGGCGGGCGGCGGACAGACGCCCATCTGGTCGCGCGACGGCCGGCGGATCTACTACTCGAACGGCAAGCAGTTCATCGAAGCGACGGTCGCCCCCGGCCCGTCGTTTGCCGTGACGTCTCGCAAGGTGCTCCTCGAAGGCGAGTACCACCTGAATCCGGCGCACGCCAGCTACGATATCAGCCCTGACGGTTCGACGTTCCTGATGTTGCGAAGTGTGTCCGGGAATACCGAGCAGATCGTGGTGATCCATAACTGGATAGCCGAGCTGCAGGCGAAGGCGAAGGCGGGGGCGACACCGTGACGGCATCGACAGGGCGGGGAACACCATGACGAACTCCGTTAGCGCTCGGCTCGCGGTTGCCCTCGCCGACCGCTACCGCATCGAGCGCGAACTCGGCGCGGGGGGCATGGCCACCATCTACCTGGCGCACGACCTCAAGCACGACCGCGACGTTGCCATCAAGCTGCTGCACCCGGAACTCGCGGCGGCGCTCGGCGGCGAGCGGTTCCTCAGCGAGATCAAGACCACGGCCAGGCTTCAGCATCCGCACATCCTGCCGCTGCTTGACAGTGGCGAGGCCGATGGGCTGCTCTACTACGTCATGCCGTACGTGCCGGGCGAGACGCTGCGCAGCCGGCTTGAGCGCGAGCGCCAGCTCCCCATCGAGGACGCGCTGCGCCTCGCGCGCGAAGTCGCTGATGCGCTCGGCGCCGCTCACGCGCTCGGCATCATCCACCGCGACATCAAGCCCGAAAACATCCTGCTGCAGGGCGGGCACGCCCTCGTCGCCGACTTTGGCATTGCGCTGGCCGTGCAACAGGCGGGTGGAGCGCGCATGACGCAGACCGGCCTCAGCCTCGGCACGCCGCATTACATGAGCCCCGAGCAGGCGATGGGTGACAAGACGGTCGACGCCAGAACGGACATCTACGCCCTCGGCGCCGTGACCTACGAGATGCTCGCGGGCGACCCGCCCTTCGTGGGATCGAACGTGCAGTCGATCGTCGCCAAGGTGCTGAGCGAGCGGCCCACGCCGCTCTCGATGCTGCGCGACACCGTGCCGGCCGGGGTGGAGCACGCGGTGCTCACCGCGCTGGCCAAGCTCCCAGCGGATCGCCACGCTTCGGCGGCGGCGTTCATGGCGGCGCTCGCCGACGGTGCGGCGGGGGGGAGCGTATCTGCAAACTCGTCTTCGCGCTCGGCGCCTACGGCCAGCGGCCGCTCACGTCGCTGGCTGCGCCTCGCCGTCGCTGGCAACGTTGTGCTCGCCCTCGGCATTGCCGTCGCGGTGCGGCGTCCCGCGCCGGCCGCGCCCACGAGCCGCCAGCAGGTCGTGCTCTGGAAACGATCGGTTCCCGAGGTGCTGGCGGCGGGCGCCGGGTTCGTTGGCACGCAGGCCGCCATCGCGCCGGACGGCAGCAGCATCGTCTACGCCGACTCGTCCGAGGGATGGGTGCTCATGCGCAAGCGGCGCGACGCGGCCGTCGCGGAGCGCCTCGCTGGGACCGAGGGGGCCATCTCGCCGTTCTTTTCGCCCAACGGAAAGTGGGTCGGCTTCGTCACGATGGATGGCAAGCTGAAGAAGCTTCCGCTGACTGGCGGCAGCCCGATGACACTCGCCGAGGACATCGACAATAACTACAAGTCCGGCGCGTGGCTGGACGATGGCTCCATCGTGTATAGCGGTGTCGGAATGCAGCTGATCCCGTCGACGGGCCGCGCCAAAGGGCGGAAGCTGCGGGTACCCGCAGCCTTCCTCAATAATCAGTTCCTCAACATCGCGCCGCTCCCAGGCGGGCGTGGCTTCCTTTTTACGGGCTGTCGAGGCAACTGCGCATTCACCAGCGACGCCTGGGTATACGACCTTGCGGCGGACAGCGCGCGGCTGCTGGTCGCGCAGGCGGCGGGGGTCTGGTACTCGCCCACCGGGCACGTGCTGTACGCGGGCCGCGAGGGCGGGTTGTTTGCGCTCGAGTTCGACCTCAAGTCGCTTGCCGCGCGCTCCGAGGCCGTTCCGGTGCTCCAAGGGGTTCGGCCGGCCGGCTTTGCCATCTCACCAGCCGGGAGCATCCTCTACGCGCTGGACGTTGCGACCAGCGCACCGTCGGAACTGGTCTGGGTCGATCGGCAAGGGCGCGCCGAGTCGCTCGATTCCACCTGGCGTGGGCGTTTCGAGTACCCTGCCATCGCCCCAGACGGACGCACGCTGGCCGTCAGCGAGCGTGACAAGCTGACCGACCTGTGGATACGACGCGCCGACGGGTCACGCTGGAAGGTCAATGCCCCTGGCACGGCGAACTGGCGGCCGTTCTGGCTGGCTGATGGAAAGTCGCTGACTTTCGTCTCCATCGGCGATCCGCAGCGATATGCGAATGACGTCACCGTCTACCGCGTGCCGGCGAGTGCCGGTGTCGCGGCCACACAGGTCTTCCGGGATCGGTTTGGCGTGTATGAGGCCGAAGTCTCGCCCGACACGCAGTGGATCGTGGTGCGCATCGACGAGGACAAGGGTTTGAGCAACATCTATGCTCGCCGGTTGCACGGCGACACGACGCGGAAAACACTGGTCTCGACGCCGGAAGCAGACGTGCAGGTGGCGCTCTCTCCGGATGGGCGCTGGCTGGCGTACGTCACGCTGGAGAGGGGAACGCCGGAGATCTACGTCGCTTCTTTCCCCGACATGAAGGTCAAGCGGATGGTCTCGCGCGGCGGCGGCACGGAGCCGCGCTGGGCGCGCAGCGGTCGTGAGATCTTCTTCGAGAGCCGTGGCCGGCTGATGGTCGCGTCGGTGGCGTTAGGCGGCGCCCTCGACGTCTCGGAGCCGCGCGCCCTCTTCTCGCTTGCCGGCTATCGGCGGGCGCGCAACCGCCCGCAGTACGACGTCGCCCCCGGGGACCAGCGGTTCATCATGATCAGGGAGTCGCCGGCGCCGCCGGTGCTCTCCATCATCTACGTCGAGAACTGGTTCCCCGAGCTCTTCGCCAAGGTGAAGCCATGAACACCTTCTGCTTTCCCAACCGCAAACCCCGCGACGACGAACTCGACGTCTTTGGCGTCTCGCACGCGGGCAGGGTGCGCAAGGACAACCAGGATCACTTCCTCATCGCGACCTTCCACCGGCGCATCAACGTGCTTGGCACGAACCTGCCGGATGCCGCCCAGCGCCTGCCCGCGGCCGAGCAGCGCATGGCCTATGTCGTGATGGTCGCCGATGGCGTGGGGGGAGGCGTCGGCGGCGCCGAGGCAAGCGCCACCGCGCTCGAGGCCGCCATGCGCTACGTGCACGGCAGCGTCACCGTCTACTACGGCGCCGACGCCAACGAGAACGAGTTCAAGGCGCTGCTGCAGGAGGCCGCCATGCGGGCGCATGAGGCCGTGCGCTCCGTGCGCGAAACGCAGGGGGTGCAGGGCACGATGGCCACGACCCTCACCCTCTACATCGGCGTCTGGCCCACGTACTACCTGCTGCAGATCGGCGACTCGCGCTACTACGTCTGGCGCGACGGCACGCTCATGCAGATGACGCGCGACCAGACCATGGCACAGGACCTCGTGGACCAGGGGGCGATGACGCGCGACATCGCATCGCGCACCCCGATGGCGCACGTGCTCTCGAGCGCGCTCGGCGGCGACACCACCGTGCCGGTCGTGACGCGCCTGCCGTTCAACTGGGGCAACGTGCACCTGCTCTGCTCCGACGGCCTCACGAAGCACGTCACCGACGAGCGCATCGCCGAGGTGCTTGGCGCCATGACCAGCGCCAAGCAGGCCGCCGAGCAGCTGCTGCACGATGCGCTGGAGGGCGGGGGAACGGACAACATCACCGTTGTGGTCAGTCGGTCGGTGCCGCGGGAGTTAGCGCCGGAATCCTAGCGCCCGCGCCACCGCGCCCTGTCGCCCGTCGAGCGTGAGGAAGGTCATCTCGCCGGGATCAGATGCCAGGTACAACGCCGTGGCGAGGTGCCAACAGTCCGCACCCTTCACATACCCGGCCTCGAGCACCGCCGTGATCTCGGCGCTCAATGGCCGGTCGGGAATGACCCAGTGGATGGGCTCGAGCAACGCGTCCAGTTCAGCGGTCGCGTCGCACCGTTCGCGCCGGAAGGCGGCCCGCGCCTCGGCTTCCAGTAGCGGGGAAGCGACGAGGAGCTCGAACGTCGCGATTCGCCGTTTTATCGCCGCTGCGCCTTCCTCGCCAAATGCGATCGCCGTGACGCAGGATGTGTCGAGGAATGCGCGACTCAATCGCGCTCCTCGAGGAATCGCTTGAGTGCGCCTGGGCGTCGGACGATTGTCTTGAACGACCGTCGGTTGGACTTGGCGGGGGTGATCACCCCACGCGCGACGAGCTCCGCATAACGTTCCTCGAAACTCTGCGCCTTCTTCGCGATCGGCCGAATCTCCACCGCCGGCTCGCCGTGCACCGTGACGACCACCGTGTGCCCTTCGCGCACGCGTCGGACAATGGCCGACAGCTTGGCCTTGGCTTCGTAGAGCGAGTATTCGTCCTTCTTCATGTCCGGACCATATCTGGTCTGACCAGACTAGTCAAGCACAGGGTGCGCGCACACGAGCGCTGCCCTACGCCCGCTTCGCCACCGTGTCGATCCGGATGTCCCGCCACTTCCCCCGCCGGAACCGCCAGATGCTCAGCGACGCCCGCGCGAAGTGCCCGATCACGATCGCCATCCAGATGTGGTGCGGGGCCAACGTCACGGTTCGCTGCAGCAACAGGAGCAGGCCGATGGGGAGCAGCACCTGCGACACGATGGAGATGTACAACGGCCCCTTGGTGTCGCCCGTCCCCGTCAGGCCGCCGGTGTACGTCAGCGCCGTCGTGATGAAGAACCCGCTCACCGCCAGCCAGCGCAGCAGCTCCACGCCGCGCGCGAGGCTCGCGGCATCGCTCATCCCGAACAAGCCGAAGAGCGTCTCCGGCATCACGATGAACAGCGTTCCCACGAACGCCGCAATCCCGAGTCCCAGCTTGTTGGCGGCGTGCACCGCCTCGACCACGCGCTCGGGCTTGTTGGCGCCGAGGTTCTGCCCCGCCACCGCCGCCGCGGCCCCCATCAGCCCCACTGACGTCCACGTGATGAACGAGAACAGCTCGGAATACCCCACCGCGTAGACGGCTTGCACGTGGCCGCTGTCCGGCAGCGCGCCCATGAATCGAAGCAGCATCACGCCGCCGATGTTCATCACCACGCCCTGCACACCGGCCGGCAGCCCAAACCGGAACAACTGCTTCACCACCGGCCAGTCCCAGCGCTTGTCCATGTCCACATGCCAGTGGATCACCAGGCCGCCGCGTCCCATGAGCCAGAACCCGTACGCCGCCGCGACCGCCATCGAGATCACCATCCCCAGCGCGGCCCCCATCGTGCCGAACCGCGGAATCGGGCCGAAGCCGCGGATGAGCACGATGTTGAGGATCGGATTCAGCACGGTCAGCACGATGCCGAGGCGCAACCCGGTCTTCGCGTCGCCGGCGGCGCGCAGCGCGCCGCTCAGCATGAAGAAGAGCAGCATGCCGATGCCGCCCACGAACAGCGTGCGCAGGTACGGCAGCGCTTCCCGCTGCACCTCCGGCGTGGCATGCACCAGCGCCAGCAGCGTGGGCGAGAGCACCCAGCCCAGCGGCGCGATCACGAACAGCGCCATGCTCCCCGCCGCGAGAAACGCCTGATACGAGACGTGGTTCACCGCCTCGGCGTCGCCCGCTCCCGCGTGCCGCGCCACCAGCACCCCCATCCCCGTGAAGATCGACATGATGAACGTCATCACCACGAGGTAGATCTGGAACGAGACACCGACGGCCGCGTTTCCCGCGTAGCCGACGAGGTGCCCGACGAGGGCGTGGTCAATGACGCCCTGCATGCCGCCCATCACGTTCTGCAGCACGCTGGGCCAGGCGATCATCCAGACCGCGGCAAGAACTGGCCCCTCGACGATGGAACGGTCGAAGGGCTTCGTCTTGGACGTTGCGGGGGGACTCTGCGTCATCGCGGGTAGGGAACTATCGCCCATCGGCTAGATTTCAGCCATCCCCTAGCGCCCTCGAGGTTGTCATGACCGCCCATATTGCTTTCCTCGGCACCGGACGCCTCGGCGCCGGCTTCGTCGAGGCCGCGCTCGGCCGCGGCGACCGCGTCACCGTCTGGAACCGTACGCCGGAGAAGGCGCAGGCGTTGGCCGCCTTCGGCGCCACCGTCGCCGCAACGCCGTCCGACGCCGTGAAGGGCGCCGCACGCGTGCATCTCGTGCTGAGCGACGATGCCGCGGTGGAACACGTGATCGCCGCGTGCCGCGGCGCGCTGGCCACGGACGCCATCATCGTGGACCACACGACCACGCTCCCCGCCCTCACCGCGGCGCGGGCGACGCGCCTCAACGCCGAGGGAGTGCGCTACCTCCATTGCCCCGTCTTCATCGGGCCGGCCGCCGCGCGAAAGGCGAAGGGCAACATCCTCGTCGCCGGGCCGCAGGCGCTGTTCGATGCGGTGAAGCCGGCGCTGGAGAAGCAGGCGGCGCGCGTGGTCTACTACGGCGAGCGTCCCGACCTCGCCGCCGTCATCAAGCTTATCGGCAACGCCTATCTCATCGGCACCGGCGCGGTGATGGCCGACTTCATGAGCATCGCACGAAATGCCGGAGTCAGCGCCGAGCAGGCCATGTCGCTGTTCGACTTCTTCGACCCCGCCAACATCGTGCAGACGCGCGGGGTGAGCATGATGAAGGGCGACTTCACGCCGAGCTTTGAGCTGACCATGGCGCGCAAGGACGTGCGCCTGATGATCGAGGCGGCGGGTGACCGCCCGCTGGCTGCCCTCCCGAGCCTGGCGGCGCGCATGGACGCGCTCATCGCCGCGGGGCACGGCGGCGAGGATTTCGCCGTGCTGGCCATCGACGCCGTGCGCTAGCCGCGCCGCCAGGACTGACTGGCGGCGCGGCTCCGCGGCTCGTGCGCCGTGACTACCGCACCGTCACCGACACCCGCACCGAGCGCGGCGCTCCCGGCTGCAAGTTGTCGTTGCCGTGCGCCGAGACGACGAAGCGCGCGTTGGCCAGGTTCTCGACATTTACCTGCGCCAGCAGGTGCGCCCCGAAGGAGTAGAACAGCGCGCCATCGAGGCGTGTGAAGGCGGGCAGGGTCACCGCATTGTCGACCGCGGCGTACATCCGCGCCTGATGCACGACGCCGACGCCGACGGCGAGGGGAGATCGCACCTGCACACGGTTCCAGAGCGCCAGCGTCTGGGCGGGCACGAGCGGAATCGTCGCTCCGGCTTTCGCGGAGGAGGTGCGGCTGACGATGCGCGCCCGCTGGGCCGTGTACGCGCCGGTCAACTGCCACCCGGCCCGCACTTCGCCCTGTGCCTCCAGTTCCACGCCGCGCGATTCCTGCTTCCCCGTCTGCACCACGACGCCGGCGCGCGCCGGGTCCGGCGCACTCGACCGGCTGCGCGTCAGCAGGAAGTAGGCCGCGGTCAGGCGCAGGCGCGACGAGGGTTCCCACTTGGCTCCCGCTTCACGCGTCTGAAAGCGCTCGGGCCGCAGCGCCGCCGTCGTCGCCGTCAGCGAGGCAAACTGATCACCCGCACTCGGCAGCGCCGACGTGGCGAGGCTCGCATACACCGATGCGTCGGGGCGCGGCTTGAAGACGAGGCCCGCCCGCGGGGTGACCATTACGTCCGTGCGCTCCAGCGTTTGCCCGCTGCGGAAGTTCTCGAACGCCATCGCAAGGCGTTCCACGCGGACGCCAAGGGTGCTCTGCCAGGCGCGCCCGAAGTTCCCCTGGTGCTGGGCGTACGCGGCGGCCACGGCGGCGCGCGTGCTGTTGTCCGCGTCCGAGGCCGACTGGCGGAATGTCACCGCCGGCGAGGTGCCGAAGCTCGTCGCGGCCACGGAGGTGCTGGTCGCATTGTTGGCGAAGTAGCCCGTTTCCCGGAAATTCGCCGTCCGCTGGGTGCCGAACTCGGCGCCCGCGAGCCAGGCGTGCACGACCACGCCCGTGCGCGCCTGCCAGGTGAAGTCGGTCTGGCTGAAGAGATTGCGCCGGTCGGTCTCGTTCCGGTACGCCGTCATCGAGACCATCGTGCCGCCAGCGTTCATCGCCCCGGGCACGAGATTCTGGTACATCTTGTCGTATTCCGACCACGCCACCACAGTGCGCAACTGCGCGTGCACGCCGGCCGCACGCTCGTATTCGACGCGCGCGTGGTTTACGACCGCCCGCGCGCGGTTCACCGTCGGGTCGCCGAAGAAAGCGGCCTGATCGATCGGCGCCGGCCGACCGTTGAACGAGGGAAGGCCGCGATCCACGGTGCGACGGTCCTCGAAGTGCTCATAGGTGGTGCGCAGCAGGCCGCCGCCGACAACGAGCGCTGCCGTCGGATTGACGCCGGCGCGCGCGACCGCGATGCCACGGAACGACCGGCTGTCCTCGGCCATCGCATTCAGGCGCGTCGAAGCGCGCCGCCCCACCGCTCCCCCCAGATCCAGCGTGCCGCGCGCCTGCTGGAAACTGCCGGTCTCGAGCTGAAGCGACCGGTGTGGCGCGAAGTCGGCCTGCCGCAGGACACGGTTGAGCACGCCGCCGCCGCCGCCGCGCCCAAATGTCAACGCGTTCGGTCCACGCAGCGCCTCGACGCGCTCCACGTTGTATACGTCGCGCAGGTACTGCGCGTCGTCACGAACGCCATCAAGGTAGAGATCGGCGGTCGACGAGATGCCGCGCGTGGTGGGCTGGTCGCGGTGCCCCTCGCCCTGACCCATCGTGACCGCCGGCAGGTACCGCACGACATCGGCCATGGATCGACTCGCCTGATCGTCGAGCTGGCCGCGGGTGAGCACGGTCAGCGACAGTGGAATATCGACGAGACGTGCGGCTGCGCGGGTGGCGCTGCGGGTCGATTGCACCGCATAACCCAGCGTCCGGGAGTCCCGAATACGGACGGTGTCGAGTCGTGAAACGGAGTCACGCCCTGTCGGGGCTTGGCCCACGGCGGGCAGCGGTTGGGTGAGCAGGTAGGCAACTATGAATAGGCTGGTGCGGGGCATTGGTTGACTCAGTGGGTGGCTTGAGCGCGATATCTGAATACAAGGCACCTTAACTTTGTGAAGTGCCATCCACACTGTCAACCTAGCAAAACTACGATGTTAAGTAAGGTATTTGCTGACTGATAGCGAGAGAGTCGAGGGCAAAGACGCACTCGCCGCCATCCTGGACACAGCACGCGAGGCGCTCAGCTCGTCCCGCTGCTCCCCAGCAGTCGCTCCACTGCCCCTTCGCCGCACCGAACGCCGCTCACCGCCGCATCGGCAAACGAGACGCCGTGGAGGCCTGATCCGCCAATGACAACGCCCCCCAGCGCACGAACGGTCGCGTCAACGCGGGAGACACGGGCCAGGTGCCCGAGTTCGTACTGGGCGATGGCGCGCGGCCACCGTACCGCGCCTTCAAAACGCGGCGTGGCGGTGATTCCGTACATCCGCGCGACTTCAGCACGGGCCAGGGCGATCGCCTCGACTTCCGAACGCCGGCCGGCGTCGGGATCCACCGCGCCGCCTAGCATAAGGCGAATGAGCACGTGTCCGTCGGGGCTACGGTGGGGAAAGATGTATGAATCCCAGAGGTTGCCGAGCATGCGGTAGCCTTCGCCGCGCGTGATCAGAACGCCGAAACCGCGCGGCACCGTTGGGCAGTCGGCCTCGGCGTACCCGAGTCCGACCACCGTCACCGGCGGACAATAGATGCCTTCCAGGTCCTCGGCGGCGGTAGCACTGAGTGGTCGCAGCAGCGGTGCCATGGCCCAGGGCTCGCCCGCCAACACCACGGCATCGGCAATCAGCGGCGTGACGTCGCCTGCCACGCGCAACTGCCACCGCGTGCCATCGCGAAATAGCGCGGTGACCTCGGCACCGCAGCGGACCGAGAAGCCGCCCCGCTCGGCGAGCGTACGTGGCAGCGTCTCAATGCCCGCTGGAAACGACGTGAGCGTGCCCGCCGCCGTCTTGCCGCGCTTGGCGATGAGGCCGCGAATGAGCGACCCGTGCTCGCGTTCGAGCGCGTGCATGCGTGGGAAGGCCGCGGGCAGCGACAGCCGCTTCGCATCACCCGCGAATATGCCAAGCGTCATCGGCATGATCAGGCGGTCGGCGACCTCGGCACCGAGGCGGCGCGCCGCGAACTCCCACACGGTCTCCTCCGCTCCGTCGCGCCGGCGTGGGATGAACGGCTCGCCAAGAAACCGGAGCAGGCCCGCCGGACCCAGGATGCCGGATCGCGCGAACCCAACGGGATTCGGCACAATCTCGCGCAGCGCGCCGGCGCGGTAGATGAACCGGCGGGCTGCAGCGGCATTCGCGGTCGTCGCGAGCGACGCGAGGCCGGCGTCGTCGATGAGCTGCGTGAGTTCAGGACGCCCGCTCAGGAATCCACCGGGCCCGGATTCGAGGAGCCAGCCCCGGTCCAGCGTGCTGCGCGCCTTGCCGCCGACCTGGCGGTCCCTCTCGAGCACGACAATGTCGAGGCCGTCGGGTACCTGACCGGCGAGGCGGCGCGCCGTCCACGCGGCGGCGAGGCCCGTGATGCCGCCACCAACCACCACGAGTCGGCGCATCAGACGGTCCGACTGAAAACCGGCTTGGCGTCCGACGCATGCTTCTCGCGCATGTAGCGGTCAAAGCACATCGCGAGGTTGCGCACGAGGAGCTCGCCAGTTGGCGTTGCCTCAATGCGGTCCGGACCGATGCGGACCAACCCGTCGCCCTCCTGCACCCGCAGCAGTGCGAGGTCCTCGGCGAAGTACGTTGCAAAATCAATGCCGTACCGGCGGCTGACGGCGTGCGTGTCAATGCGGAAGTTGCACATCAGCTCATGGATGACGGTACGGCGAACCTCGTCGTCGTCCGTGCGCGCGATGCCGCGTACCACGGGAAGGACGCCCGCGGTGATTGACTCCGCGTACGTCGAGAGCTTCTTCTCGTTCTGCACGTACGCGCCGCGCACGTCGCCGATGGCCGAGATGCCGAGGCCGATGACGTCGTCTCCCGGAATGACCGCGTAACCCTGGAAATTGCGCCGGAGCTTTCCCTCGCTCTTGGCGCGCCCGAGGTCGTCATCGGGACGTGCAAAGTGGTCCATCCCGATCGGCAGATAGCCCGCGTCGAGGAAGCGCTCCCGGGCGATGGCGAAGAGCTGCAGCTTGACCTCGGCGGGCGGCAGGTCGCTTTCCTCGAGCTTCTTCTGGTGGCCGCGCACCCACGGGACGAATGCGAACGAGTAGACGGCGGCGCGATCCACGCCGAGCGCGATGACCGCCTCCACCGTGCGCTCGAAGGTCGCGGGCGTCTGGTGCGGGAGGCCGTAGATCAGGTCCACGTTGATGCCGCGGAAGCCGCGCGACCGGGCATGGCGAATCAACGCGGCCGTTTGTTCGAGCGTCTGCACACGGCCGATGGCCTCCTGCACCTCCGGCGTCAGGTCCTGCACGCCCATCGAGACGCGATTGAAGCCCAGGTCGGCCAGTGCGTCGAGGTGGGCGGTGGACGTGACGCGCGGGTCGACTTCGAGGGCGAGCTCCGCGCCGGGGAGAGGCGTGAAGTGCCGCAGAAAGTGCGCGAGCAGGTCGCTGAGCTCGGCCGGCGCGTAGTACGTCGGTGTACCGCCGCCCAGATGCAACTGCGCAAACCGTCGGCGATCCGGGAGTCGGGTGGCCACGAGGTCCATCTCGCGCTTCAGCAGCTCCAGGTACGGCACGGCCACGTCGTGCTGCTTGGCGATAATCACATGACAGCCGCAGAACAGGCACCGCTCCTGGCAGAACGGCAGGTGAACGTAAATGGACAGCGGGGCATCGCCGCCGAGCCGGTTGGCGGCGGCGAGGCGCGCCTCGTAGTCTGCACCGCCGAATCCCTCGTGAAACTCGACGGCTGTGGGGTAGCTCGTATAGCGGGGCCCCGACAGGTCGTGGCGGGCGAGCAACTCTGCCGTGTCCTGGCGCGCGACCGGGCGGGCCGCCTCGGCGGCGTCGCGGGCGCTCATGTAAGCTGCTCCGCATGCACCGAGTCAATGAGTGCGTGCACGCTGTCGATAGGCGCCTCGGGTGTGATGCCGTGCCCGAGATTCACGATGTGCTTGGGGGCCGGCATGCGGGCGAGCAGGGCGCGCGTCGCATCGGCCGTCTTCTCGGGTCCCGCGAGCAGGATCGCGGGGTCAAGGTTTCCCTGCAGCGCCTTGGTGGGGCCCACGGACCTCCGGAGCGCCGGCAGATCCTCACGCCAGTCGACCGCCAGCGCCTCAGACGGGAGGGCGGCGTACGCGGGTACGAGATGCGAGGCGTCCTGCACGAACAGGATGCGTGGCGCACCCAGATCAAGGGTCTCCGCAAGAAACCGGACGAGGTGTGGACGCACGAGGCGCTCCCAGCTCGCGTAGGAGTGCACGCCGGCCCACGTATCGAACAGCTGGACGGCATCGGCGCCGGCGGCGACCTGTGCGCGCACGTACTTGATGGCGAGGGTGGTGAGGCGCGTGAGCAGGGCGTCGACCAGCCCGGGATCGCGCCACGCCATTGCACGCAGTGCGGGAAAGCCAGGGGCGCCGCGTCCCTGTACGAGGTACGCCGCGAGCGACCACGGAGCACCAGCGAAGCCGAGCAGCGCCACCCGGGGATCAAGCGCCTGTCGCACCAGCTTGAGCGCGCTGGTCACCTCGGGGGCGATCTCCGCGGGCTCGGGGTCGAGGAGGGCCTCCACGTCGGCGGCGGTGCGCACGGGGTTGGCGAGCACTGGGCCCGGATCGAAGCGCACCGAGAGTCCGAGTGCGGCCACCGGGCTCATCAGGTCAGCAAAGATGATGGCCGCGTCAAGCGGAAAGCGGCGCAGCGGCTGCAGCGTCACCTCGGCGGCGAGCTCGGCGTTGCCGGAGAGTTCTTCGAAGGTGTGCTGCTCGCGCAGCGTGCGGTATTCGGGCAGGTAGCGCCCCGCCTGACGCATGATCCAGAGCGGTCGGTGCGCCGTGGACTCGCCGCGGAGGGCGCGCAGAAAGGTATTGGTCATGGCGTCTCCGCCGGTTCAATCGTGAAGCGGTATCCGATGCCGCGCACCGTGTGGAAATGGCGGGGCTGCTCGGGGTCGGGTTCGAAGCGCTTGCGCAGGCGCACGATGAAGTTGTCGATGGTCCGGGTGGAGGGGAGCACGTCCTCGCCCCAGACGAGATCCAGAATCTCGTCGCGCCAGACGACGCGGCCCTCGCGCTCGGCGAGCACCTTGAGGATCATCGCCTCTTTCTGCGTCAGAAACTGCTCGACGCCGTCGTACGAATGTCCGCGGAAGCTGCGGAAGTCGAATTCGTTGCCGCCGAAGCGAACGACGGGTTCCAGCGCGGTGACGGCGTCGTAGCGCACGCGCCGCCGCAGGATGGCGGCGACGCGGAGCAGCAGCTCGCGCAGATGGAAGGGCTTGGCGAGATAGTCATCGCCGCCGACCCCGAGGCCGCGAATGCGGTCGTCGGTGCCGCCGCGGGCCGTCAGGAACAGGATCGGCGTGTCGCGCCCCTCGCGCCGCGCCGTCTCGCAGATCGCAAATCCGTCGAGGCCAGGGAGCATCACGTCGAGGACCACCAGGCCGTACTCATGCTGCCGGATGCGCTCGAGCGCCACGCGGCCGTCACTCTGGTGCTCCACCACGTATCCCTCGGCTTCGAGGTTCTCCCGAATGCCGCGGGCGAGATTGGGCTCGTCCTCGACGAGCAGAATGCGGATCATCGGATCGGTCATGCCCGCTCCCGCGCGGAGGGCCATTCCACCGTGAAGCGGGCGCCGCGTCCCGCGCCCTCGCTGCGCGCGTGCACCGAGCCGCCGTCGAGTTCGACGTATCGCCGTACGAGGTAGAGGCCGAGCCCGGTGCCACCCTGCTGCGCGCGGGTGCTCGCGTCGGGACGGTAGAACTTGTCGAAGAGTCGCGCCGCATCCGCTGGGGCAAACCCGGCGCCGTTGTCCTGCACTTCGAGTCGTGTGCGCGGACCCTCGGCGCGCGCGGTTACGAGCACCGTGCCATTGGAGGTCGCGCGCACGGCATTGTCGACCAGGTTGCGTAGGACGGTGCGTACGGCGTCGCGGTCTGCGTAGACCTGCAGATCCGGCGGGACGTCGTTCACGAGGGTCGTCCGGTGCTCGGCGGCCGGTGTTGCCAGCTCCCCGAGCGTCTCCTGCACCGCGTCCGCCAGCACGAACTGCTCCGGGGAGGTCCGCGTGGCCGGTTCGGAGAGGCGTGACGTGTCAAGGATGTTGCCGATGAGCCGCTCCAGCCGGCCGAGGTCCTGCAGCAGGCGTTGTACCAGCACGAGGCGCTGCTCGGCGGGCGGGTCGCGCAGCGACAGGGTCTCGGCGGACAGGCGCAGGCTGCTGAGCGGGCTCTTCAATTCGTGCGAGACCGTGGCGAGAAACTCCTCCTGCCGGCGGTTGAGCTCCCATTGACTCTGCAGTGCGCGACGGACAACCGACATCGAGCCGACGAGCACGGCGAGGAAGAAGGCACCCTCCCATGCGTACTGGTTGACGCGGCGCCAGCGCTCGCGGGCGATGCCGCCGAACGTCGCGGAGTCCACCACCACGCGACTGGCTTCGATGCGCAAATTCGGGTACAAGCGGACGACCGTCTCCCGCGCCACCCCCGCAGCGAGCATCGCCTCCGCCTCGCCAGCGTCCTTGAGTTGGGCCGATTCGAGCTGCACCTGCACGGTGCGACCGTACATGTACTGGTCGATCAGCCACCACGCGAGCTGTGCACTGCACGTGGCCAGCAGGACGAGGAACGCAATCTGGAGCGTGCGCGTGCGGCGCTGGGGATCGTGCAGGATCATGCCGAAGGGGGGGCGGGTTCGTGCAGTGCGGAGGCGAGCGCGTCGCGAAAGCGGTCGACGTGTGCCGGCGTGTGCGCCAGCGAGAGAAAGCCCACTTCATACGCCGATGGAGCGATTGCCACGCCGCGACGCAGGAGGGCGTGGAATACTGGACGGTAGCGAGTCGCGGCCTCCGGGTCCACCGTTGCGGCCGACCGCGGGGGCGCGTCGCCCTGCAGGCAGATCCAGAACAGCGATCCGATGCGCACCAACTGCGCAGGAAATGGCGCGGCGGCGAGCACGGGGGCGAGGGCCGTTTCAAGCGCCGCGCCCGTCACTTCGAGTCGCGCCCAGGCATTCTCGCGCTCCAGCAGACGAAGCGTGGCGAGCCCCGCCGCCATCGCGACGGCGTTGCCCGACAGCGTTCCGGCCTGATACACGGGGCCGAGCGGTGCGAGGTGGCGCATCACCTCGCGCGAGCCGCCGAAGGCACCCACGGGAAGGCCGCCGCCGATGATCTTGCCAAAGGTCGCGAGATCGGGCGTGATGCCAAAGCGTTCGGCGGCGCCGCCGCGGGCGAGACGAAAGCCGCTGATCACTTCGTCGAAGATGAGCAGGGTGCCGGCACGCGCCGTCTCGGCGCGCAGGGCGCGCAGGAACTCCATGCGCTGCAACAGCAGTCCGTTGTTCGCGGGGACCGGTTCGATGATCACGGCGGCGATGCGGTGTCCCTCACGCCGCAGCAACGCCGACATGGCTTCGATGTCGTCCAGCGGCAGAACGATCGTTTCGCGCGCGAAGGCCGCCGGCACGCCCGCCGAAGAGGGATGACCAAAGGTCACGAGACCTGAACCCGCCTCGACCAGCAGATGATCGGCATGCCCATGGTAACAGCCGGCGAATTTGACGATGGCGTCACGCCCCGTGGCGCCGCGCGCCAGGCGGATGGCGCTCATGGTCGCCTCAGTGCCCGACGACGTGAAGCGCACCTGTTCGAGGCCGGGATACATGCCGACGATGAGCTCGGCCATCTCGATCTCTGCCTCGCCTGGCGCCCCAAACGTCGTGCCGCGATCCACGGCCGCGTGGATGGCCGCGCGTACCTCGGGGTGCGCATGCCCGAGGATGAGCGGCCCCCAGGAGCAGACGAAGTCCACGTAGCGCCCACCGTCGACGTCCTCGAGTTCCACGCCCTCTCCGCGGCGGTACACGAGCGGCGTTCCCCCGACGGCGCCGAAGGCGCGCACCGGTGAGCTGACGCCGCCGGGCATCACGCGCTGCGCGCGTTGCATCCAGGCGGTGGAACCGGGGCCGGCGCTCACAGCCACCCTCCGCGCAACGCATCCCGCGAGTGGTAGCTGATGATGATGTTCGCGCCGGCGCGCACGATGGCGTGCAGGTTCTCGCGCACGACGAGGGCTTCGTCCACCCAGCCGTTGGCGGCGGCTGCCTTCACCATCGAGTACTCGCCCGACACGTTGTACGCCGCCAGCGGTAGCGAGGACTGTTCGCGCACGCGACGGATCACGTCGAGGTAGGCGAGGGCTGGCTTGACCATCAGGATGTCGGCGCCCTCGGCGACGTCGAGCAGCGCCTCACGCTCACCTTCAGCGCCGTTGCGCAGGTCCATCTGGTAGCTCCTTCGGTCGCCGTGCTGCGGTGCCGAGTCGGCGGCGTCGCGAAACGGGCCGTAATACGCGGAGGCATACTTTACCGAGTACGACATGATTCCCGTTTCGGTGAAGCCGGCCCCGTCGAGCCCGTCGCGCAGCGCACCGACGCGTCCGTCCATCATGTCCGACGGACCGACGAGATCCGCGCCGGCCTGCGCGTGCGCCACCGCCATCGCCGTGAGCGGCGCCAGCGAGGCATCGTTCTGCACGTAGCCGTGTTCAATCACCCCGCAATGGCCGTGATCCGTGTAGGCGCAGAGGCAGACATCGGTGGCGACGACGAGGTCGTCGCCAAACGCCTGCTTCAGGGCGCGCACGGCCACGGGCACCGCGCCCTGCGGATCGGCCGCTCCGCTCCCGGTGCCATTCTTGGAACCGGGTGTCGCCATGCCGAACAGCAGCACCGATCGAATGCCCAGCTTCAGGTCGTTCTCGACGGCACGGACCAGATCGTCGGCGCCACAGCGCGAGATGCCGGGCATGGACGCAATCGCTTCCTCTCCGCGCCGCGCCGGCAGTACGAAGTGCGGCATCATGAGCTGCGAGGCGCTGACGCGCGTTTCGGCGACGAGCTCGCGAAGGGCGGCGCCGCGACGCAGACGACGCGGACGCACGCGCCCGGGGGTCAGGGTGTCGGTCATTGCATGGCCTCCAGCAGGCCGTCGAGTCCAGGGCGCCGCGCTTCCGCGGTGACCACGAGGCCCGCCGCACGCGCGGCGGCCGTCGTCGTCGGCCCGATGGTGAAGATCCGCACGTTCTTGGGAAAGCACGCGAGATTGCGCAGGCCCGTCACCGCCGATGGGCTGGCGAGCAGGATGTCGTCGAGATGCTCGGTCGCGAGGTCGACGCGCCGGCCCGTCGGCGCCGCCGGCACGGTTTCGTACACGGCCACCGTCGTGACGCGCCAGCCGCGCGCGCGGAGTGCGTGCACACCCTCGCGCCGGCCGCCTCGCGCGCCGGCGAGTACCAGATGCGGCGCGGGCGGTGCGTCAGCGGCGCCTGCGGCGCCGAGCAGATCCTCGATGAGCCCCTCGAGCGTATGGCGCGTCGCAACAAGGTCGTTTCGCCCCCAGAGATCCGACGCCGCGCGTGCCGTGGTCGGGCCCACGGCCGCCACGCGAACACGCTCCGGCAGTGGCCCGGCCAGCAAGGCGGCCGCCGATTGCACCCCACGGCGCGAGGTCACGCCGAGCCAATCCGCGTTCGCCACTGCCGTTCGCAGTCGTTCAGCCGTGCCGGCATCGGTGATGGGACGCGTACTGAGACAGGGAAAGACCACCGGCTCGGCACCCACGTGCGCGAGCTCCGTCGCCCAGGCCATCGCGTCATCCAGCGCGCGCGTCACGAGGACGCGCCGCCCGTCCAGCGATCGCGTCGTCACGGCCGGCTCCGCGTCGCCCGGGCGGGTGCAAGCTGCGCCCAGACCGTCGCCGCCAGCGCATCGGGATTCGCGCCCCGCGCCTCGGCGCGAACCACGGTGCCCGCCGCATCGGCCAGGACGGCAGTCAGCAACAGCGTGCCGGCCGCAACCGGTCGGCACCAGGCGCCGAACGGGAGGGAGCATCCTGCCTCGGCCCGCGCGAGCGCCCCGCGTTCGGCGGCGAGGGTGCGCCGCACAGCAGCGTCGTCGATGGACGCGACCGCGGCGATGGCGGCGGCGTCCTCGCGCCGCGTCTGGACGGCGATCGCACCCTGAGACGGGGCCGGCACGAACTGCGCCGGGTCGAGCCGGCGTACGGCAATGCCAGCCGCGTCGAGCGAGGGCAGCGCGTCGCCGCTGCGCTGCAGCCGCAGCAGCCCAGCGGCAGCAAGCACGATGGCGTCAAACCGGTGCTCGACGATCGCGCGCACGCGCGTCGGCACGTTGCCCCGCAGGAGTTCGATCTGGAGGTCGGGGCGGAAGTGCTGGAGCAACGCCCGGCGGCGCGCCGACGAGGTGCCGACGCGCGCCCCTTCCCGCAGCGGTATCAGGTCGTCGCCCGCCAGCGCGGCAGCCGGCGCCAGGAGCACATCGGCCACATCCACGCGCTCCGGCACGGCGGCGATGTGCAACTCGGCGGGCCCGGTGGACGGCAGGTCCTTATACGAGTGCACGGCCACATCCACGCGCCCGTCGAGGAGCGCCGATTCGATTTCGCGCACGAAGATGCCGAACGCCCCGACCTCGGCGAATGACCGGTCCGTTATGCGATCGCCCGACGTGCTGATCACCTCGATGGCCGTGTCGATGCCCCGCAGCGCGAGCCGCCGGGCGACGTCTTGCGCCTGCGCGAGCGCCAGGGCCGAACCACGCGTTCCGATGCGCAGAGTCATTGCAACTCCGGTTCGACGTCGAAGGTGGCATCCGTGCCCGAGCGCTCCACGGCGTCGTGCAGGGCGCGCGACAATTGCGGATCGACGCCATCAAAGAACGCCTCCACCGCGGACGGCCCCACCTGAAAGGCCAGCTCCCGCAGACCAATCGCGGGCAGGTGCGCGAAGCGGCGTGACAGTGTCTCGGCCCAGCGCACGACTGCCTCACGCTGGGGTGCGCCGAGCCCCGCAAGCTCCTTCTGGAACAACCGGTCTACTCCCTCCACCGCCGTGTGCCGATATCGCACGCGCAGCTCAGCGATCATCGGCCCCACGAGCCGGTCCGCCGTATGGCGCCGCAGGTCGGTGAGCGCCTCGTCCACGATCGCCCGCGCGTCGGAGAACTCCAGGAGCACGTCGGCGCGGTCCGCGGCCGCGGCGTCGGTGACGTCGTCCATGCCCATGCGCGGCACATCGGCAGCCAGCGCGTCCTCCGGCGTCACGTTGGGGGGAACGCCCAGGTCGATGATGAGCGGCGAGTGACCACCCGGCGCGCGAGCCGCCAACCGCTCGAGCTCGCCCAGCCGCAATACCGGCTCACGCGCTCCGGTCGCGATGACCACCGCATTCACGGCCGCGGGTGCGAGGCGGAACTCGTCGAGCGGCTGGAACCGGGCCCCAATGCTCTGCGCGTACGCCGCGCCGCGCTCCACCGATCGGTTGACCACCACCAACGCATGGCCTGCCGCGCGCAGTTCCTCGGCGCATTGCATCGTCATCGGAGAGATTCCCACAAGGGCGACCGTCCCTGGGCGGCGCTCGAGATGTGCGAGCACCAATCGGGAGGCGACCTGCGAAAGCGACACCTTGCCGACCTTGCCCTCGGTCAAGGGGCGCACGCGCTTGGCCACCCGGAACGCCTCGGTGAAGGCCGGCTCCAGGCCGGCGCCGACGAGGCCGAGCGACTTCGACAGCGCGAAGGCGTCGTGCAGTTGGCTGGTGATCTCCTGCTCGCCGACGCGCGCCGAATCGAGTCCAGCCGCGACGAGCAGGAGGTGCTCAACGGCTCCTTCGCCCTGCCAGGCCTTGAGCGCGTGCTCGGCCTCCGCCGCTGCCGGTTCGCGTGCGGCGAGCGCCGCGAAGACGCGCCGCCGGTAGGTGGCGATCGGAACGCGGCTGTCTCCGGCAAATGCCACCTCGATGCGATTGCAGGTGGCGAGATAAACGAGTTCAGTGACCCCCAGCGCCGCGGCGAGCTGCGGCAGCCGTTCCGCACGCTCGTCGCGTGCAATGGTCATCTCGTTCATCAACTGCGCGCGTCGGGTGCGCCATGAGAGCCCGACGACTCCGATTGTCCGCACGGATGGTTGCTCCGTCGATCGTCCACGAAAGTGCTCGGACGCGAAGTCTACAGTGCTCGGCAACCGGCTGTGTCACGGTTGTGTCATGGACGGGTTGCGACCGTCCGGGCGCTCCCGCCGGCCGCGGTCAGGCCGAGCGCAGCGCCAGCTGCGCGAGCGAACGCAACATCGCCGGATGGGCCTCGACGGCGCCGATGCGGACGAAGTGAGCACCGCCGGCATGCATGAAGGACTCGCGCCCCTGAATCCCGATCTCCTCGAGCGTCTCGAGGCCCTCGGTCAGGAAACCGGGTGTGATGACGGCGACCCGCGTGACTCCCCGTCGCGGCAGCTCCGCGAGGACGTCCGCCGTGGCGGGCGTCAGCCATCGCTCGAAGCCGAACTTCGACTGATACGCGAGCGTCGTGCGTTCGGCCGGCCATTCGATGGCGGCGAGCAGCGCTCGCGTTGTCGCGGCACAATCGTCCGTGTACTGGCGTCCCTCCCGGCGGTCGTAGCGCACGGGGATGCCATGGTATGAAACGACCAGGTGGTCGACCGCCTCGCCGGCCAGCGTCTCGCGGCACCGCGCGGCCAACGCCTCCACGTAGCCCGCGTCATCGGGGGCAATGCACACATTCGCCAGACGCGACGCGATGCCTGCCCGGGCCGCCGCCTCTTCCGCACGCCGCATCGCGGTGCCGGTGGTGGCGTCGGTGCGCTGCGGAAACAACGGCACCGCAATGACGGCTCCGGCACCCTCGTGGGCGAGGCGCTGCATCTCGCGGTCAATGGACGGTTCGCCGTACCGATAGGCGGAGCTCACGGTGAAGCGGCCATTCGACAGGGCACGCACGCCCTCGACCATTCGCTCGGTCTCGACCCGCAGCGGCGATCCCGCTGCCGTCCAGATGGAACGGTAGAGTTCTGCGACGCGCGCTGGTCGCCGACGCAGGACGACGCGCTTCAGAAAGGGCTGCCAGAGCCAGGCGGGCAGGTCCACCACCGCCTCGTCAGAGAGAAACTCAAGGAGAAATTCACGCACGGCCGCCTGCTCGGGCAGGCGAGGCGTGCCAAGGTTGACGAGCAGCAGATGCGGTATGGCCACGAGTGATCGGGTCGAAGAGAGGCGCGATGACAGCGCTCGTTGAGCGCGGCCGTTGATTCGCACGCGCCGACGCGACGCGAATCATAACACGGCGGCGCCCTTTCTCGCCGTCTGCCACTTCGGCATATTCCATAGATGCACGGGGGACGTCCCCCGCGCGCTTCCCGACCCATACCGCGGGCCCCGCGCCCGATGCGAGAACACAGCCGTGTCTGCCGAAAACGCCACGCTGCTCAAGACGCCATTCTACGCACAGCACGTTGCCCTTGGCGCCAAGATGGTTCCCTTCGCCGGCTTCGAGATGCCGGTCCAATACCCCAGCGGCATCACCAACGAGCACAACATCGTGCGCACCGGCTGCGGTCTGTTTGACGTCAGCCACATGGGCGAGTTCAAGATCACCGGCCCGCAGGCGATGGAGTTCGTGAACTACGTCACGAGCAACAACGTGGCCGCGCTGGCCAGCGGCCAGGTGCACTACTCCGGCATCCTCTACGAGAACGGCACCTTCGTGGACGACTGCCTGGTCTACTTCCGCACCAACGACCACGTGATGATGGTCGTGAACGCGTCGAACAAGGACAAGGACTTCGCCCACATCAGCAAGTACGTGGGCAGGTTCGACTGCACGCTCGAGGACATCAGCGACCAGGTCGCGCTGCTTGCGCTGCAGGGGCCCAAGGCGCAGGAGATCCTCGCCACGCTCACCGACGCCAATCTCGACGCCATCAAGTACTACCATTTCACCGACGGCAAGGTCGCCGGCGTGGGGCCGATGATCATCTCGCGCACCGGCTACACGGGTGAGGACGGCTTCGAGCTGTACCACGACGTGAAGGACGCCATCACCATCTGGGACGCGATCATGGCCACCGGCCAGGTGCAGGCCGTCGGGCTCGGCTGCCGCGACTCGCTGCGCCTGGAGATGGGCATGGCGCTCTACGGCAACGACATCGACGACACGGTGACGCCGCTCGAGGCCAACCTCGGCTGGCTCGTGAAGTTCAAGAAGGGCGACTTCGTGGGGAAGGCGGCGCTCGAGGCGCAGAAGGCGGCCGGCCTGCCGCGCAAGCTGGTGGGCTTCACCATCGCCGACAAGGCGTTCCCGCGGCACGGCTATCCGGTCTTCGTGAACGGCCAGCCCAGCGGCAATGTGTGCAGCGGCACCATGAGCCCGTCGTGCGGCCTCCCGATCGGCACCTGCTACGTGCCGACGGCGCATGCGGTGGTGGGCAACCACATCGAGATCGACCAGCGCGGCAAGCGCGTCACGGCGACGATCACGGAGATGCCGTTTTGGAAGCACGGTTCGCATAAGTAGAGACTGACGGGAGACGGAAGACGGAAGACGGAAGTACCGTCGACCGCGATCTCCCGTCTCCCGTCTCCCGTCATCCGTCACCCGTCTGCCTCCCCCATGCGAGTCCTGATCACCCTCACGGACGTCGAACCCGCCGTCCGACTGAATGCAATCCTGGAGAGCACGCCAGAGGTTGAGACGTTCGTCGTCTCGCCGATGGACGACCTGCCGGGGGCGGTGCAGCGGCATCGGCCGGACGTGATCGTCTTTTCGGGGGCGCTGCTCGACGCGCAGACGGTGGCCATCGTGCGCGACCAGCTCTGGCTGGGCACGGCCATGGTGGGGCTGGCCGACGTGGGAGACGCGGGGCTGGAAGTTCGCCTCAAGCAGATCGGCTTCAGCGAGGTCATCACCAAGCCGGTGCCGCCGGAAGAAGTCGCCCAGACGGTGCGGCGCCTCCTCGACCGACATCGCCTGGCGACGCTTACCGGGCTGTGGGGCGAGAGCGACGCGGTGCGCGAAGTGCTGGTGCAGGTGGAGCAGATGGCGCCGGTCACGAGCACGGTGCTCGTGGAAGGCGAGAGCGGCACCGGCAAGGAACTCGTCGCGCGCGCCGTCCACCTTCTCAGCCCTCGGCGCAACAAGCCCTTCATCGCCGTGAACGTCGGCGCCCTGCCGGAGACGCTGCTCGAGAGCGAACTCTTCGGGCATGAGAAAGGGGCGTTCACCGGGGCCGCCGAGCGTCGCCTCGGACGGTTCGAGCTGGCGCATGGCGGGACGATCTTCCTCGACGAGATCGGCGAGATCCCGCAGAGCACCCAGGTGAAGCTCCTGCGCGTGCTCGAGGAGCGGCAGGTGACGCGCGTCGGCGGCACGCAGGCGATTCCGGTGGATGTGCGCGTGATCGCCGCCACCAACCGTGCGCTCAAGGACCACGTGGCGGCGGGCGAGTTCCGCGCCGACCTGTTCTACCGGCTCAACGTGCTGCGCATCTACCTGCCGCCGCTGCGCGAGCGGCGCAGCGACATCGGGCTCCTGGTGCGTCGCTTCGTGCACGAGTTCGCCACCATGCACGAGCGCGAGTTCCACGGCATCAGCGGCGAGGCGATGGACGCCCTGGTCAACTACAACTGGCCGGGCAACGTGCGCGAGCTGCGCAACCTGATGGAGAGCATGGTGGTGCTGGCGCACGGCCGCGAGATCGGGCTGGCCGACATTCCGCCGGGCATCCGGGAGGGAGGCGCCGACCGCCTGCTCCCCATCCCGGTGGGGGCGCTCTTGCGCGAGGGGGCCAAGGCCGACGGGCGAGAGCTCGAGTTCATCGTGCGCTCGCTGCTGGAGCTCAAGATGCAGGTGGAGGAGCTGCGCCGGCGCGTGGACGAGGACCGCGGGGTGCTCCACCAGCTGCACACCACCGACCCGCGTCTGCTCCCCAACTTCGGGGCGGTGGGGATCGAACCCCCGGGCGTCGCCCGTCCCAGCAACAGCGTGATGATCAACCCCGGAATGACGATGGCCGAGATCGAGCGGCTGGCGATTGAGGCGGCGTTGCGGGAGACGCGGGGCAATCGTCGTAAAGCTGCGGAAATCCTCGACATCGGCGAGCGGACGATGTACCGCAAGCTGAAGGAGTACGGGGTGCCAGACGACTTGGGGACCTTGGACGATTGATCGCCCCGGGGGCTTGCGACTGCCCAAGAATTGTACAGTTTAAGTTATCCGACCCGGTGTTTCGAAGACGTGACACCTCGAAATCGGGATATTTGCGTCAGTTAGTGTATCATTTCCTTGCAGTTTCCTCCGTTGGCGGGACTCGTGAGCCACTCAGCGCATTCTGATGATCATCAGGTGATTGCCGGTTCGGTGCTGCCGCTGCAGCGCGCCGAGGAGCTTATTGCGACGCTGCCGGGCGTGGTGAGCGTGCGGATCGTGGCCACGGAGAGCGGGCTGGTGGACACGATCCACGTGCTGACGACGGGGGAGACGCAGCCCAAGCAGACGGTGCGCAACGTGGAGAGCGCGCTGATGGCGCACCTCGGCTTGCGGGTGGATCACCGCAAGGTGAGCGTGGCGACGACGTCGGCGCGCGGGACCCCGGCGGCGGGGACGCCGGCGGCGGTGATGGCGGCGGTTGCGTCGCCGGCCGGCGCGGGCGAGTCAGCGGCGCCGGCCGGGACGCCTGGTCGGACGATGCTGTTCGAGGACGTGGAGATCCGCGGGTCGCGGACGAAGGGCGTGACGTGCAAGGTGACGCTGCGCCGGGGTGATGAGGTCTTCGTGGGCGAGAGCGAGGGGGCGGAGAGCGACCGCAGCCGGGTGGACGTGGCGGCGCGCGCGGCCCTGGCGGCGATTTCGAAGAGCGAGGGGAATGAGCGGCGGTTGAGCCTCGAGGGGAGCAAGCTGGTGGAGGCGTTCGACCACGAGTTCGTCTTTGTGGGAGTGACGGTGCGGCTGGGGCGCGAGAGTGCCCTGATGACCGGCAGCGCCGAGGTGAAGGACAGTGCGGAGACCGCGGCGGTCTTGGCGGTGCTGGATGCAACGAACCGTTGGGTGGCAGGCCGGGCGGGTTAGCCGGTGCGCTGCGCGGCGGACAACCGTAGTGGGGTTCCCGTTCCCGTGGAAGGGCAGGTGCAGGTGAGCTGAGCGGTACCGGTGCACATGTGCACCACGAGCGAAGCCGACCCAAGCGGCAGCACGGTCTTGCGAGCGCAAGCTGTGACTCTGCGAAAGGGAGGTGACACTCTAATGCTGACGATTTTGAGATTCTTGGGAGCTCTGGCTGACACGGTCATTTGGAGCTAGCGCGAGGGAAGAAGGGAACGGGATTCCCCATGTTGCGAGGTGACCTCTGAACGGTGTGAAGCTCTACGTCTTGCTGGTCAGCACCGCCGCGCTCATTGGCGCGGCGGTGGTGTCTGTGCTTGGAGGAGCGTGGGGCGCGAATGAGCTGAAGGCCGCGGCCTTCTTCACAGGATTTGGAATTCTCGCGGAGGTGCTGCAGTACCAGCGGGCGAAAAACAGTCCTGGCACGATCGGGTTTCTGCCATTCCTCTCGATCGCACTGCTCTCGCCGAACGGTGCCGCTGTCGCATCCGTCTTTTTCGCGATGTTGATCGGCGAGATCATAATGCGTCGCGAGTTGCTCAAGGCGCAGTTCAATATTGCGCAGCAGGTCTTGGCGGTCACTGTTGGCATCCTCACCTATCGAGGACTTGGAGGACAGGGTCTGCTGCTCGATGGTAGGGAGCTCTACTTCCTGCCGTCCGCTGCTCTCTTCGCGATCTACATGGTCACGAACAAAGCGGTCGTAGCACTCGTCCTCTCGCTTGCGAATCGAACCTCATTCGCTCGCGAATTGGCGCGCGGATTCAAGGGCGCGCTACTCAACGACGTCCTCGCGCTCCCACTGGTGCTTGTGATCGCATTCGCGTACGCGCGATTCGGGCCGCTTTGGACGGGCATCCTCGCGTTCCCGATGCTCGGCGTGCGCCAGTTGTACAAGACCGTCTTTGAGCTCGAGCGCATAAACGAGGAGTTACTCCAACTGATGGTTGCGGCCATTGAAGCGCGCGATCCGTATACTTCGGGTCACTCACAGCGCGTGGCCAGATACAGCCGAGTTATCGCGCGTGTCATTGGGCTGTCCTCGAGGCAGGTCGAAGAGGTAGGGACGGCTGCACTGCTTCACGACGTCGGGAAGATCCATGAGGAGTTTGCTCCGATTCTCAGGCAGCCGCGCAAGCTGACTGACGCTGAGTATGAGGTGATGAAGACGCACTCGGCGAAGGGGGCGGCCTTAGTTGCGAAGGTGTCGCACTTCAAGACGATCGTGCCGGCTGTTCGCGGGCATCATGAGCGGTGGAGTGGGCGCGGATACCCCGATGCGCTCGCTGGCGACGAGATCCCGATTGGTGCGCGCATTATTACGCTCGCCGATACCATCGACGCGATGACGACCGTGCGGCCATATCGCCCGCCGCGTTCGATGGACGAAGTCCGTGACGAGCTTGAGCGGGTCTCAGGCACGCAGTTTGACCCGAGGATTTGTACGCAGATACTGCTCCCCGAGAACTGGAGAGATCTGCAACTCGAGGTTGCGATTGCGGCGCGGGAGTTCCCGGCGGACGCTGGAACGCAAGCCATTGATGGACAGGCGGTGCCTCGCCATTCGGCGCAGTTCCCGACTAGCTCATCTCAGTAGTCCGACGCGGGCGAACCCGTAGCGAGGCGCTCCCTCGACCTCGGGTTCAGGAAGCTGAACCCCTACGATGTTGCTGGGTTCGGGGATCTTCCTATGCACGCCAGCGCGTGACCAAGTGTTCTGGAATGGCCACATAGGCTGAAGCAGACGCGCGTCGCTCATGCTACGGCTCCAATAGCGCCGCCAGTTGCTTTGGAAGCGGAAGCCTATCTCTGCGCGCGCCGAGAGTATACCAGCGCGCAAACTGCACGGCAGCCCTCGTACCTCGAACCCGAAATAGCGCCGACGAGTATGCGACGGCGATAATGTCGGAGCCGGAATGCCGGAAAAGGCGATCACGGACGGCGTCGAATTCCGAGAGACATTCGTCGATGCGCTTCGTGTCTCGATCGTGGGTCGCTACGAGCAAGGTGGCAGCTAGGCTCCAGAACTGCGTGCGACGGCCTCCTCGTGCCATGACTTCGCTGGGGTCGGTGACGAGATGTCGTGCCGCATCAACGCGGCCTGCTAGGCATAGTGCGATTGCCCTGGTATCCACTGCGGACTGTTGCCGAAAGGCGCCTCCGAGGGGCTTGAGTTGCTCAGTCACCTCATTAGTGAGCCGGATAGCGTCCTCGTAAAGACCGTAGTCGAGACTTAGTCCGCCAAGAAGGTCCGCAATCGCCGCACGAGCGTACGGTCGTTTGTATCGCTCGGCAATCCGCAAAGCGCTTTGCAGACGCTCGCGTGATAGAGGCATGTTACCAAGTCGTCGGGGTGGATAGTGTGCAAACCTCAGGGCGCTGATAAGGGAGGCAGTGTCCTGAAATCGTCTGGCCCGCGCGAGCAGCGTTTTCGCAGCATCCTCGGCCCTTGTAAGATCGCCGATTGCAGTTTCGAAGATGATAGTGCACTTGAGCAAGGCGAGTTCATCGCTCGCTTCCGAAACCGCAAGACCCGCGACGCGGGTGTAGAACCACCGTATACTGTCTGAATCAAGTCCATTGTCTGACGCGGCCATTCCTAGGACCGCAGCCGTAAGCCTTGTGCTGTTGGGCAGCTGATCATCACCGGTTAGCTGGCGAAGACGTGCAATCATCGACGAGTCATCCTTGCCCACAGACCAGTCCGCGCTGAAACGAGACAACTCGAGGACCGCCTCTTGGTCCGGCGTCGAGTCGACCTCCAACGCCAGGGTGCGTGCGATTGTCTCTTGTACCCCCTCCCAGACCTCACCTGCTTGCTGCGCGCGCATTCGGCCGAATAGGGCGGCGTAGGCATCGCTGGGACAAGCGGCGTACCCGGCGGCGACGTCATATGCCCGACTTGCGTCGGATGCTGCCCCAGTTCGCATTAAGTACTCCGCACACCGCATCATCGTCGCGTAGGCGAGCTGTTTCTCTCCGCTCTCCTGGTACAGCCGCGCCGCGTCCCAGTGGATTTCAATCCCCCCATCCGCCTGCGCGTCCGCTTCGAGCACACGTGCCGCGCTCACCGCCATGCTGCGGAACACCCCCGCCGTCATCCCCCTTCGCACGCGCTCCGTCCAGAGGTCGTGAGGCGTCAACGGCTGCCCGGGTTCCGATGGCAAGGCCAGCATGTCATCGAGCTCCCCGAAGGGTGACACAAGCGCTGGCGCCTCCACGCCCAACACCCGCTCCACCCGTGGCAGCGTCGCATGCTGACCGAGAAGCGCGCAGGCCTGCAGCAGCCGAAGCGCGTCGCGCGAAAGTTGTCGCAGTTGATTGTCAACCAGCGTCGCGAGATCCGGCGGCATCATCGCATGATCGCGCTGCGTCTGGTGTTGTTGTACCAGATGCCCGAGGAACAGCGGATTCCCCCCGCTCGCCGTGCCAAGGCGTCGCGTCACTTCCTCGAACTCGGCGTCCGTCCCCAACCCCACCGCCGCCGTAAACGCGCGCATCTCCTCGTCGGTCAGCGGCGCGATGCGCTCCTGCGTCGCCCCCAGCAATCGCTGCGCCGCCGCATCGTCGCGCGTCGGCACGCGGCGCGCCGAGAGAATCACCGCCAGGCGCGCCGTCGGGCGGCTCTCCAGCAGCCGCGCGAACATGAGCAGCGTGAGCGGGTCGGCCCAGTGCGCATCATCCACGAAAATCACCAGCGGCGCCTCGCCGAGCACGGCGTCCATCAGCTCCACCCACGATAAGTAGACGGCATACTGCCGCCCGCGGGTCTCCTCGGGTGACAACGGCTCCTCGCCGGTGTCGGCCCGCCCCATCTGACGCATCAGCGTCAGCGCGTGCGGGTCAGCCCCCAGCGCCCCGGGCGCCTCGAGCAGCTGGGGCAGCAACTCCGTCAACAGCGCAAACGGCCGGTCTTCATACGACGGCCGCGCCCCGCCCAGCACCGCGCACCAGCCCGCCATGCGCGCCGCGCGCGCCACCTCGCGGAGCAATCGCGACTTGCCGATCCCCGGCGGACCCACGTACCACAACACCGTCGCCTCGCCGCCGCGCGCCTGCGCCAGCACATCCTGCCCGCGCGCGAGGAGCCCATGCCGCCCGACGAACGGCGCCGACGTCGCCGTCACGCGCCGCCCGGTCGTGTCGGTCAGCTCCGAGATGCGCCGCTTCAACAGCCGCGCCGGCAACCCGATCACCTTGGCGCGCTCGCCGATCTCGCGCAGGTACGCGTCGAGGATCTCCAGCGCCGCATTCTTCGCGCCCACCATCGCCGTCGCCTCGGCGCGCGCCAGCGTCGCCTCCTCGTTCAGCGGGTCGGCCTGCAGGCACATGAGTCCCCAGTGTTCGACATCACGCCACCGCCCCTCGCGACGGGCGAGCGCGATGCGATGCAGCGTCGCCCGCCGATACTGTGCCGACAAGCGCGCGCGCAGCTGCTCGAGCCAGTCACTGAACGGACTCCCGTCGGGCGGCGCCACGCCGGGGAGCACGCTCGCCGCGCGTTCGATGGCCTCCGGCTCGGCGGTGTAGGGCCAGTCGTGCCGCAGCACCGCGCTCAGGTCGCTGTCCACCGACGCCGGGTCCACGCGCACGTCGTCGGTGTCGTCGTCCATCCGCAGCCCCGACTTGCGCAGTCGATACAACGCCTGCCGCAGCGAATGACGGCCGGCGGCGTCGTCCGCCCCGGGCCACACGAACTCCGTCAGCTCGGCGCGCGGAATCCGTTCGCCCGCCCGCTGCGCCAGGACGAGCGCCAGCGGGAACAGCATCCCCGCCTCAGGGACGAGCGACAGCGCGCCGAGTGTGACCTCGGCGCGCCCAAGCCCGCGAACGACCAGCAGGTGTGCCGCCCCGTCGTGGTCCATGCGAGGAAGAGATGAGGCGGCGTCACAGCCGCGTCATTTTGCCCGTGCTGCTATTTGAGATTCAGGATCTTCTCGACCCCGACGCCCTCGGCTTCGGCCTGGAAGTTCAGCACCACACGGTGCCGCAGCACGCTGAACGCGATCGCCCGCACGTCGTCCAGGTCGGCCACGGGCCGGCCGTCCATTGCCGCCCGCGCCTTCGCCCCCAGCACCAGGTACTGCCCGGCGCGCGGACCGGCCCCGAACGCGATGTACTTGCGCACCATCTCGCTCGCCCCGGGCTCCCCCGGCCGCGTGCTCCGCGCCATCTCCACCGCGAACTTCACCACGCTCGGCGGCGCCGGCAGACGGCGCACCAGCTTCTGCATCTCGCGAATCTCGTCCGCCGTCAGCACCGCGCGCAGCGTCTGCTCACCCGCCCCGGTGGTCGTGCTGACGATGCGCTCCTCCTCGTCCTGCGTCGGATACCCCACCCGCAGCTCGAACATGAACCGGTCGAGCTGCGCCTCAGGAAGGTGATACGTCCCTTCCTGCTCGATCGGGTTCTGCGTCGCCAGCACGAAGAACGGCTCGGGCAACGGATACGTATTGCCCGCCACCGTCACCGTGTGCTCCTGCATCGCCTGCAGCAGCGCCGCCTGCGTCTTTGGCGGGGCGCGGTTGATCTCGTCGGCCAGCACGATGTTCCCGAACACCGGCCCCTTGGAGAACTTGAACGACCGCTTGCCGGTGCCGTGATCCTCCTCGAGCAGCTCGGTGCCGGTGATGTCGCTCGGCATCAGGTCGGGCGTGAACTGCACGCGCGAGAACTGCAGGTCCAGCGTCTCGGCGATCGTCTGGATGAGCAGCGTCTTGGCCAGCCCCGGCACGCCGATGAGCAGCACGTGGCCGCCGGCCAGAATGGACGACACCATCATGTCCACGATGTCGTGCTGGCCGATGATGCGCCGGCCGATTTCGTCGGCGATGGCACGGTGCGCAACTTTCAGGCGGTCTAGAAGCTCGAGGTCGCGCGAGTCAGGCATGGTGCGGGGGTGCAGGGAACAGGGTGTGGTGCAGGGGGAAAGGTAGGGGCGCCTCATCCGTGGGGAAGGGCGCCCGATCCACTACGCAGCGGAGAGCGATTCGTTCAGCGCACGGCGAAGGCGACGCGCTGCTCTTGCGGGAAGTTCTGCGAAACGAGGCGCACGATGGCCGTGTACTGGCCCGGCGCGGGCGACTTCCACGACTCGGTGAACGACAGCGTGTCATCGCGGGCGAGCACGCGATTCTGGTACGCGGCGGTGAAGAGGCGGCCGTCGCTCCAGCGCCAGACCTCGCGGCCCTGTTCGTCGAGCACGGCGATGTCGTGCGTCATCCCGTCCTTGAAGTTGAGTTCGACCTTGCGGTCACCCTCATTCATGACGTGGAGCGCGAAGTGCACGGCGTTGTCCACCTGCACGTCAAGCGCCGAGGCGACGGCGACGCCCTTCTTGTGCGGGGTCTTTGTGGTGGAGAGCGCCTCTGGTGTGCGCGAACGGGTGCACGCAAAAGCGAGCACAGCGATGGCCAACATCACAAAAGCACCGCGTCCGTTCATTCGCTTGGCCGAATGGGCGAAACATTTGTGATCCCAACGTTCCGGGATCAGGATATTCTAGCGTTCAACTTACTGACACCTAGACGATCCGTCAAACGCTTGGTAACGGGCCAAGTCACGATGCGGCGGGCACTTGGTGGATCGGTCAAATTGTCCAGAATTCCGTCTGACGCACCATGACTTCAAATGACACGCTTGTGGTTCCCGGCAAGGGCCGCCAGGAGGAGTTGTCCACGCAGCGGGGCATTCAGAGCGGCGTCTTCGCGAGTGGAATCCAGCCGTTTCGCGCGGTGTTTTCGCTTGCGAAAGATTTCACAAGCGAATATTTTTTAAGGCTGTGGCGATTGATCCGAAGGACGCGCGCAAGCGTGCCGAGTCCCTGCTCAATAAGGGGGCATTCGGGTCCGGTCCGGCGACCCAGTTCATGGGGCTCGGGCTGCAGTTCGTGCTGTCGATCCTCTTCTTCCTGTACATCGGGCAGTGGGTGGACGGCAAGCTCGGTTCTTCGCCCTGGTTCATGATCCTCGGAGTCTTCACCGGCGCGACGGCGGCCTTCTACAGCATGTATCGCTCACTGAAAGCGCTCGAACGGCGGCAAGAGGAGCAGGACCGGTTGGACAAGGAGGGGAAGTGAAGCGCACCCTGGCGTTTGCGGGGTTGGCGCTGCTGCTGATCGTTGGACTGGCCTGGCTGCTGACGCGGCTCTGGACGGACCCGATGGCCCAGCAGGCGGTCTGGTTCTCGGCGGGCATAGCGCTGGGCATCCAGATCATCGGCTTCCTGTTCGTCCGCGTCATCGTGCCGCAACACATGATTGCCGGCTGGGGCGCGGGGATGCTGCTGCGGTTCCTGACATTGGTCTTGCACGCGCTGATCGGTACGCGGCTGATGGGGTTCCCCCCGGCGCCCGCCCTGCTGAGCCTGGCTGCGTTCTTCTTTGTTTCCACGCTGATCGAACCCGTCTTTCTCAAGCCATGAAGTCTGGATTCATCGCATCCGCGCTCGCTGCATTCGCGCTCGCCGCCGCTGTTGCCGCCGCTCCCCTCGCGGCGCAGGAGCACGCCCCCGCGCCCACGCCGGCGCCCGCGATGGCCGCCGATTCGATGGCCGGGATGCAGCACGGCGCCGCCGCGCAGGAGGCAGGGGCACAGAAGTCGGCGCCCAGAGAGGGTGCGGCTTCGGTCGACATCATCACCCCGCACATCACCGACGGAAAGCACCTCGAGGTGCCGTGGCCCGATGCCTCGCACGGCTTCCAGCGTGCGGTGACGCTCCCGTCCGGCTGGCCGACGTTCCACATCGGGTCGTTCGTGGTGGATACGTCGCCGACCAAGCTCGTCGTGATGCTCTGGATCGCCGCCGCCATCGCGATCGTCCTGCTCGTCGGCGCGGCGCGGTCGCACACGCGGCGCGCGGCGCAGGGATTGCCGCCCAAGGGGCTGGCCGGCGCCATCGAGTCGATGATTCTCTACATGCGCAACGAAGTCATCCTGCCGAACGTCGGGCACCACGGCGAGGGCTTCGTTCCGTACCTGCTGACGATCTTCTTCTTCATCCTCATCGCCAACCTGCTCGGCCTCGTGCCGTACATGGGCACCGCCACCGGCAACATCTCGGTGACGGCGACGCTGGCCATCATGACGTTCATCGTCATCGAAGTGGCCGGCATGCGCGCGCTGGGGAAGGGCTACATCAACACGATCATCTACTGGCCGCACGACATGCCGCTGTACATGCGCGTGCCGCTGTCGGTGATCCTGAGCCCGGTCGAGCTGATGTCGAAGTTCACCAAGCCGTTCGCGCTCGCCGTCCGTCTCTTCGCCAACATGACGGCGGGGCACATCGTCGTGCTCGCGCTCATCGGCCTGATCTTCACGTTCCAGAGCTACCTCGTGGCGCCGGCGCCGATTGCGATGGCGGTGGCGATAATGCTCTTGGAGTTGATGGTAGCCTTTCTACAGGCTTTCATCTTTACTCTGCTTTCTTCGGTATTCATTGGTCTTGTGCGGGAGTCAGCACACTAGGCGTTAGAGAAACAACAGAGAGAAAACAGAGATACAACAGAGAGACAACAGTACTTCTTCAGGACGGGATTGGCTTCACCCACCAGTTCCGATGGTAGCCGGGCGGTTGTCCCGGCGAATTCCGCTGGGCCCCGGGGTCCGTGGGCGGATGGTGACGGGTTACACCGTTGCGGGTGCTGAGGCGGTACCACTTCACGATTCGGAGTTACGACAATGATGTTCCCCCTGTTGCAGGCTGCTGCGGAGTACACCAAGGAGTACACGGGCGCGTGGGCGATGATGGGCGCCGGCATCGGCGCTGGTCTCGCCATCATCGGCGCCGGCCTCGGCATCGGCCGCGTTGGCGGTCAGGCCGTTGAGGGCATGGCCCGCCAGCCGGAAGTCGCCGCCAAGATCCAGACGGCCGCGCTGATCTTCGCCGCCTTCATCGAAGGCGCTGCGCTGTTCGCCGTGGTCGTGACGTTCCTGATCCAGAGCAAGTTCACGTTCTAGGCAGCATGGCCGGCCGCACGCCCCGGGGTGTGCGGCTGGCTGTTCCTCCCTCTCCTCGATTCCCGATACCCATGCGTTCCTTCCTGACCCGCGCCCTGCTGCTCGTCGCCGTCACCGCCGTGCCGGCCTTCGCCAGCGAGGGCGAGGCGCCCAAGGGGCTGCTGTCACCGACGGGCGGCCTGATGTTCTGGACGCTCGTGGTTTTCGCGGTCCTCTTCTTCGTCCTCTCCAAGTTCGCGTTCAAGCCGATCCTCGCCGCCGTCGAAGGGCGCGAGCAGGCACTGCGCGAGGCGATGGACCAGGCGAAGGCCGACCGTGACGCCGCCTCCGCGCTGCTCGCCGAGCAGAAGAGGCAGCTCGACGCCGCCCGAGCCGACGCGCAGAAGATCATCGCCGACGGCCGCGCGACGTCCGAGAAGATGCGCGCCGACCTCCTCGAGCAGACCAAGCTGCAGCAGGCCGACATGATCGAGCGCGCCAAGCGCGACATCGACGCCGAGAAGGTGGGCGCCATTGCCGCCCTCCGCCGCGAAGCGGTTGAGCTGGCCATCGCCGGCGCCGGCAAGGTGATCGAGAAGAACCTCGATGACGCCTCCAACCGCGCGCTCGTCGAGAAGTACCTCTCGGCCATCGAGACCAACTGATGCAGAGCTCTGCGATCGGGCGGAACTACGCGGACGCCCTGCTGGCGCTCGCGACCCGCGAGAACGCGCGCGACACATACGGCGCGTACATCAACGGGCTCGCCGAGACGCTGGAGTGCGACGAGACGTTCGAGCGCTTCCTGGCGGCGCCGCAGGTGAGCGGGGCCAAGAAGAACGAGGTGCTGGGCAAGGCGCTCGCAGACAAGGCGCCGGCGCTGTTCGTGCGCTTCGTGCAGAAGGTGGTCACCAACGGCCGGCAGATGGCCCTCGGCGAGATCGCGCATGAGTACAACAACCTGCGCGACGCGGAGGAAGGGCGCGTGCACGCGCGGGTGACGGTGTCGCGCGCGATGAGCGACGCGGACCGCGACGCGCTGGCGGCGTCGCTGTCGAAGGCGATGGGGAAGACGGTGGTGCCGCACCTGTCCATCAACTCAGCCATCCTGGGTGGGGTGATTGTGCGGGTGGGAGATACCGTGATGGATGGGTCGGTGCGGCGGAGACTCGGGGATTTGAAGGCGAAGATGCTTGGGTAACCCTTCCCTGGTGCAGGGTGCAGGGAACAGGGTGTGGTGCGGGGGAAGGGGGCAGGGTGGGGTGAAGGGGAGGGGGATTTGGACGGGGGCGGCCTGATGGCCGCCCCTTTTGTTTTGTGGGTGGCTCAGCAGGCGCGGCGGCGAAGCGTATCTTCCTGTAATGGTGTACAGGGCTCGGAGGCATCCGATGCGAGCGGCATTCCTTGCGGTGTTATCGCTTCTCGCATTCACGGCGGAGGCGCAGTCGGGGCGGTCGTTGACGGTGCGCGTGAGGACGCCGGGCGGGCAGCCGGTGCCGTATGCGGTGGTGTCGGTGGACGGCGCGCCGTATCGCATCGCCGACGAGAGCGGCGCGCTGACGCTGGTGATGGCGTCGCGGGATTCGCTGCCGGTGCTGGTGAAGCGCATCGGCTTCCGGCCGTTCGATGGCTGGGCGCGGCGCGGCGCGGGCGACGATACCTATGAGGCGGTGATGCAGCCGCTGGCGGCGGTCATGGACACGGTGCGCGTGCTCGCGCGGCAGGTGACGCCGCTGTCGCGCACGGGGTTTTACGACCGGGTGGACCGCGTGAAGAAGAGCGCGATGCTCGGCGAGTTCATCTCGCCGGAGGAGCTTGAGTCGCGCAACCTGTCGAAACTCTCGGACATCCTGCAGGGACGGCAGTATTCGCGCATCGCAACCTTCAGGGTGAATGGGCGCGTCCAGCCGGTGGTGCAGGGACGCGCTCGCTGCCCGATGAACATCATCGTGGATGGACAGTACGTGAAGGGCACCATGCAGGATGCTCCCGTGAGCGAAGTGCCCCTCTCGATCCGGCATGCGGGTTCGAGACCTCCTGGTGGCGGTTCCCCGCTGCTCGGCCTCGACGAGATCGTAGACGGACGATCCATCATGGGCATCGAGATCTACCCGAGTATCGCGAACGCGCCGGTCGAGCTGATTCCGACCGCCTCTCGCGGCAACTGCGGGTTGATAGCGATCTGGACGGGGCCGCGCCGGTGAGCGCAGTGACTGACGTCCGCAGCTGGCTCGCTCGCGGTGTTGTCGCTGGACTGCTGCGCGGTGGCATCGCGGGGTGGGTGCTCCTTGGCGGTACATCTGCCGCGGCGCAGTCGCTCCAGGGCACACTGCTCCGCGGCGACAGCGTGCCCGCGGCCGGCGTCATCGTCGTGGCGTCGCGCGGCGTACGGGACAGCGTGCTCGCGCGCACGATCACCAACGGCAACGGCCGCTACGCGCTCGACGTGCCCGCCGGAGCAGTGCGCCTGCGCGCGCTGCGCATCGGGCACCGCCCGGTACTCATCGGCGAGTTCACGCTGGCCGCCGGGGCGCGTCGCGACACGCGCACCGTGCTTCCCAACGATCCCATCGTCCTCGCGACCGTCACGACCGAGTCGAACTCCTCGTGTCGGCAGACAGGATCGGCGGGGATCAACGTCGCGACCGTCTTTGAGGAGGCGCGCAAGGCGCTGCTGAGCACGACGCTCAAGTCGGGCGACGGCGATCCGTTGTCGCGGCTCAGCGTCTACGGCCAGGCGCGCACGATGGGGAACCGGCCGGTCGGTGAACTCGAGCTGGAGTTCAAGGAAGGCGTCACGGTGAAGCCGTTCCAGAGCCTGCGCCCCGACTCGCTGGCCAAGGTGGGGTACGTGGAGACCGACCTGGCGTCGCACACGTACTACGCGCCGGACGCCGACGTCCTGCTGTCGGAGACCTTCGCGGCGTCGCACTGCCTTGGGCTCACCGACGGAAAGGGCGAACGCGCGGGGTGGATCGGCCTCACCTTCAGGCCGCAGCAGTTCAAGCGCAACTTCGTGGACGTGAGCGGGACGCTCTGGCTCGACCGCGCGTCCAACGAACTGCGCCGCATGGAGTTCAAATACGAAGGGCTCCCCATCGCCCTGCAGCGCCTCGATGCCGGCGGCGTGGTCGAGTTCACGCGTCTTCCCGACGGCATCTGGTTCGTGAACCGCTGGGAACTTCTGATGCCGCGCATCACGCTGCCGCCGGCGCCGCCGCGTGCGGCCGGGATGTTCGTGCGCGGCGGCGAGGTCTGGTGGATCAAGCGCGGCAAGGATCTCCTCTACACCAATGGCCGCACCGAACCCCCGCCGCCGACGAAGGCGGTGGCGAAGGCGCCGGTGGACTCTGCCCCTGAGGAAGCGTCCTGCACGCCCGCCACGCCGGGCGGGGCGTCAGGGCTGCTGCTCGGCGCCGTACTCGATGAGCGTGGCGCGCCGCTGGCCGATGTGATCGTCACCGTGGAGTGGCAGCAGGACTATGGCGTCGCCGGCGGCGGGCAGATCACCTGGCAGACGCAGGGACTGAGCACGGTGTCGCTGCGCGACGGCACGTTTGCGATCTGCGGGGTGCCGAGTGCGCGGCTGCTCACGCTGACGGCGCAGTACGGCACGCGGAAGGCGCCCAAGGTCACCGTGCGAATGGCGGAGAAGGAGACGACGGCGCGCGTGGACATCCGGTTTGGCGGCGTGCGGGCCGACGCGCCGGCGAAGGGAGCGGTAGTGCGCGTGCGCGACAGCAGCGGGGTGCCCATTGCGCACGCGCTGGTGGAGGTGGAGGGCGGACGTGGGCGCGTGGCCGACGACAGCGGGCGCGTGTTCATTGACGCGGCGCCCGACTCACTGCGGCTGAAGGTGCGCCGCATCGGTCACACGCCGTTTGCCGGCCGCGTGGGGCGCGCGCGCTCCGGGGAATTCGAGGTGGCGCTGAAGTCGCTGGCGCAGGCGCTGGCGGCCGTGACGGTGACCGAGCGCGCCGTGAAAATGCCGCTCGAACTCGCCGGGTTCTATGACCGCGTACAGCGCGCGCAGCGCGGGACCTTCAACGCCGACTTCATCACGCCGGAGGAACTCGAGGGCCGGCAGGGCGCGCGCCCGACCGATGTGTTCCAGGGGCGGCGGTTCGTGTCGGTGGTGCGCACGCCGGGACAGTATTCGCAGACCTATCTGGAGGGGCGGGGCCGATGCAAGATGACGGTCTACCTGGACGGCCGCCTGCTGCAGCCCGAGCCACCACGGGGCAGCAGAATGCCGGGCCCGCGGTCAACCGGCGTCGTGCCCATTGACGAGCTCGTGAACCTCAACGAGGTCGCCGCCATCGAGATCTACGCGAGCGCGGCGAATGCGCCGGCGGAGTTGATTCCGCTGGTCGGCGCGGCGCAGCAGGGAGCGTGTGGGATCGTGGCGATATGGACGGGAGGGAGGCGGTGAGCGGGACGAGGGCGGAGTGCGGGGGTCTGGTGCGGAGCGACGGGTGGAGTGAGGGGTGAAGTGCGAGGAGGCCGCCTCGCCCGTTCCTCCGCACTCCACTCGTCCCCCCGCACCAAACCCCCGCACTCCGCACTCGTTCCCCTGTGCATTGTATTTTCCCCCTGCCGTGGGGCAATTTGCCTTCCTATGGCAGATACCCCCCTCGACCGGCGCGGCTTCTTTTCGCAGGGACTCTCGCGCCTGCTGGGGGAGGTGGTGGATGCCGTCTCGGATCGCATGTCCCCGGTGCCGTTCATCCGGCCGCCCGGGGCCATCGCCGAGCCGGCCTTTCTGGCGGCGTGCACGCGGTGCAAGGAATGCGCTGTCGTGTGTCCGGCGCTGGCCATCCGGATGCTCCCGTCGCAGCACGGCATTGCGGCGGGGACCCCGGTGCTGGAGGTGGATGACCGCGCCTGCCTGATGTGCGCGGACATGCCGTGCGTAACGGCCTGCCCCACCGGCGCGCTGCTCGCGCCGACGCGCGGCTGGCTCGACGTGAAGATGGCAGTGATCGGCGTGGACGACCGGCGGTGCCTGGCCTTTCAGGGTATTGAGTGCGGGGTCTGCGCGCGCGTCTGCCCGGTGGGCGACGCGGCGATTCACCTCGACGACAAGACCAGGCCGTTCATCGGGACCGACTGCACCGGATGCGGCAAATGCGTGACGGCCTGCGTGACGACACCCAGCGCAATGACGGCGCGACCACAGAGGAGCTGACGTGGACGGAAAGAGCGACGTGAAGTTCGTGCCGAAGCCGTGGGGGCACGAGATCATCTGGGCCCATACCGAGCGGTACGTGGGCAAGGTGCTGCACATCAAGGCGGGACAGGCGCTGAGCGTGCAATACCACAACCAGAAGGACGAGACCATCCACCTCCTGCGCGGCGACATGATCTACCGCGTGGACTTCAGGGACGGCCGCGGCCTGGTGGAGGTTCCGTTCGCGGTGGGCGAATCGTACCGCAACACACCGGGCGTGATCCACCAGATGGAAGCGGTGACCGACTGCGATGTGCTCGAGGCGAGCACGCCGCACCTGGACGACGTCGTACGACTGACCGACCGCTATGGTCGCGAGGGGACGAGCGCGCCGTGAAAGTGATCATTCCGCTGGCCGGGAAGGGGACGCGCCTGCGTCCGCACACGCACACCGTGCCCAAGCCGATGCTCAAGGTGTGCGGCAAGCCGGTGATGGACTACGTCCTCGACGACGTGCGCAAGCTCGGCGACGTGAGCGAGGTCATCTACATCACCGGGCACCTCAAGGAAGCGGTGGAGGCGCACGCCCGCACCGCGTACAGCGACCTGCCCGCGACCTTCATCGAGCAGAAGGTGCAGGACGGCACGGCGGGAGCGGTGGCGCTCGCAAGGGCGCACGTCAGCGAGCCGGTGCTCATCATCTTCGTGGACACGATCTTCGACGCCGACCTCGGCGTGATCAAGACGAGCCCCGACGACGGCATCATCTGGACCAAGGAGGTGGAGGACTACCAGCGCTTCGGCGTGGTGGTGACCGACGCCAACGGCCACATGACCAAGATCGTCGAGAAGCCCAAGACGCCCATCTCGAAGCGGGCCAACATCGGGCTCTACTACATCCGCGACTGGAAGCTGCTGTACGAGGGGATCGACCACGTCCTGAAGTCGCCGCAGAACCAGGGCGAGTTCTACCTGACCGATGCCTTCCAGTACATGATCGACCACGGCGCCAAGCTCAAGGTGCTCGACGTGGCCGGCTGGTATGACGCAGGCAAGATCGACACCCTGCTCGACACCAACCGCGTGATGCTCGGCAAGGGGCTCGCCCGCCGGCCGAAGGACGTCGAGGACTGCACGATCATCGACCCGGTGTACATCGAGGACGACGTGGTGCTCACGGGGTCGACGGTCGGCCCGAACGTCTGCGTGCTGGCGGGGTCGCGCCTGTTGAGCTGCACGGTGAGCCACACGCTCATCGGCGCCAAGAGCATGCTGGCGCGGTGCACGCTGTCGAATTCACTCGTGGGGGACCGCGTGGTGCTGGAGGGGGTAAAGGGAGAGGTGACTGTTGGGGATGATGCTGAGGTGAGGAGCAGGGCATAGGGCTGATTGAGGATTTGGAATCCGGATTGCGATTCAGGACTGCGACTGCGGATTTGGATTGGCGATTCAACTACTCAGGTGACTGTTATGCGGACGATACGACTGATGGGAGTGGCGCTGGTCTTCGCGCCGGTGATGCTGCTCGCGCAGGCGCAGGCGAAGCCGGCGGAGAAGAAGACGATGGCCAAGCCGGCGATGCAGCACGACATGAGCAAGATGGGACGCGATACGGGCATGCAGCACGACATGAGCACGATGCGCCATGACACGGGCATGAAGCACGATATGGCCGGGATGGGGCAGGGTGCGGGAATGGGCGACATGAAGAGCGGCTGGAAGGAGTTGGACGCTTTCCACACGCTGCTGATGTCTGTTTGGCATCCGGCCCTCAAGGACAGTCTCACGATGGCGCGCACGCTGGCGCCGACGCTCGCGGCCAGTGCCACGGCGTGGGAGAAGTCCAAGGGGCCCACCGCCTGCGACAATGCAGCCGCGCGCAAGGCACTGCCGGGGATTGTCACCGACGCCAAGACCTACGCCAACATCGCGGCCACCAAGGCGAACGATGCGGCGGTGAAGGCGGCGCTCAAGAAGGTGCACGACGGCTTCGAGACGGTCGGCAAGCCGTGCATGCAGGCGGCGATGAAGGCGAAGGGCGGGATGGGGATGGGAATGGGCATGGGCGCCATGATGGGACAGAAGACGGGATGGAAGGAGTTCGATGCCCTCCACTCCATCGTGATGTCGGTGTCGATGGCGGCGAACAAGGGCGACTTCAAGGTGGTGCGCGAGAAGGGCGCCGACCTGACGAAGGCGGCCGATGCCTGGCTCGCCTCAAAGGGACCGGCGTCGTGCGACAACGCCGCCGCCCGCAAGGGCATGCCGAAGGCAGTGGCCGATCTGAAGGCGATCGGCACGCTGGCCAAGGGGCAGGGGAACGACGCCGCGCTCAAGGCCGCGATCGACAAGGCGCACGACAGCTTCAAGCCAGTCGCCCAGCCCTGCATGATGGCGGGGATGGGGAAGAAGTCGTAATACGCCGGGCAAGCTGGGGCAGAGAAGGGGGCGAACTGGCCGAGCGCCGGTTCGCCCCCTGCGTTGCATTCGCGTGGAACCGGCGACTCAAATGAGTGTAATTTGAAGACAGAGGAACATTGGAGTCTCCGGTGGTTGGAAGCCCCCCAAGGAGCGTATCCGTGCCGATGGGTCGTGTGGCGCTGGGCGCCGCCCTATGCGCGAGCGCAGTGTGTGTTCCATTGTCGGTTGCAGCACAGTCGGGCGCGGGCGACGGGTACCTGTTCGGCGCGCCCAAGGCGACCGTCACGGTGCGGGGCGGCTTTGCCCGCCCTTCCGAAAGCAGCGACCTGTACTCGTTCGTGCGGGATGAGTTGACAGTCGCGCGCGGTGATTTCGCCGGTGGCGCATGGTCGCTCGATGCGGCGTTCTTCGTGAAGCCGCAGATGGCGGTACAGTTCGGTGTCGGCGTCTCGAGCGGCGTGACGCCGAGTGTCTACCGTGACTGGGTGGACAACAACGATCGCGAGATCGAGCAGTCGTCCTCGCTGCGGCGCATGCCGCTCAGCGTGGGGCTGCGCTACTACCTCGCACCGCCAGGCCGGAGCATCGGCCGGCTGGCGTGGGTCCCGGCGCGCGTGGCGCCGTACGTGACCGCCGGCGGCGGGATCACCTGGTACCACTTCAAGCAGACGGGCGATTTCGTCGACTACCAGACGCTTGATGTGTTCGGTACCGAGCTCAACTCCGAAGCCTGGTCGCCCAGCGCCTTCCTGGCCGCGGGTGCCGACTACGCCCTCGGGGCGCGCGTCGGGCTCGTCGGCGAGGCGCGCTACGACTGGGCCAGTGCCAGGCTGAGCAGTGATTACGCCGGTTTCGATCGCATTGACCTGTCCGGGCTCGCGTTGACCGTGGGCCTGTCCTTCCGCTTTTAGGGGGCGCATATGCGCAACTTCGTGTCTCATCATGTCAGTGCCGCCGCACTCGGCGCCCTGCTGATTGCCGGCGCGGCCAGTGCGACTCCCGCGTGGGCGCAGGTGCCCGACGCGCGATTCCAGCCGTGGCTCGGCTGCTGGTCGCAGGTCTCCGAAACGCGCCCGGCGGGCCAGGAGCCGGCGGCCAGGGGATTGGTCTGCGTCGTCCCGGCGCAGACGGGGGACGGCATTGAAGTGGCCGTGATGGCCGACGGCAAGCTGCTGCGCAGCGATCTCGTCGCGGCCACCAATCAGCGCACACCGAAGACCATCGAGAGCTGCCCGGGCTGGGAAACGGTCGTCTGGTCGGCCGACGGCCGCCGTCTCCTGACGCGGTCGGAAGTCCGGTGCGCGCAGACCACGGTGAAGAGCAGCAGCATCTTCAGCATCTCGTCGCAAGGTGAGTGGATCGAGGTGCGGGGAGCAGTGGTCGGTGCGAACTCGACCGTGAGCGTCGTGCGCTATCGCCCGGCGGCGTTTGCGCTCAAGCGCGTCGCCACCGAAGTGGGCGGCGTCGCGCAGCCCTTTACGCTCGTGAACGAGGTCGGCGTGGCGTCGCGCTACCCGCGCCTTGCGGCCGGCGAGCGGGTGGACGCCGACGCCGTGCTCGAGGTGACCAAGCACGTCGATTCGCCGGTGGCCGAGGCGTGGCTCAATGAGCTGCAACAGGGCTTCGACCTCGACGCCAAGGAACTGGTGCGCATCGCCGACGCCGGCATGCCGTCCAGCGTCATTGACCTGATGGTGGCGCTGTCGAACCCGCAGCACTTTGCGGTGCGGCGGACGGCGGAGCCCGGTCAGAGCGTAAGCGAGATCCGTCGCTCGACGTATGGTGGTGGGAGCGTGAGCTACCGCTCGCGTCGCTACGGCTCGGTGTATGACTGCGGCTTCGGCTACCTGCCGACGACGTACGGTTACTACGGCGACCCGTGTTACCCTGGCTACTTCGGGTACGGCGCGTACGGCTATGGCTCCGGCTACTTCGGATACGGCTATGGCTATCCGTATGGCTACGGCAGCTACGGCGGCTACTATTACGGTCCGCGCCCGCTCATCATCGTGCCGGCGGGAACGTACTCGACGCAACAGCGCGGACAGGCGGTGAAGGGTGCCGGCTACACGCGCCGCGACGGCGGCGGCTCCACCACGAGCCGGCCGCAGTCGTCGGGCACGTCGCGCGGCGCGTCCGCGGGGAGCGGTTCGTCCAGCACCGGTTCGACGGGTTCGTCATCGACCGGATCGACCGGCTCCACCGGGAGCAGCGGCGGCGATGGCGGCCGCACGGCGAAGCCGCGAGTGCCTCCGGGCGGCTGAGCACCATCGCTCGACGCAGGCGACGCCCCGCTGGCCACTTGGCCAGCGGGGCGTCGCCTTATCTTAGGCGCACCACGAGGTGTCGCCCTCCACAGTCGCTCGGTGACTGAGGTCACGGCAGCGCGATGGTCTCACGACGACGTTTCGTTCATGAACGAGCGACGCCGGTTGTACATGACAATGTTGGCGCTGACGGTTGTGTATGGCGGCTGTTCGGCGCCCTCCCCATCCACGGCGCCCGCCTCGCCTGCGCCGCCCAGCGCCGGCGGCGGGACGCCCAGCGGGACGGTGCCGAGTGCCACCGACATCCCGCTCACGGCGCGGCCCCACATGGATGCCGCGACGCTCGCGCTGTACAACAAGGTGCGAAGCCGCGCCGGATGGCTGCTTGGGGTCGGCGTGCTGGCCAGCGCGAGCAATCCCTTCACCACCGTCGCGTCCTCGGCCGTTCCGGCGCGATGGCAGGAGCTCTACGGAACGAGCACGCCCGCGAGCATCGAATGGGAAATGGCAGAACAGAACAACCCCTCCGTTGTGCGGGACTGGACGGGGCTCAGTTCCTTTGCCGCCTCAGGCGGACTTCCGTGGGTTCGCATCTCGATGAACAACTTCACCGTGCCCTATGTACGCGGCTCCACGCCGCCGCAGGGCGGGATGAACGACACGCGCGGAGGGGCGGCGGCGGTGCTTCCCGGCGGCAGCGCGCACGCCGCCTTCATGGCGTGGGCGCAGCAGCTGGCGCGCGAAGTGAAGGCGGTGGGGAAGCCCGTGGTACTTCGTCCGCTGCACGAAGGCAACGGACAGTGGTTCTGGTGGGGCGGTCATGCGACGAACTTCGTTGCGCTCTGGCGACAGCTCTTTCAGGTCTTCCAGGACGAGCGGGCACACAACGTCATCTGGCTGTGGGCCGCCGCTGACATCTGCCCGAACGCGAGCTGCAACGCGCTCGCCTTCTACCCGGGCGACGCATACGTGGACATGCTTGGCGTGGACCTGTACTTCACGGCGGGAAGCCTGACCGCCAGCGCCCAATCGTCCGTCGCCCTCCTGGAGAGTCTCGGGCTCGACAAGCCCATCGTCATCGCTGAGTTCGGGCCGGTGGCGCGGGCGGATTTCTGGCAGCAGGCGCCGACGGAGCTGTCGGGCATCAAGCGCCTGCGCGGGTTCTCCCTCTGGCTGGCGCGTGGCTGGAACATCTGGAACGGCGGTGGCTCGCTGGTGGACGCGAACTCAGATGCCGCCACGCGCGCGGCCTTTGCCGCCTTTCTCGCGGATAGCCGCGTCCTCAGCCTCGCGTCCTTTCAATCCGGCCGGTAGCTTTTCTCCGTCCCACGACGGAGTCTGCCTGGTGTCATCGCCACTGGACGATCGCGACGGCCTGAGCCGCCGCGACTTGCTGAAATCCGCCGCCCTTGCCGGTGCGGCGCTCGGCGTCTCGGGCGCCCTGTACCCGGCCGTCGCCGAGTCGGTGACGGCGGGTTCGCATCCCGACCTCGCCCCGCCGGCGCCGGCGGGAGCCAAGACCATGAAGGGCGTGCCGTTCGAGCGGCACGAGACGGTGCGCATCGCCATCGTCGGCACGGGACTGCGCGGCCGATCGGTGCTGCACGACTTCCTCGGCTGCCCGGGCGTGAAGATCACCGCCCTCTGCGACAACGTGCCCGAGAAGGCGCAGCGCGCGGCCAAGATGGTGACCGACGCGGGCCAGGCGGCGCCGGCGCTCTACACCGAAGGCGATAGCGCCTTCGAGCAGCTCGTGCAGCGCGACGACATCGACTTCATCCACACCGCAACGCCGTGGGAGTGGCACGTCCCCGTGATGCTGGCCGCGCTCAAGGCGGGCAAGCATGTGTCGAGCGAGTGCCCGTTCGGCATGACGCTCAAGGAACTGTGGGACCTGGTGGACGCGAGCGAGAGGTACCGCCGCCACTGTATCCAGCTCGAGAACTGCAACTACGGCTACAACGAGATGCTGGTGAACCGCATGGTGCATGCGGGGATTTTCGGCGAACCCCTGCACGGCGCGGCCGCCTACCTGCACGACCTGCGCGGCATCGTGTTCGAGGACCGGGACGAGGGGCTGTGGCGGCGGCGGTGGCACACCACCAACAATGCCAACCTCTACCCCACGCACGGCCTCGGTCCCGTCGCCTGGTATCTCGACATCCACAAGGGCGACAAGTTCGAGTACATGGTCTCGATGAGCACCGAGGAGCGCGGGCTTACGCTCTATCGCGAAGAGACCGTGAAGGACAAGTCGAACCCCAAGTGGCAGGAGAAGTATGTCACGGGCGACCTCAACTCGTCGCTCATCAAGACGGCGCGGGGACGCACGATCCTGCTGCAGCACGACGTGTCCAATCCGCGCCCGTATTCACGCCTGAATGCGCTGCAGGGGACCAAGGGGATCTTCGAGGACTACCCGGCGCGCATCTATGTCGAGGGGCAGGCCGGCGGCGAGCGCTGGGGCTCCATCGACACCTGGAAGGCAAAGTTCGAAGACCCGCTCTGGACGCAGCTCGGCCAGGCGGCGCGCAACAGCGGCCACGGCGGCATGGACTACATCATGGCCTGGCGCACGGTGCAGTGCCTGCGCGAGGGACTTGTGCCAGACATCGACGTGTATGATTCCGCCGCGTGGAGCGCGCCGTTCCCGCTCAGCGAGATCAGCGTGGCGAAGGGAAGCGCCCCCGTGAAGTTCCCCGACTTCACCCGCGGCAACTGGAAAGTGTAGTTCTGGCGTCCACGATCTGCCGTCTGCCATCTCCCTTCTGCCATCTGCCTCAATGCATCTAACCTCATTTGACTGGTGGATCGTCGCGATCTCCATCGTGGTCGCCTTCGTTCCCGCGGCGCTGATGGCGAAGCGCGGCGGGTCGAGCACCTCCGAGTTCTTCACCTCGGGACGCTCGGCGCCGTGGTGGCTGATCGGCGTCTCGATGGTGGCGACCACCTTCAGCACCGACACGCCGAACCTCGTCACGAATCTCGTGCGCGAGAAAGGCGTGGCGAACAACTGGGTGTGGTGGTCGTTCCTGCTCACCGGCATGATGACGGTGATGTTCTACGCGCGGATGTGGCGCCGCTCGGGGGTGCTCACCGACCTCGAGTTCTACGAGATCCGGTACTCAGGCAAGGCGGCGACTTTCGTGCGCGGTTTCCGCGCCATCTACCTGGGGCTGTTCTTCAACATCGTCATCATGGCGACGGTGAACCTCGCCGCTGCCAAGATCGCCAACATCCTGCTCGGCTGGCCGATGTGGCAGACGCTGCTTATCTGCGCGGTGCTGAACGTTGCCTTCGCCGCGGTGTCGGGGCTGTGGGGCGTGCTGGTGACCGACTTCATCCAGTTCGGCATCGCCATGACCGGGTCGTTCGCCGCGGCGTACTTCTCGCTGCAGCGTCCGGAGGTCGGCGGCCTCCACGGGCTGTTCACCCGGCTTGACCCGCAGGTCTTCTCACTGCTCCCGAACTTCAACGACTGGACGATGACGCTCACCGTGCTGATCCTGCCGCTCACGGTGCAGTGGTGGTCGGTCTGGTATCCGGGAGCCGAGCCTGGCGGCGGGAGCTACATCGCCCAGCGCATGCTCGCGTCCAAGAGCGAGAAGGACGCCCTCGTCGGCACACTCTTCTTCAACGTGGCGCACTACGCGCTCCGTTCGTGGCCGTGGATCATCGTCGCGCTCTGCTCGATTCTCGTCTTCCCGAATCTCGCGGACATCGGCACCGCCTTCCCGTACGTGGACAAGGGGATGATTGGGCATGACATGGCCTATCCGGCCATGCTGACGTTCCTCCCCGAGGGCTTCCTCGGGCTGATGATCGCGGGGATGCTCGCGGCCTACGTCTCCACCATCGCGACGCACCTCAACTGGGGGACGTCGTACCTCGTGCACGACTTCTACCGCCGCTTCGTGAAGGCGGGGGCCGACGAGAAGCACTACGTGCTGATCGGGCGCCTGATGACGGCCGCGCTGATGATCCTCGCCGCGCTGCTGACCTTCGTACTCGAGACGGCGAGCCGCGGCTTCACGCTGCTCCTCTCCATCGGTGCCGGCACCGGACTGCTGTACCTGCTGCGCTGGTATTGGTGGCGCGTCAACGCATGGGCCGAGGTGGCGGCGATGGGCGCGTCGTTCTGCACCGCCGTGGCCTTCGAGGTCGTGCGACGGATGGGGACGCCGATTCCTGATCATATCTCGCTGCTCGCGACGGTTGGCGTGACGTCGGTCGTCTGGGTGTCCGCGGCGTTCCTCGGGCCGAAGACGGACGACGCCACGCTCGTGAAGTTCTTCAAGCTCGTGCGGCCGGCGGGACCGGGATGGAAGCACGTGCAGGCGCTGGCCGGCGTGGGAGCGTCGCCCGACTCGCTGCCGCAGGCGATGCTCGGCTGGATGCTCGGCGTGGCCTTCGTCTACTCCGCGCTGTTTGGATCCGGCAGCTACCTCTACGGCAACATCGGCCAAGGCGTGGTGTTCACGGTGGTCTTCGTCCTCAGCGGCTACGGCGTGGTGAAGGTGCTGCAGGGCTTCTGGAAAGTCACACCCGACCACGACAAGTGATGGTAACTTCCTGAGCATGCGCACCACGCAGGCGGTGATCCTTGCGCGCGGCCTCGGTTCCCGGATGCGGCGGGCCGAGGCCGCGGTGGCGTTGGACGACGCGCAGGCGCGCGCCGCCGACGCCGGTCACAAGGGGATGATGCCCACGCTTGGACGCCCCTTCCTCGACTTCGTGCTCTCGGCGCTTGCCGACGCCGGCGTGCGCGATGTGACGATGGTCGTCGCGCCGGACCATGCGAGCATGCGCGAGTACTACGAGCGGCAGTCTCCGCCGGCGCGCGTGCGGCTGCGCTGGGCGGTCCAGGCCGCGCCGCGCGGCACCGCCGACGCGGTGCTGGCGGCAGACGGCCACGTGCACGACGCGCCGTTCCTCGTGCTCAACTCCGACAACTACTATCCGGTGGCGTCGTACGAGGCGCTCTGTGCCATCGGCGGCGCCGGGTTGGTGGCGTATGAGGGCGAGGCGCTGGTGCGCGGGAGCAACATTGACCGGGCGCGCGTGATGGCCTTCGCCCTGCTCGACATCGATGCGGCAGGCGTGCTGCGCGACATCGTGGAGAAGCCGGGTGCCGACCACCCGCTGGCGCAGCGCCCGGAGCACTGGGTGAGCATGAATCTGTGGAGCTTCACGCCGTGCATCTTCGAGGCGTGCCGTCGCGTCACCCCGTCGGTGCGCGGCGAGCTTGAATTGCAGGATGCCGTGCTGATCGCGGCGCGTGAACTGGGAGAGACGTTCCGTGTGGTGAAGGTGCACGCCGGTGTACTGGACCTTTCGCGGCGCGCTGACGTGGCGACGATCGGCGGTTTCCTGCGCGGCATCGAGGTGGCCCCGTGATGTGGCGGTACCGCACCCCCGGGCGCGTGGAACTGGCGGGGAAGCACACCGACTATGCCGGCGGACCGTCGCTGACGTGCGCCACGCCTTTTCACATGCACGCCAAGGCGGCGGCGATTGACGAGCCGGTCATTCGCGTGCACGACCAGCGGAGCAAGTCCACTGTGGTGATGGCGCTGTCGCCGGCAGCCTCGCCGTCGGGGCCGCGCTGGTCGGTCTATCTCGCCGCCGTCGCTCGCCGCGTGGCGCGCGACTTCCCGCAGGCGCGCACGGGAGTGGAGCTCGCGCTGGGGAGCACGATTCCCACCTCGATGGGAATGAGCAGTTCGAGCGCGCTCGTGGTGACGCTCGCGATGGCGGTGTTTGACGCGAACGCGCTGTGGGAGTCGCCTGAGTGGACACCGGTCGCGGGCGACGAGCTGGCCTTTGCGCAGTACTGCGCCGCGGTGGAGAGCGGGGCGGCGTGGGGACCTTTCGCCGGCGATACAGGGGTGGGAACGCGCGGCGGCGCACAGGACCACATCGCCATCTGCGCGTCGCGCGAGCGAATGGTCGGCGCCTACGCGTACCTCCCCGGCCGCGTGGTGCAGCGCTCGGTCTGGCCCAAGGACTGGCGCATCGTCGTGGCGACGAGCGGGGTGCGCGCCACGAAGACCGGCAATGCGCAGCACGCGTACAACCGCGTCGCCGACTCGGTGCGCGCGCTGGCGGCGACGTGGAACGCCGACACCGGGCGCCACGACGCCACGCTGGCGGAGGTGCTCGCCTCGGAGCCCGGGGCCCTCGATCATGCGCTGTCGCTGGCGGAGCGGGCGGCCACCGCAGCGAGCGATGCCGACTACCTGCGCGCCCGCGTGCGACAGTATCACGAGGAGACGGCGGTGATCGTGCCTGGGCTGGCGGACGCCATCGCGCGCGCTGACGCGCCGGCTGCCGCCGCGCTGATGGCGCGGTCGCAGGAAATGGCGGAGCAGGCGCTGCAGAACCAGGTGCCGCAGACCAGCTGGCTCGCGGCGCATGCGCGGGAGCACGGCGCGGTGGCGGCGACGGCGTTCGGCGCCGGCTTTGGCGGCGCGGTGTGGGCGCTCGTGGCCGACGGCGATGCGCATCAGGTGGCCGAGTCGTGGATGAAGGCGTTTGCGGCGGTGCCCGGCATCGGCGCGGTTCACCATGAGACGGCGCGGGTGATGACGCCCGCTGCGGGCGCGTGGCGGGGGAGCGCATGAACACGCCGAAACGCGCGCGGCTGCCGCGCACGGTGAAGGCGCTCGCCGCGGTGAGCTTCTTCACCGACGCGTCGAGCGAGATGATCTATCCGTTGCTGCCGGCCTTCCTGACGGCGACGCTGGGGGCGAGCGCGGCGTGGGTGGGGATCATCGAGGGAGCGGCGGATGCGACGGCGTCCCTGTTGAAGCTGGCCAGCGGCTGGTGGTCCGACCGCGTGAAGCGGCGCAAGCCGCTCATCGTCGCCGGGTACACGATTGCCGCGGTGCTGCGTCCGCTGGTGGCGGTGGCGGGAGCGGCGTGGCAAGTGCTCGCCATTCGCGTGGGCGACCGCATGGGGAAGGGGATCCGCGGCGCGCCGCGCGACGCGATGATCGCCGACTCCGTGGCCCCCGGAGAGCGCGGGCGCGCGTTCGGCGCGCAGCGCGCCGCTGATCACGCCGGGGCGTTCGTCGGGCCGCTGATTGCGTTCGTGCTGCTGCAGTGGGTGGAGGTCTCCGTCCGGACAGTATTCCTGCTGGCGGCGATTCCGGGTGTTCTTGCGGTGCTCGTTGCCGTGTTTGGAGTACGGGAGGCTGATGGGAGACGGGAGACGGGAGATGGGAGACGACTCGCTGTCGAGGTCTCGCCTCCGGCAACCGACGCAAAGGTCGCGCCTGCGAGCCCAGCCAGCGCGGCGTCCGCCGAGCCCCTCGGCGCTTCATTCTGGCGCTACCTCGCGGTGCTCGTGCTGTTCACGCTCGGCAACTCGACTGATGCGTTCCTCCTGCTCAAGGCATCGGAACTCGGCGTCTCGGCGGCCCTGCTGCCGATCCTCTGGGCGGCGCTGCACGTGGTGAAGTCGGCGACGAGCATTCCCGCCGGGGCCTGGTCCGACCGGGTGGGTCGCCGCACGATGATCGCCGCTGGGTGGCTCTGGTATGCGCTCGTCTACCTGGGCTTCGCCTTCGCCACGGAAACGTGGCACGCCTGGGCGCTCTTCCTCTCGTACGGGTTGTTCTTCGGGCTCACGGAAGGCGTCGAACGCGCGCTCGTGGCCGACCTCGTCCCCGCCACGCGTCGCGGCATCGCATTCGGCTGGTACAACGGCGTCATCGGCGCCGCCGTCCTTCCGGCGTCCGTGGTCTTCGGCCTGATGTGGGACTGGAAGGGAAGCGGCTTCGCCTTCTCGGTCGGCGCGGCGAGTGCGTGCCTGGCCGCGGTGGGGCTGCTGCTGGTGCGGCCCGTTCAGCAGCAGCGACTTCCCGGCCGCGAGTAACGCGCGGTCAACTGCTCGCGATGGAAGTCGCGCTCGCTGAGCGGATCCTGCCCCGGATGGTGCGTGCGCACGTGCGCGACGTACGCCTCGTAGTCGGGCACGCCAATGATGCGCCGGATCACGGCCGCCACGCGCCGCGCGACGCCGGGGACGGCCCCGGCGTCGGCTGGCGGATTGGCGGCGTGATCAGTCACGGCTTGGCCTTGCTCCCCTTCGGTCCGATGGTGCGCTCGTAGAGGTCGAAGATGCGCGTGTACTCGTCGGTCCAGCTCGCCGGGCGCACGAACCCATGGTCCTCCACGGGATAAACGGCGAGTTCCCAGCCGGTCTTGCCGAGTTCGATGAGGCGCTGCGTCAGCCGCACGATGTCCTGGAAGTTGACGTTCGTGTCCACCATGCCGTGCGGCATCAGCAGCGGGTCCTCGAGTCCTTCCGCATGGAAGATGGGCGACGAGCGATGATACGCGAGCGAGTCGTTCTGCGGAAGGTTGAGGATGGAACCCGTGTAGCCGTGGTTGTAGTGCGCCCAGTCGGTGACCGAGCGCAGCGCGGCGCCGGCGCCGAAGTGCTTGGGCTCGGTGAAGAGCGCCATCAGCGTCATGAAGCCGCCGTACGACCCGCCGTACATCCCGACGCGCTCGGGGTGGATGCCGAAGTTCTTCGCCAGGTAGAGCGAGGCGTCCACCTGGTCCTGCAGGTCGCGTCCGCCCATGAAGCGGTAGATCGCGGTGCGCCAGTCGCGTCCGTACCCGGCACTGGCGCGATAGTCGAGGTCGAGCACCACATAGCCCTTGGACGCGAGGTAGTTGTTGAACATGAACTCGCGTGGATACTGGCTCCAGAAATGCCCGACGTTGTGCAGGTAGCCGGCGCCGTGCACGAAGATCACCGCGGCGCCGTTGGGCGTGGCGCCGATATCCTCGGGGCGGTAGATGTGCGCCGGCACCTGCGCGCCGTCCGACGCCGGAATCATGACGATGGCCGGGTCAATCCACTTGAACGCCAGCCAATCGGCCGTCTGCGATACCGTGAGCTGGCTCGCCGGCGCCGTCTTGCACATCGCGCCCGGCGGGCAGGCGGCGGCGAGGAACAGGTCGGGCGACCGCAGCGTGGTCGAATACACATCGGCGAGTTGCTTCTCGTCCGGTGACAGGGCGGCCGAGTGGCCGCCCGCGCCAACGGTGAGCTTCTGCCGGGCGCCGCCGGCGATCGGCATGCGATAGTAGTCGCGGTCGAAGGCGGAAACTTCGCTCGAGTGGAAAAGGAAGTGCCTGCGGTCCTGCGACAGCGCGATGTCGTAGACCTCGAACTGCCCCGTCGTCAACGCGCGGCGATCTCCGCCGTCCGCCGCCGTGGAGTAGAGCTGCGCCCAGCCCTTGGACTCGTCCACGAAGTAGATGCGGCGGTCGTCGTCGTAGAAGCCGGCGCAGCCAAACGAACACGGCCCACCCACCCAGGCGCTGTCGCGCATGATGTTGATCGCCTTCAGCGTGCCGGTGGCCGCATCCACGGCGGAGAGCTGCCGGGTCTTGAAGTTGCTCGCCGAACCGAGGACGAGCGCCGTCGTGCCCGCGGCATTCCACGTGACGAGCTGCGAATTGGCGATCAGTGAATCGCTGTCGATGGCGCGCAGCCACTTCACCTCGCCGCGCGGGAGCAGTTGGTACCCGAGCCGCGTGCGCGGTTGGGCGTCCCCCACCTTGGTGCGGTTGGGGATGTCCTCGGTGTACCCCGACGACGTCACGTAGTTGGGGACGATGCCGTTGCGCGCATCGGCGGCCGCCGTGGTGGTCGTGAACAGCACGGCGGTGCCGGCGGGACTCACCGAGATCTGCGCAAGGCGCTCGCCGGCGCCGAGCGTGATGGCGCGAATGCCCGCCGAGTCGCGCGCGGCCGTTTCGGCGCGCCGCACGGAGTCGGTGGCGAGCTGGTCGCGCACGACCTCAAACAGGAGGCGCTGGTCGCGTTCGAGTGCACCGCGCTGGGTGTTGGTGGCCGTGCGCGCGGCGCCGCCTCGTGCGGCCTGTGCGCCCTGCCCCCCCTGGCCGCCCTGGCCCCCTTGGCCGGGGCGAGCCGCGCCGCCGGCCGCGTCCGCGGTGCGGATGTCGGTGAGCTGGCGGGTGAAGCCGGTGGCCAGCTCGATGCTCCACGCATTGCCGTCGCGCACGAAGACGACGCGCTGGCCGTCGGGCGAGAAACGCGGGGCGGACTCGAACGCGACGGTCTCGGTGAGCCGCCGCGCCGTGGACTTCTTGAGTTCCACGACGAACAGGTCGCCGCGGACGCTCACGACCCGCCGTGCGCGATCCGGCGAGAGAGCGCCGTCGGCGAGGAGCGGGGCCACGGAATCGGCCTGCGCATCGGTGATGCGCTCGGGCTTTGCCCCCGCCTGCGCGCGCACGCGGTACGGCTTGAGCGTTTCGCGCCAGCCGCTGCCGGCGGGAAGCCACTGGAAGTAGATCCACTGCCCGTCAGGCGTCCACCGCACGTTCGATGGTTCGCGACCATAGAGTTCCGGGCCGCGCATCATGTTGGCGATGCTGAAATCGAAGGCGGGCTGCTGCGCCGCCAGCGGCGCGGCACAGAGGGCGAGGGCGATGAAGCAGCGGCGCATGACGCGAGCTCCGGGGGTAAGGTGGCGAGTCGGAATTGTACGTCCGGCGAGCGCCGGCCGCTGGCCTCCCCCTTGACGGCCTCGGCGACCGCCGTTAGCCTACACTCCACAATCGAAGTGCCCCGAGGTCATTTGCCGCGTATTGCTGCCTCGTTAAACAAGAGCTAAAAAGCGAACTAGCCCCGCGGCGTTCATGCTCCGCGGGTTTTCTGTTTTCTCTCTGTTGTCTTTCTGTTGTCTCTCTGTTTTCTCTCTCTGATGACTCACTCCGCCTCCATGCCCATGCTCATGTGCCGCCTTCCCTACATGGGAGCCGGCCGGGCGGAGGCGCGCGTCAAGGCGCCACCAGCGAGCTAAGCGACACGAGTCGCGCAACTCACCCGGCCTTCTCCCGAAACGGAGAGGGCCGTTTTGCTTGAGGCCCTCCTCTCTCCTCCCCCTCGCTCCACTCCTCTCTCCTTCCAAGCCCCTGCACTCCTCCCCCTCCATTAGGAATCCCGACCATGGCCACCATCGCACACGAAGAAATCAGCCAGACTCCGATCCTCGGTCTCGGCACCCGCGCCGTCCACGCCGCCCAGGAATCCGCCGACACCGCCACCAACGCCCGCGCCGTCCCGATCTACGCCACGTCGTCGTACGTCTTCGACAACGCCGAGCATGCCGCCGACCTCTTTGCGCTCCGCAAGTTCGGCAACATCTACTCGCGCATCATGAATCCCACCAACGACGTCTTCGAGAAGCGCGTCGCCGCGCTCGAGGGCGGCGTGGCGGCGGTGGCCACCGCCAGCGGCCAGTCGGCGCAGACGCTCACCATTCTCAATCTCGCGCAGGCCGGCGAGAACATCGTGGCGTCCAAGGCGCTCTATGGCGGCACGGTGGCCCTGTTCGCGCACACGCTCCCGCGCCTCGGCATCACCACGAAGTTCGTGGATATCCACAACCTCGACGAGGTGCGCGGCGCCATCGACGACAACACCCGCGCCATCTACGTGGAGACGCTCGGCAACCCGCGCCTTGACGTTCCCGATTTCCGCGCCATCGCCGACGTGGCGCATGCCAACGGCCTCCCGCTCGTCGTGGACAACACCTTCGCGACGCCCATCCTCTGCCGCCCCATCGAGCACGGCGCCGACATCGTCCTCCACTCGGCGACCAAGTGGATCGGCGGCCACGGCACGTCCATCGGCGGCATTGTCGTCGACGGCGGCACCTTCGACTGGGGGAGCGCGCCGCGCTTCAAGGCGTTCTACCAGGATCCGGACGCCGCCTACCACGGCCTGAAGTTCGCCGAGGTCTTCGGCAACCTCGGCGGCGCCAACGTCGCCTTCGCCATCCGCCTGCGCGTGACGCTGCTGCGCGACATCGGTGCGGCGCTCTCGCCGTTCAGTTCGTTCCTCTTCCTGCAGGGACTGGAAACGCTGCATCTTCGCATCGAGCGCCACTGCTCCAATGCGCTCACGGTCGCGCAGTTCCTCGCCGACCATCCGCTGGTAACGTGGGTCAGCTACCCGGGGCTCGCCAACCACCCGACGCACGCGCGTGCCAAGCGCTACCTCGATGGCGGCTTCGGCGGCGTGCTCACCTTCGGCGTGCGCGGCGGCGCCGCGGCGGCGAGCCGCGTGGCGTCGGCCACCAAGCTCTTCTCGCTGCTTGCCAACGTCGGGGACGCCAAAAGCCTGATCATCCACCCGTGGACCACCACGCACGAACAACTGAGCGATGTCGAGCGCGCGGCGGCGGGTGTCACCGCTGACCTTGTCCGCCTCTCCGTCGGCATCGAGGACATTGACGACCTGTTGCGCGACCTCGACCAGGCGCTGCGGCGCGGCGCGGCGGAGGCGGCGTGACGACGAGTGTCCGCGCGCTGCGCACCCTCGCGGTGCCGGCTTTCACCTTCGAGTCCGGCGAAGTGCTGCATGGCCTCCGCCAGGCGTATCACCTCGATGGCGAGCTGAACGCGGCGCGCGACAATCTCGTGGTGGTCTTCCACGCACTTACCGGCACGCCCGACGCCGCGGGTGACTGGTGGAAGCGCCTCATCGGGCCGGGGCTGGCGCTCGACACCGACCGGTACGCGGTCTGCGTGCCGAACCTGCTGGGCTCCTGTTATGGCACGAGCGGTCCATCCGATCATCCGGATGAACGGATGCAGACCGGCAGGCCGCACGGACGGTTCCCGGCCGTCACGCCGCGCGACCAGGCCCGCTTCGCCGCGCATCTCGTGGAGTCGCTCGGCGTCACGAACGTGGCGCTCGTCACCGGTGGATCGCTCGGCGGCATGGTGGCGCTCGAATGGACTGCGACGTTTACGGGGCGCACGCGCGCCACGGTGGCGCTAGCTGCGCCGGCGGCGCACACCGCACATGCGATCGCGTGGAACGCCGTGCAGCGCGCCGTGCTCGACACCGGCGGCGATGCGGGACTTGCCATCGCGCGGCAGATCTCGATGATTGCCTTCCGCAGCGAACGCGAGTTCGAGGCGCGCTTTGGGCGCACGCTGAACGCCGACGGCCGCTTCAACGTGGAGAGCTACCTCGAGCATCAGGGGCGCAAGCTCGAGGCGCGCTTCGACGCCGCGACATATCGCACGCTGCTCGACGCCATGGACGCGCACGACCTCGGCCGCGGTCGCGGCGGCCTGGCCCACGCGCTCACGGGGCTCGAGGGGGCCGTGTACGCCGTCGGCGTTCCGGGCGACCAGCTCTACTCGGCGGATGTCGTGCGCCAGTGGGCGGAGTTGGCCGGCGCCGAGTATCGGGAGATCCAATCACATTTTGGGCACGACGCCTTTCTGCTCGAGCACGAGCAGGTGGGTGCCATCCTGCGCGAGGCATTGCAAGTCGCCGCGCGCGCTGATTCACGGAGAGATGTCGCATGACTGCCGCAATCGCCGATCGCGCCGCCGCGCGCGCCGCCGTTCCCTATGCCTCCCGCGTCTCTCGAGTCGTCCGTGTCGCGCTCGCCGGATGCGGCACCGTTGGGGCGTCGCTGGTGGGGCTCATCCGCCGCCAGCAGGGGGAATCCGAGGCGCGCCACGGGGTGCGATTCGAGTTGGCGAGCATACTGGTGCGCGATCCTGCCAAGGACCGCGGCATCGCCATCCCGCGCAACCTCTTCACCACTTCCGTTGACGAGTTCCTGAAATCGGACGCCGACATCGTCGTGGAGGTCATCGGCGGCTTCGACCCCGCGGAGCGTGTGGTGCGCGGCGCGCTCGCCGCGGGGCGACAGGTGGTGACGGCCAACAAGGCGCTCATTGCCGCACACGGTCCGGCGCTGCAGCGGCAGGCGGATGCGCACGGCAGCTCGCTGAACTTCGAGGCGGCGGTGGGCGGCGGTGTGCCCGTGGTGCGCACCCTGCGCGGCGACCTCGGTGGGCACGGCGTGCGCACCATCACCGGCATCCTGAACGGCACGACGAACTTCCTGCTCACCGCGATTGCTGACGGTGTCAGCTATTCCGACGCGTTGGCCGACGCGCAGGCGAAGGGCTTTGCCGAGGCCGATCCGTCGCGCGACCTGCAGGGGCTGGACGCAGCCGACAAGATCCGCATTCTCGCCTGGCTCGCGTGGGGCGTGGATCCATCGGAGCAGCAGGTGCTCGTGGAGCCGCTGCCGCGCGATCCCGAACCGCTGGCGCGTCAGGCGCTGCAGCGGAGCGGTGTGCTCAAGTACCTCGCGGGCGGGGTGCGCGGCGACGATGGTGCGGTGCGCGCGTGGGTGCGTCCGGTGATCGTGCCGGCGGACCATGCCTTTGCGCGCGTGCGCGACGAGGAGAACGCCGTGCACATCGACAGCGACTCGCTGGGCGTATTGCGCCTGCAGGGGCGCGGCGCCGGCGGCAACGCGACGGCGAGTGCGGTGCTGGGGGATCTGCTTGATGCGGCTCGGGCGGTGGTGGCTTAACCCGAACGGCTCTGCGGCGGCGTCCGGGCGCCGCCGCTACGCCGCCCTCGCCACGAACGGAACCTCGCTCGATGGCGTCGCCGTCCCCTGCCGCACGCGCACCCATTCGTAGATCGACGCGGCGAGGATCACGATGACCGACGCCATGAAGAAGAGCGCGACCCCGGCGTCGAGCCGGTCGTTGAACGCCATGCGCGCCACGTCGGCCGCGGTCTTCGCTCCGGTGGGCATCGTCCCGGCTGCGAGCTGCGCCTCGAGGAATCGCGCGTGCGACAGGAAGCCAAGCTTTGGGTCACTCGACCAGACCTTCGCCGCGCCGGCGCTCATCGTCACCACCGCGAGCCAGGCGAGCGGCAGGATGGTCATCCAGGCGTAGCGCGCCTTCCCCATCTTGATGATCACGGTCGTCCCCACGCACAGCGCCACCGCGGCGAGCAGCTGATTGGCGATACCGAAGAGCGGCCAGAGCGAATTGATGCCGCCGAGCGGATCGGTGACGCCCTGGTAGAGGAAGTAACCCCACATCGCCACGAAGAGCGTGCTCGAGATCACGACCGCCGGATACCACCCCGTGCGGCCGAGCGGCGCCCAGATGTGACGCAACAGGTCCTGCAGCATGAAGCGTCCCACGCGCGTGCCGGCGTCCACCGTGGTGAGGATGAAGAGCGCCTCGAACATCAGTGCGAAGTGGTACCAGAGTGCCATCGCCGCCGTGCCGCCGAGCACGTTGGAGAAGAGCATCGCCATGCCGACGGCCAGTGACGGCGCGCCGCCCGTGCGCGAGAGGAGGGTGCTCTCCTCGACGTTGGCGGCGAGCTGGTGAAGCTGCGCAGGGTCGAGCACGAATCCCCACGTGCGGATCACCTCCGCCGCGCTCTCCGCCGTCGTGCCGATGATGCTCGCCGGCGCGTTGATGGCGAAGTAGACGCCGGGTGTCAGCACGCACGCCGCAATCAGCGCCATGATCGCGACCAGCGACTCGGTGAGCATGGCGCCGTAGCCGATGAAGCGCGCGTCCTTCTCGTTCTGGAGCAGCTTGGGCGTCGTTCCCGATGCGATGAGCGAGTGGAAGCCGGAGATCGCTCCGCAGGCGATGGTGATGAAGACGAACGGGAAGAGCTTGCCCGCGAAGACCGGCCCCGTGCCGTCGATGAAGCGCGTGAGCGCCGGCATCTGCAGCGGCGGCAGGACGATCACGATGCCCACGGCGAGCGCGAGCACGACGCCGATCTTGACGAAGGCCGACAGGTAGTCGCGCGGCGCGAGCAACAGCCAGACCGGCAGCACCGACGCCGCGATGCCGTAGCCGATGATCCACTTGGCCAGCTGTGGGCCATTGAGCGTGAAGATCGGCGCGAGCGTCGGGTCCTGCGCCACCCAGCGTCCCGCGTACAACGCGACGATCAGCAGGACGATGCCAATGGCGGTCGTCTCGAGCACCTTGCCGGGGCGGATGAACTGGAGGTACACCCCCATCAGCATCGCGATGGGAATGGTGAGGCCGATGGTGACCGTCCCCCACGGGCTCTGCTGCAGCGCCTTCACCACGACGAGCGCAAGCACCGAGATGAGGATGATCATGATGCCGAGCACGGCGACGAGCGCCGTGGCGCCGGCCACGGGGCCGATCTCGTCGCGCGCGATGCGCCCGAGCGACTTGCCGTCGCGCCGTACCGAGGCGGCGAGGATCACGAAGTCCTGTACCGCGCCGCCCAGCACCACGCCGACGATGATCCAGAGGGCGCCGGGGAGGTAGCCGAACTGTGCCGCGAGCGTCGGGCCCACCAGCGGGCCCGGTCCGGCGATGGCCGCAAAGTGGTGGCCGAAGACGATCCAGCGGTTCGTCGGCACATAGTCCCGCCCGTCCGTGAGCCGCTCGGCGGGGGTGGCCCGGTTGGCGTCGAGGGCAAAAATCCTGGCGGCGATGATCCGGCTGTAGAAGCGGTACCCCACCAGGTAGGTGCAGACGGCGGCGGTCAGCAGCCAGGCGGCGTTGACCTGCTCCCCCCGCGTGAGGGCGAGGTAGCCGAGTGCGCCGGCGCCGGCGGCGGCGATGGCGGTCCAGAGGAGTGCGGATGCCCAGCGTGGCATGGTCGGCCCGGTGAAGGCGGGTTAAGGCGACGGGAGAAGATGGGCATCGCGCGGGGGGTGGTGCAATGTCCGTCCATCCACCGGCCGTGCGTCTACCTCGCCCACCCCCCGTAGATCTCCGGTCGGCGATCGCGCAGGAACAGCCGCTTGGCGTGTGACTGGTCGATGATCGAGTAATCGACGTCGCAGTAGAGAATCTCGTCGGTGCCGGCGCCAGCGCGCGCGATCACCCGCCCATCGGGATCGCATACGAAGGACTCGCCGGCGAAATCCAGCCTGGCTTCGCGTCCCACGCGATTGCACAGGGCGGTGAAGTAGCCGTTCTGGAACGCCGCCACGCGCATCTCGGCCTCGTACAGCCCTTCCGGCCATTCGCCCACCGAGCCCGCCTGGGGCACGACGACGACCTGCGCCCCCGCGACCGCCAGCGCCCGCATGTACTCGGGGTAGTGCCGGTCATAGCAAATCGCCACGCCGATGCGCCCGACGGCCGTGTCGTAGACCGGGACGCCGGTGTCGCCTGGAGCGTAGTAGCCTTTCTCGTGGAAGCACGCGTAATCCGTGATGTGGACCATGCGCGTGCGGCCGAGCAGGCGTCCGTCGCTGTCGATGACGGGTGACGTATCGTAGGTCAGCGCGCCATCCCGTTCGAAGAGGTTCAGGACCACGACGACGCCGTGCCGCTGTGCGAGGTCTCTGAACGCGCGGGTCGTGGGCCCGGGCACCTCCTCGGCGAGGAGGGCGACGTCACCGCCGGCCTCATCCTGTGGGTAAAACGGCTCAAAGGCGAGCTCGGCGAAGCAGATGAGTTGGGCGCCCTGCCGGGCCGCCGTGTCGGCAGCGGCCAAACCGCGCCGGAGGTTCTCGGCGCGGTCCGTCGTTGCGTGCTGCTGAATGAGAGCGATTCGCATGCGGCGGAGTATGCCGTAGGACTGGCTGGAATGCGAGGGTCGCTGTCGCGCGCGGCCTCGCTCCCCGGCGGTTACCCCGTCGAGTGCGCTCGCCGGTTCGCGCGAGGGTGGGGCAGCCCCTAAATTCCGCAGGTCCTCCAATACGGGGCCGTTCATGCGCCATCCGCTGCTGCTCCTCGCACTCGTTGCCAATCCGCTGCTTGCGCAGCAGAACGCCGCGCAGCGGAACGTCGCTCAGCCCGCGCAACCGACGGCGCCGCTGGCGCAGTACTCATCCGTGAAGGTGGCGGTGGTGCCGGTGCAGTTCTATAAGGAGGCCGCCGGCGCGTTCGCGGGGCAGCCAAGCCAGGCGATCCGCGCGGCGTTTGACAGCGTGCTCTCGGAGCAGCTCGAGGAGCACGGCCTCAAGGGGATGTGGGCCACGCCCGCCGATGTCCAGCGCACGGCCAAGCGCAACGCGATGTACACAGCCGACCCGCGCAACCTCGGCGCGTATCCCGTGCGCAACGGCGTGAACCCCAAGAAGCCCGTGATTGTCGATCCGCTGGCCAGCAACCTGCGGCGTGTGGTGGCGCTGCACGACGCGCGCTACCTGCTGATGCCGGTGGAGCTGCGCGCCGAAGGGGGGAAGGACGGCGGCTACCTCGCGGTGCGGCTCCTCCTGGTGGATGCGCGACTGAATACCGTCCTCTGGCAGGTGGACCTGCCCAGCGACCGCGCGGCGGCGTACTCGCCGGCCGTGCTGCAGCAACTGGCCACGCGGGTGGCCGACCTCGTCGTCGCGCCGTGACCTTGTTCTTATGTAAGGGGAGTACCAGATGAGCATTCCAGTCACACTCATTCCGGGCGACGGCATCGGCCCAAGCATCACCGCGGCGACTGTCCGCCTGCTCGACGCCGCCGGCGCCGACATCACGTGGGATTCGCAGCTGGCCGGCGCGGCCGCCGTGACGGCGGTCGGCGACCCGCTGCCTGAGGCGACGCTCGCGTCGATTCGCCGCACGAAGCTCGCGCTCAAGGGGCCGCTCGAGACGGCCCTGGGCAAGGGCTTCCGCTCCATCAATGTCGCGCTGCGCAAGACCTTCGACCTCTACGCCAACGTGCGTCCGGCCAAGAGCGTCCTGCCGGGGCTGCGCTTCGACGGGGTGGACATCGTGCTCGTGCGCGAGAACACCGAGGGGCTCTACATCGGCGTCGAGAACTACATCAAGGTGGGTGCCGACGAGCATGCGGCCGCGCAGTCCATCGCGGTGGTGACGCGGTATGGCGCTGAGCGAATTCATCGCTATGCGTGCGAGTACGCCATCAGGCATGGTCGCAAGAAGGTGACCATGGTGCACAAGGCGAACATCCTCAAGTACTCGCAGGGGCTCTTCCTCGAGGTGGGGCGGCAGGTCGCGTCCGAATACGCGGGGCGCATCGAGATTGAGGAGCGCATCGTGGACGCCTGCGCGATGGAGCTCGTGATGCGTCCCGAGCGCTACGACGTCATCGTGACGACCAACCTGTTCGGCGACATCCTCTCCGATCTCACGTCGGGACTCGTCGGCGGGCTCGGCGTCACGCCGGGCTCGAACATAGGCAGCGAGGTCGGGATCTTCGAGGCGGTGCACGGCACGGCGCCCGACATCGCGGGCAAGGGCGTCGCCAACCCGACGGCGGTGATGCTCGCGGCGTGCCAGATGCTCGACTACATGGGGCAGGACGCGCTGGCGGACCGTATACAGGGTGCCATCGAGACGGTGCTGCGCGAGCGCAAGCAGCTGACGCGCGACCTCGGCGGGACGGCGACGACGGAGCAGTACACCGACGCGGTGATCGCCAGGCTGTAGGTGCCAATGCTCGTGCATCTCGGCGACATCCACTTCGGCCACCCCGAGGTGCCGGCGGCCGTGGCCGCCGTGGAGCGGCGCTTCGCGGAGCGACGGTGGGATGTCGTCGCCATTTCAGGCGACCTGACGCAGCGGAACACGCGCCGTCAGTTCCGGAAGGCGCGGGCCTTCATGGAAAAGGCCCGCGCGTCGGCGCCGACCGTGGTGATTCCCGGCAATCACGACGTGGCGTGGTGGTGGTGTGTGCTCGGGTGCGGGGTGCGGGGTGCCATGTACAGGGGGTACCGGAAGTGGGTCAACGGCGAGCTCGAGCCAACGTTGCGCGCCGCGGGAGCAACGGTGGCGAGCATCAACACGTCGCACGGCGTCCAGTGGTTCACGCTGACGACGCGGCTGCGCGACGTTTCGATCGTGGGAGCGATGCGCCCGGAGCAGCTCGCGCGGGCGACGCGGGAGCTGTCGGCAGCGCCGGCGGGCGACCTGCGGGTGCTGATGGTGCACCACAACGTGCTGCGCGGCACGCTTTCGAACCGCTGGGGGCTCGTGTCGCGCGATCACGGACTCGACGAAGTGGCGGCGACGGGGTGTGAGCTGGTGCTGTGCGGCCACGATCACGAGTCGCAGGTGGAACAGGTGGTGCGCGATGGGCGGCGGTACGTGGTGTCGCAGGTGAACACCATCTCGAACCGGTCGCGGGGCGGGCGGCCCGTCTGCTTCCACGAGATTGTGTGGGATGCTGCGCAGGTGAAGGTGACTCGTCAGGAGTGGAGCGCGGAGGCCGGTGACTTCGCACCGTCGCAGTCGTGGTCATTCGCGCGCTGATCGGCCGCCTGCGCGGCCTGCGTGCGGCAGGGACGTCGCGCGACGCGCAGCAGCTGACGATCGAGTTCACCCATGCCCCGCGCACGGGGTCCGAGCTGCTGGCGCAGCTCAAGGCGATGGGGCTGCGCGGGGTGCGGGCGCTGACGCTGACGCGCAACCGGTCGGTGATGGTGAGTCTCAACGACGGGACGCTGCGCGTGCACCGCGCCTTTCTCGCGGCACCCGAGAGCGTGCATCGCGCCATTGTGAGGTTTCTCATGTCGCCGCGCCGCGCCGATCGGCTGGCGGCACGGCGCGTGCTCATCGCATATCCGATTGGTGAAGACGAGCGCCGTGAGCCGCGTGCTCCTGAGCGCACGCACCCCGACGACGAGGGGATGGCGGCGAAGCTGAGCGAGTGGCACGCGAAGTACAACGCCGACCGCTTCGGGGGCGCGCTGAAGCGCGTCGCGGTGCGCGTGTCGCGCCGCATGCGCGCGCGGCTTGGACACTATGCGCCGGCGCAGCATGGGCGCCACGCGGAGATCGCCATCTCGCGGCGCCACCTGCGCCGCCACGGCTTTGCCGAGGCGCTCGAGACGCTGCTGCATGAGATGGTGCACCAGTGGCAGGACGAGGAGGGGCATCCGCTGGGGCACGACCGGCACTTCCGCGAGAAGGCGAAGGCGGCGGGGATCGGGGGGCGGGCGAAGCGGATCGTCGATTGAGGCGGGGCGAGACCGGCGACCGGTTGCGTAACGCGACCGCGCCCCCGTAACGTTGACCCCGTCCCGGATCCGGAGCTCGCAATGGTGTCGCCCCTCTTGCAGAGTCGTCACGCTCCGTGGCTCACGCATGGCGGCCTTCTCCTGCTGGTCGCCGCGTACGGCTGGCTGCTCGTTGCGGCGTCCTTCTGGGTGGCTTTTGTCCCCGCAGTCATCGTCGCGCACCGCATCGGAACGCTGCTGCACGAGTACATCCACGGCATCCCGTTTCGCCGCTACCGCGACAATCACGCCGTCGTGACCGCCGTGGATGGGCTGCTCCTGACGTTCGGCGCCATGGAGATGTTCCGCGTGGACCACCTGCAGCACCACAAGTGGCTCAACACGGACCACGACCACGCCTCGGCCACCGTCGCCAAGACCGGCCATTCGAAGCTGCGCAACATCCTGGCGGGCGTCTCGTTCCTGCAGTACCTGCTCGGCCTCTGGGACACGGTGCTGGGCCGCCGCCCGCAGGTCAGCCGGCCGCGGATGCTGCTCTCCGCGCTCCTGTCCGTGGCGATGATCGTCGCGTGGAACGTGGGCGGGCACGGCGACGTGGTGGGGAAGATCTTCATCGTCACCGTCGTGACAATGCTCGGGCCGGTCTCGCTGCGCGCCGCAATCGAGCACCACAATGCGCCGGCGGCCGAGGGGTTTGCGAACGAGTACCGCGTGGTGGTGCCGCTCTTCAATCTGAACCGTCACATCCACCATCACGAGGATCCGACGCTCCCGTGGTACCTGCTTGAGTGGCGCACACCGCGTCCCCTGCCGAGGCTGCACTACCTGACGACGTGGTTCCGGGTGTACGTGACGCGCGAGTACCGCCTCATGCGGCCCATGCGCGCATCGGACGTGCGTCGGGGCGAGCGGATCGCGCTACGCGGGAAACGGTAGCCCGACCTGCCGGAAGACGGCCGCGGCGGCCGGGTTCCGCTGAAGCGCCTCGACCATGTTGGCGTCGTGCACCACGCTCGGGAGCCAGAAGTCGCGCGCCTCGAGTGAACGCATGAGGTGCCCGACCACTTCGTCGTGATCGCCCGACAGGCACGACACGAGCGCGAGGATGAGCGGCGGCACCCACGCGGACTGCGCACGCTCGCGCAGCTCGGCCGCAATACCCCGGACGGCGGCCGCGTCGCCCATTCGGTCGCGCAGGAACGCGAGGCTGACCAGCGACCAGACGCTGCGGTACGACATGTCCACGGCCCGCTGAATGACGTCGGCCGCCTCCTCCATCCGGCCGAGGTTCATGAGCGACACGCCCTTGAAGCGGAGCACCTCGCTCTGGACGATGCTGCGTTCGAGGGAGCCATCGGCCTCGCGGACGGCGCGCTCCAGGTAGCCGAAGAAATACAGGATCATGCACAGGTTGATTCGCGGCTCGAGCGCCAGCGGATCGAGCTCCACGGCTTCTTCCGCGTACTGGATGGCCTCGTGGACGTGGCCCTGGGCGAACTCGGTGGTGGCCCGGGCGATCAGCGACGCCGCGGTCGGCGGCGCGAGGCGCTCAGCCGCGTCGAGGTGCCCGATGGCCGTCGCGATGTCCCAGTCGTGGAAGATCGAGACATAGGCGAGGACGAGGTGTCCCTGCTGGAGCTTGGGGTCGAGTTCGAGCGCCTTCTCGGCTGCACGCCTCGCGTCGCCGAAGCCGTCGCGGGGCGGGCGGAGGTTGTACAGGCTCTCGTAGGTATGAACCGTGCCGAGGTGCGCGTGCGACGGCGCGAAGGTGGGATCGAGGGCGATGGCCTTCTCGAAGCACTGCCGCGCGAGGGCAATGCCTTCGACGCGCTTGTCCTGATGGACGCGGCCGCGCACGAACATCTCGTACGCCTCGGTGCTTCCGATGTGGCGCTCCGTGGTGCGCGTCGCGGGCGTCACGACCGCGTGCACGGCCGAGTCGAACATCGTGCGGAGCTCCGCCACGATGTCGCCGGCGATCTCGTCCTGCACCTGGAAGATGTCGGCGAGCTCACGGTCGTACTTGCTCGACCAGACCTGGAGTCCGTCTTCCACGGTGACGAGTTGCGCCGTGATGCGGACGCGCGAACCGGCGCGGCGCACGCTGCCCTCGAGCACCCGCCGCACCCGCAGGCGCTCGCCAACCACGCGCAGATCGGGGCGCTGACCCTTGAACTGGAACGAGGAGGTGCGCGCCACCACGTGGAGGCCGCGCACGCTGGCGAGACCGTTGAGTATTTCCTCGGTGATGCCGTCGGCGAAGAACTCGTTGTCAGGGTCCGCGCTCAGGTTCGCGAACGGCATCACGGCGATGGAATTGGACGGGCGCGACATCCGCGGCACGGCGGCGTGGAGGCCCGTGTCGGCCTCCTCCAGCTCGCGCACGATGGCCGCGCCATCGGCGGGGCGCTCGGCCGGGTCCTTGGCGAGACAGCGCATGACCAGGGAGGCGAGCCCCTGGTGGAGATCGGGCACCTCGTCCGCCAGGTTCGCCGGCATGATGGTGAGATGCGCCACCAGGTGTTCAAGCGCGGTTCGACGGCCCTTGAACGGGTGGTGGCCGCTGATCAGTTCGTAGGCCAGCAGGCCCCACGCATAGACGTCCACCCGCTGGTCCACATCGCCCTCACCGGCGGCCTGCTCCGGCGCCATGTACGCCGGCGTGCCCACCGACATGCCGGCCCGCGTCAGCGTTGCGTCCGAGGAGGCCGGACCCCGAGCATCCGTGATGGCCTTGGCAATCCCAAAGTCGAGCACGACCGCTGTGCCGCCCGAGAGCAGCACGTTGTCGGGCTTGATGTCGCGGTGCACGACGCCGCGCGAATGCGCGTAGGCGAGTGCCCGGGCGACGTCCTCCAGAATCGAGACGGCGGTCTGGAACGGGAGCGCCCCCTCGCGTCCGAGGGTCTCGCGGAGTGACTTTCCCTCCACGAACGGCATCGTGAAGTAGGGGAGCCCAGCCGCCACGCCCGCTGCCAGCAGCGGGACGATGTTCGCCTGCTGGAGACTCGCCGCGAGCTGGATCTCTCTGGCGAATCGCTCGGCGCTCAACTCGCCGACCAGGTGCGGCTCCAGCACCTTGATCACGACCGGCCGGCTGAGCGCCGTCTCGCGCCCCAGGAAGACGCGCGACATCCCGCCACCGCCGAGTTCGCGTTCGATGGTGTGGGTGGCCCTCAGCGCCTCGGCAAGCTGGGAGAGCAACGGTCAGTCCGGGAGGGGGGCGTGGAGCGGCAAGTCGGAAGTATGTCGCCAACGAGCGCTTCTGGCGAGGCCTGAGGGGTGCAGGTGATGGCGGGGGCGCCGCAACCGGACCTCGGGGGTCGCGGCAGGCGTGGGACCCGGATCAGAACTTGACCACGAACGACATCAGCGTGGACAGGTCGCTCCGCTCGATGCTCGAGAGCGGCGGGGTGGTGCGGTACGTGTTCAGCACCTCGACCTTCATCTGCGTGCGGTTCGTCACTGAGGCGGCGAGGCCGACGTTGGTCGAGTAGAGGCCGTCGCCGACGTCGTTGGCCACGACGTTCCCCGCGAAGCCCTGCGTCAGCGTGGCCGTCTTCGAGAGCGCGCGCGTGAAGCGCTGGCCGAAGGCCACCGCCGACTTGCGCTTCACTGGCTTGCCGGGGTTGCTCTCCCACGAGGCACCTGCACTGGCGTTCACCGAGAACGACCCGTCCGCCGTGTTGTAGAACCGGTAGCTCAGCCCCGCAGTCGGCGCAACGAAGTACTCGATGGACTTGAAGGTGTCGCGCAGGTACGCCACCTGGCCGAAGACGTAGGACTTGTCAGCGAACCGGAGTTCCGCCCGCGAGTTGAGCACGGTGTTATCGAGGCTCGGACGCCCGTTCTTCTTTCCCCGAATGACGAGCCCGTCCGCGTTGAGGATCAACCCCGTCGGCCGCTCGCGCTTCGCCTTGAACGACACGTTCCAATTCGATGTGTTGGTATTGCCGCTCGTGACGGCAAGGCCGGCGCCGAACGAGCCCACCCAGGTGGGACGCTCCGGCGCTTTCTCCTGCGCCGCGATCATGCCGATCGGCAGGAGGGCGGGCGCGAAGACGAGAAGGGCGAGACGCAGGGAGGGTGTCATGGCTCGGAGGCAGTGCGCAGTACCGCCGAGAAAAATAAGCGGGCGGCGCGCCAACCGCTGGCGCGCCGCCCGCTCAGCCGGAGCCGGTCACGCCGCCTCGATCTCCGACGTGTCACCCACGGTGCTGCTGGCACGGAGGCCGCTATGCGCGTGATATGCGCCGGCCGCCGCGCCGATGGCCAGTACGCCCATGGCGGCTGCCAGGCCCGGCTTGGTGGTCATCACGAACGCGATGGCGAGCGCGAGTCCGGTATTGGCTCCGGACAACACGGCCGCGAGACGGTCGGGGGACTCGTCATTCGGCAGTTCGTGCGTGGCGCTCATCAGGCGCCGCACGCTGGCCTGTGCCTGCACGGCGCCACGGCGGCCGAGCACCGCGCCGCTCGCCAGCAGCAGCAGCGAGCCGAGGACACCGGCTTCGATCCAACCCTGGCGCCATCCCCACTGGCCGGCGGTCATGTACGCCCCGGTGGCGACGAGCGTGACGACGGCGATGGGAAAGACGCGCGACGTGGTGCCGATGAGCTTGCCCCACTCCATCGATTCGCGAAGCGTCGGCGCGGCGGCGCGGCGGCCGGCGGCGAGCTTGACGATGGCCGACGCGGCGGTGGCGGCGAGGAGCGCAAGCAGGTGGATGAAGAGGGCGATCTGGTACTTGGTCATGAGCAGGGGGGCAGGTGGTTCAACGGAGAGATCCGAGACGCGGCTCGCGTGATCGGGCGCGCTATTCACGCCTCGGATTGGACACCCTACGCGCCACGGTGGTTTGTAGTTGCAGGCGGGGTGCGCACGCTCTGTTCTGGCGCCCGGCACGGTCGTGGGATAGCGTTTCGAGGTTCCAGCACGGCCTGCCCACGATTCCACCGTTCCGGTCCCAATGACACTTGCCTGGATCGACTGGCTGATTGTCGCGGTGTACTTCGCGCTGAGTCTCGGTGTCGGGCTCATGTTCACGAAGCGCGCCTCCCGCTCCACCGAGAACTACTTCCTCGCCGGGCGCACGGTGCCGTGGTGGCTGGCGGGCATCTCCATCGTCGCCACCACCTTTGCCTCCGACACGCCGCTCCTCGTCGCCGGCATCACCGCGCGCGGCGGCATCGCCGGCAACTGGATCTGGTGGGCGTTCGTGCTCTCGGGGATGCTCACCGTCTTCTTCTTCGCCCGGCTCTGGCGCCGTTCCGGCGTGATGACGGACGTGGAGTTCGTCGCCATCCGCTACTCGGGGCGTCCGGCGCATTTCCTGCGCATCTTCCGGTCGGTTTACCTGGGCCTGCCCATCAATGCCATCATCGGCGGCGCCGTCACCCTCGGCATGGTGAAGGTCCTTAAGGCCACGGTCGGCATCGATGAGTGGACCGCCGTCTTCATCTGTTTCGGCGTCACCGCGCTCTACTCCACGCTCGGCGGTTTCATGGGCGTGCTCTGGACGGACTTCTTCCAGTTCCTGCTGGCGATGGCCGGCTCCGTGGCGCTCGCCATCTTCGCGGTCAGCGCCGTGGGCGGGCTCGATGGCATGCACGCCGGACTCGTCCGCACGCACGGCGAGGCGGCGACGCAGAGTCTGCTGACGTTCTTCCCGCAGAACGACGGGGCTTTCCTGCCGCTCATCACGCTCGCGGTCTTCCTCGCCGTGCAGTGGTGGGCGGCCGTCTACCCCGGGGCCGAGCCCGGTGGCGGCGGGTACGTGGCGCAGCGGATGTTCGCGTCCCGGGACGAGAAGTCGTCGCTGCTCGCCGTCCTCACCTTCAACATCCTGCACTACACCATCCGGCCGTGGCCGTGGATCCTCACCGCGCTGGCGTCCATGGTCTACTACGCGGGCAATGCGACCGTGCAGGCCGATCCGGAGATGGGCTACGTGAAGCTCATGACCGACGTCCTGCCGCACGGCTGGCGCGGCGTGATGCTCGCCGCATTTGGCGCCGCATACATGTCCACCATCTCCACGCAGCTCAACTGGGGCGCCTCGTACCTCGTGAACGACCTCTACCGGCCGTACCTCAAGCCAGGGCAGACGGAACATCACTACGTCGGGGCGTCGCGCGTGGCGTCGGTGATCATCATGATCCTCTGCGGGCTCGTCGCGCTGCGACTCGGCCAGGTGACGCGCGCGCTCGACCTGCTGCTGTCAATCGGCGCCGGCACGGGACTGGTCTTCATCCTGCGCTGGTACTGGTGGCGCGTCAGCGCCTGGTCGGAGATCGCGGCGATGCTCGCCGCCACCATCACGTCGATCTGGCTGCAGCTCGGCGTCGGGCCGGAGGGATTTGGGCTTGGCACGTCGGGCCGGGACGCGCAGATCTTCTTCGCCTACTCGATCCTCGTCACCACGGCGGTCGTGACCGTCGTCTGGCTTGCCGTCACGTTCCTCACGCCCCCAACGGACAAGGCGACGCTCGTGGCGTTCTACCGGCACACGCGGCCGTCCCTGCGTGGCTGGGGGCCAATTGCGGCGCTCGCTCCCGACGTGAAGCCCGAAGGGAGCGGCTGGGTCAACCTGCGGCAGTGGGTGCTGGGCTGCCTCACCGTCTACCTGTCGCTGTTTGGCATCGGCGAACTGCTGCTCGGCGGCACCGTGCGCGGCCTCATCTACATCGCCGCGTCGCTGGCGTGCGGCGCCGCCATTCTCCACGCGCTGCGGAGCGAGAATGGCTGATCTCGAGCTCCTCGCGCAGCACCTGATTGACGGCCACGCCGACGACGTGGCGCGCCTCACGAAGGAGGCGCTCGACGAAGGCGTGGCGCCGGCTGACATCCTCGAGCGCGGCCTCATCGCCGGGATGCAGGTGATCGGCGTCCGCTTCCGCGACAACATCATCTTCGTCCCCGAGGTGCTCATCGCGGCGCGCGCCATGAAGGCCGGACTCGCGCACCTCGAGCCTGTGCTCGCCGCCTGCGGCATCGAACCCGTTGGCACGTACGTCATCGGCACCGTGAAGGGCGACATTCACGACATCGGCAAGAACCTCGTGGGGATGATGCTGCGCGGCGCCGGCTTCCGCGTCATTGACCTCGGTGTCAACACGCCGCTCGCCAAGTTCCAGGCCGCCATCGAGGAGCACCAGCCGGAGATCGTGGGCATGTCGGCCCTGCTCACGACCACCATGGGGCAGATGAAGGTCAACATCGAGGCGTTCCGCGCGGCCGGACTGTTCGACCGCCTGCGGGTGATGGTTGGCGGCGCCGCGGTGTCGGAGGACTACGCCGGCGCGATCGGCGCGCATGCGTACGGCAAGGACGCGCCGTCGTCGGTGGCGCGCGCGCTCGACCTCCTGGCCGAGGTAAAAGCAGCACGCGGGGCCGGCGGATGAGCGGCGGCGTGCGGCCCGGACGCCCGGCGTGAGCTTCCGCGTCCGGTTCCTCCCGGAGGACCGCTCCACCGTCTCCGACGGGCCGGTGGACCTCTTTCTCGCGGCGGCGCAGAGCGACATCTGGACCGAACAGCCGTGCGGTGCGCGCACGGCGTGCGGCAAGTGCCGCATCCGCGTCGTCGCCGGCGCAGCGGCGGTGACGAGCGCCGACGAGCGGCTCCTGGCTCCCGAAGAAATCGCCGACGGCTGGCGGCTGGGGTGCCAGCTCACGCTGGAGAGCGACGTGACCCTCTCCATTCCGCCTCAGACGCGCTCCATCGCGCCGAAGTCGTTCGGCACCGACGCGCTCTTCGCGGACGGCGTCACGCCGACGGTCGAGGTTTCAGGCGTGGAGGAGCCGCTCGGCGTGGCCGTGGACATCGGCTCCACTTCGCTCGCCGCCGCACTGGTGGAGCGGCGCACGGGACAGGTGCGCGGCACGACGTCGCGCGTGAACCCGCAGGTGCGCTACGGCGCTGACGTGATCTCGCGCATCCACTTCGCCCAGGAGCACGCCGATGGAAACGCGTTGCTGCACGCGACGGTCATCGACGCAATCGGCGAGATGATCGCCGACCTCGTGGGGCAGGCAGCGGTGGACGCGGGGCAGGTGGTTGCCGTCGCCTGCGCCGGAAATGCGACGATGACGCACGCCGCCGTGGGGGCCGACATCACGCCGCTGGGGCAGGCGCCGTACCGAGGCAGCTTCACGAACGAGCGGCAGTTCCCGGCGCGCGACTTTGGCTGGATGACGCACGCGGACGCCGTGACCACCTTCCTGCCGATGGTGGGTCACCACATCGGCGGCGACACCGTGGCCGGCATCCTCTCCACCGGGATGGATCAGGCCGAGCCGTGGCAGCTCCTCATCGACCTCGGCACGAACACCGAGGTGGTGCTCGGCTGCAAGCGCGAACTGCTGGCCACTTCCACCGCAGCGGGTCCCGCTTTTGAGGGGGCAAACATCGAGCACGGCATGCGGGCCGCGCCCGGGGCGATCGACCGCGTGCGCGTCCTCGCGAATGGGCGGCTGGTGGTCGGCACCGTGGCCAACCAGCCGGCGCGCGGCATCTGCGGCAGCGGGCTCATTGACGCCGTGGCTGAACTGCACCGCGCCGGGGTCGTCGTGGACAGCGGCTATATGCGCAGTCGCGCCGAGTGCGAGGCGGCTGGCGTGTCGCCGCGGCTGAGCGAACGGCTGATCGAGGCGCCCGGCTCGCAGCGCCGGGTGCGGTTCGATCACGACGTCATGCTGACCGCGCAGGACGTGCGGCAGCTGCAGCTCGTGAAGGGCTCCATCGCGGCGGGGATCGCGCTGGTGCTGGCGCATGCCGGCGTGCGCGCCGAGGAGCTGGACGCGGTGTACATCGCCGGCACGTTCGGGAGCTTCGTGCGGAAGGAGTCGGTGCAGGCCATCGGCCTCGTGCCGGCCATCGATCCCGAGCGCGTGCACTTCGTGGGGAACGCCGCGGGTGTCGGTGCGCGGATGGTGCTGGTGGACGCGCGGTATCGCGCGCGGGCACGCTACATCGCCGAGCACTGTACGTACCTCGAGCTCGCGGGGCACGCCGACTACGAGGACGCGTTCATCGCGGCCATTCCACTGGGGGAGCGCCTGTGACGGCGGATGAGCGGACGCAGGCGGCCTTCGTCAGGCTGCAGGACGTCCTGAACGGCCTCGTGTCGGGCATGGAGGCGCGGATGCACGAGCGCTGCCCGTACCGGGCGCGTGAGGATCGCTGTACGTTTGCCGGCGGATGCGCAAATCAGCGCCGCGAGGCGCGCGACGGCGCACGCGTGGTGTGGTGCACGGGTGATCACCTGTTGCGGAGGACGAAGCCATGAACAGTCGCGAGCGGATGGAGATCGCCATGCGGCTTGGCGTGCCCGACCGCGTCCCGGTGATGTGCCAGCTGGCCCTCGGGCACTACTTCCTGCACTCCGGACTCGATGCGATCGAGATCTGGCACGACAGCCAGGCCTTCGCCGAGGCGCTCGTCCGGCTGCAGCAGCGGTACGGCTTCGACGGCATCCTGATCAACCTGCCGGGGCGCGACCCCGACTGGCGGCGCTTCGTCAGCGGCGTCGAGCGGCGCGGCGACGAGCGCATCATCACGTGGAAGAACGGCTGGTACACGGCCGCGCCGGACGACGACAATCCGCACGTGTACCAGGCTGATGGCACGCGCTACTTCCCGATGTTCGACGAGATCGACCCCGACGCGCTCTTCTACATCGAGCCGCACGACCTGTCGGGCATCACGCATCCGTATTCGTGGGGCTTCGACGGTGAGCCCGCCGAACCGGGGCCCGGCTTCTTTCCGCCGTGGCACGACGACACCATTCGCGAGGTCGTGCGACGGGTCGGCAAGGAGGTGTCGGTGCACGGCGAGATCTTCTCGCCCTTCACGCAGTTCATGGAGCTGCTCGACTACACCACGGGCCTCATGGCGCTGATGGATGATGAGGGAAAGGTGAAGGCCTGTCTCGACCGACTCGCGGATGGCGCCATCGAACTCGGGCGCGGACAGGCGCGGGCCGGCGCGCACGCCGTGCTCATCTCGTCGGCCTTCGCCGGGGCGGGGCTCATTTCGCGCGACCATTACGCCACCTTCGTGCTGCCGTACGAGCGCAAGGTGATAGACGGCATTCACGCCGAGTGTGACGTCCCGATCTACACGCATACCTGCGGCGCGATCGGCGACCGGCTCGACCTGATGGCCGCCACGCACACGCAGGGAGTGGACACGCTCGACCCGCCGCCGCTCGGCACCGTGGAACTCGGCGACGCGGTGCGCCAGACGAAAGGGAAGATGTTCATCAAGGGGAATCTCGACCCCGTCAACACGGTGCTGTTCGGCACGCCGGACGACGTGAGCGCGGCGTCGCGCGAACGGTTGCGCATCGCGGCGCCGGGCGGCGGTTACATCCTGAGCACGGCCTGCTCCGTGTCGCCCGCGGCGCCGCCGGCCAACATCATGGCGCTGCGCGAGGCGGTGGAGACGTGGGGGCGGTACGATGGAGTGCTCGGATGACCCGGCCCGCGCGTGAGCCGCTGCTCGACCTCGTCCGGCGCGGCGCCCCCGTCATCGGCGACGGCGGGATGGGCACCGAGTTGCAGCGCGCCGGCCTCGAGCCGGGTGGATGCGGCGACGAGTGGAACGTTTCGCACCCTGAGGCGGTGCAGGCGATCCAGCGGCGCTACGTCGAATCCGGTTCGCAGATCATCCTCACGAACACCTTCGGCACCAACCGGTTCGTCCTGTCGCGCTACGGGCATGAGGCGCGCGTGGCCGAGATCGCGCGCGCGGCCGCCGTCAACGCGCGCGCCGTGGCCGGGGAGCAGGCGTACGTGCTCGGCGACATCGGGCCGTGCGGGGGCTTCCTCGAGCCGCTCGGCGAGATCACCGAAGCCGAGCTCGAGGGCACCTGGCGCGACGCCATCGGCGCGATGCTCGAGGAAGGCGTGGATGGGATCATCTTCGAGACGATGACGGCGCTGGACGAGATCGTGCTGGGCATTCGGGTGGCGCAAGCACTCGGCGCCCCGCTCATCGTGGCGTCGATGTCGTACGACCCCGTCCGCAACGGCGGATACAAGACGATGATGGGCGTGTCGCCGGGCGACGGTGCACAGGCATGCGTCGAGGCGGGAGCGCAGGTCGTCGGCGCCAATTGCGGGCGCATGGAGCCCGAGGAGTTCGAAGAGGTGGCGCGTGCCATGCGTGCCGTCACCGATGCGCCGCTGATCCTGCAGCCCAACGCCGGCCAGCCGACGCTGGTGGGGGACGCAATCGTCTACCCACGCGACCCCGCGAGTCTGGCGCCGGCGCTCGTGGCGTTGTCGCGCCACGCGGCCCTCGTCGGTGGCTGCTGCGGCACGACCCCGGCGCACATCGGCGCGTTCGCCGAAGCGCTGCGCTGACCGGCGGCGTTGTCGGACAACCCGCACAGGGATTTAGGGCAAATACCCACTCAACTACTGGTCCTTTCCCTACGGCATCGCGGCGGCATTCACGTAGCGTAGTCCCATCCTGCTGTTGCCCCATCTCCGGCCGCGAAGTCTCGGCGGCTCGCGCACGCTCCGTCGCGGGGATACACGATGCGGATGAGACCGGTACGACTGATGGCGGCAGGCGCGTGTGCTGCCGCATCGCTGACGATGGCGTGCCGACCCGTGCAAGAGCACGGGCCCCGATGGGGAAAGGCGGCGGCCGCCGTCACGCAGGGCCACGATAGCGCCACGGCCGCGGCGAAGACCCTCGTGAGGACTCCTGCGAAGCCCGTCGCCGCGCAGTTCCCCGTGGCGCCGCCGCCGTTCTCTGACGGTGTCTTCCCGTGTTCCGAGTGCCATAGCAAGACAGACGTGGTGAACCGGACGCCGCACGCGGTGGAATTCCACGAGGACATCGTGCTGCGTCATGACGAGAAGAACCGCTGGTGCCTCGACTGCCACGACGCGCAGAACCGCGACAAGCTGCACCTCGCCGACGGCCGGCTGATTGACTTCACCGAGTCATACCGCCTGTGCGGGCAGTGCCACGGTCCGACACTGCGCAACTGGAAGGCGGGTGAGCACGGCAAGCGGACGGGCTCGTGGAGCGGCGAAAAGCAGTACCTGCTCTGCGCCAGCTGCCACAGTCCGCATTCCCCTGGCTTCAAGCCACTGAAGCCGCTGCCAGCCCCCGTCCGGCAGGAGGCGATCAAATGAGGGAGCTGCCCACTCTTCCAATGCCCGCGCCCGAGCTGCCAGCCGAGGGCTATACGCGCCGCGAGGCGCTCGTCATGGGGTTGTTCGCACTGGCCGCGGCCGCGACCACCGCAGGCTGCGCCGCCGACAAGCTGGCGCTCGACGATTTCGTGGCGAAGCACTTCAAGGATCTCTCGCCGGCCGAGCTGCAGGAGCGCCTGGCGCAGATGGAGAAGCGGTACTCCGAGTCGTACGGCAAGCCCGTGAAGGTGTCGGCGACGCCGGCGCAGGAGGGCGTGCTGTTCGGCTATGCGCTCGACCTGTCGCGCTGCATCGGCTGTCGCAAGTGCGTGTACGGCTGCGTCGAGGAGAACAACCAGTCGCGCGATCCGCAGACGCACTGGATCACCGTGCTCGAGATGGACAAGGAAGACGGCGTGAACCTGCAGAACGCAAATGCGTTCTACGACCACGAAACGGTCCCGGCGCCGGGCAAGTTCTACATGCCCGTGGCCTGCCAGCAGTGCGAGAACCCGCCGTGCGTGAAGGTCTGCCCCGTGGAGGCGACGTGGCGCGAGCCCGACGGCATCGTCGTGATCGACTACGACTGGTGCATCGGCTGCCGCAACTGCATCGCGGGCTGTCCCTACGGCGCGCGGCGCTTCAATTGGGGGACGCCGACCATCCCGAAGGACGAGTTCAATCCGGTCACCGAGTACCTGGGAAACCGGCCGCGCCAGCGCGGCGTCGTCGAGAAGTGCACGTTCTGCATTCAGCGCGTGCGCAAGGGGCTCTACCCGAAGTGCGTGGAGGTCTGCCCGGTGGGCGCGCGCAAGTTCGGCAACCTGCTCGATCCCGAGAGCGAGATCCGCTACATCATCGAGAACAAGCGCGTGTACATCCTCAAGGAAGAGCTGAACACGCAGCCGAAGTTCTTCTACTACTACGGGCTGTGAGGAGGATGCCGCGATGACACTCATCAGCAGGTTCGGCAGCTTCGTCACCGGCACGGCGCGCATGGCCTTCCTGGGCGGGAACCGGTACTACTACGCGTGGCTCGCGGTCCTCGGCCTCTGCATCGTGCAGGCCGGCTTTGCCTTTGCGCACCAGTTCCAGTACGGTCTCATCAGCACGAGCATGCGCGACTCGGTGTCGTGGGGCTTCTATATCGGCAACTTCACGTTCCTCGTCGGCGTCGCCGCCGCCGCGGTGCTGCTCGTCGTGCCGGCGTACGTGTACGACTGGAAGCCGATCAAGGAAGTCGCCCTGTTCGGCGAGCTGCTCGCGGTCGCCTCGATCGTGATGTGCCTGCTCTTCGTCCTCGTCGACATGGGGCGCCCCGACCGCTTCTGGCACATCATCCCCTTCGTTGGCCGCATGAACCTGCCGAGCGCGATCATGGCGTGGGACGCCATCGTGCTCAACATCTACCTCGCCGTGAACCTCCTCGTGGCGAGCTACCTGGTGTATTGCGGCTATCACGGGATCCACTACAACAAGAAGTTCGTCTGGCCGCTCGTGATCTTCTCGATCCCGATGGCGATCAGCATTCACACCGTGACGGCGTTCCTGTACAACGGCATGGCGAGCCGTCCGTACTGGAACAGCGCCATCCTCGCGCCGCGCTTCATCGCCTCGGCGTTCTGCTCGGGTCCGGCGCTGCTGCTGATCCTCTTCCAGATCCTGCGAAAGGTGTCGGCGTTCGAAATCAAGGACGAGGCCATTCACAAGGTGGCCGAGCTGATGGCCTATGCCATGGGCTTCAACCTGTTCCTGTTCGGCGCCGAGGTCTTCAAGGAGTACTACTCGAACACGCACCACCTGGTGCACTACCAGTACCTGTTCGCCGGCCTGCACGGGAAGGCGTCGCCCATCGCGCTCTACGCGTGGATGTCGCTCGCGTTCGCGGTAATCTCGTTCTTCCTCTTCCTGATCCCGAAGACGCGCCGGAACATCATCACGATGAACATCGGGTGCGTGCTGATCTACGCGTCGGTGTACATCGAGAAGGGCATCGCGCTGATCATCCCGGGTTTCACGCCCGACCAGTTGGGCCAGGTCTACGAGTACGTGCCGAGCGCCACCGAGCTGCGCGTCGCGGCGGGAGTGTTCGGCGTGGGCTTCCTGCTCTTCACATTGATGGTGAAGGTCTCGGTGTCGATCCTCTTCGAGCGGCCACAGGCGGAGGGGCAGGCGGTGCACGCGTAGGGGCAGACGGCAGACGGCGACCGCAGCCGGCAGACGGTGGACGGCAGGTGACAGATAGGTCGCGGTTCTGCCACGGAGAGCCGGGGGGTTGGTTACATTTATGGGTCTTCCGACCCTCGAAAAACCCGCCCCGCCATGTCTGATTCGCTGCTCGGTTCTCCGTCGCTGAAGCCCCGCACCGGCGACCTCTACAACATCGACGCCGCCCTCACCGAGGAAGAACGCGCCATTCGCGACTCGGTGCGGGCCTTCGTTGACGCCAAGGTCATGCCGATCATTGGCCAGTGCTACATCGACGGCCGCTTTCCCACCGAGCTTATCGCCGAGATGGGGGCGCTGGGGTACTTTGGCGCCAACCTGCCGGAGGAGTATGGCTGTGCCGGCCTGAGCAACGTCGCCTACGGCATCATCAACCAGGAACTCGAGCGCGGCGACTCAGGCATTCGCTCGTTCTCCTCGGTGCAGGGCGCGCTGGTGATGTATCCGATCTTCACGTTCGGGAGCGAGGAGCAGAAGCGTCACTGGCTGCCGAAGATGGCGACGGGCGAGGCGATCGGCTGCTTCGGACTCACCGAGCCGGACTACGGCTCGAATCCCGCCGGCATGATCACGCGCGCGCGGAAGCAGAAGGACGGCACGTGGGTGCTGAACGGCGCCAAGATGTGGATCACCAACGGCTCGCTGTCGCACGTGGGCGTGGTCTGGGCCAAGACGGAGGACGGGGACGACGACGGCGCGAGCGTGCGGGGCTTCCTCGTGCCGACCGGCACGCCGGGCTACACGATCAAGGAGACCAAGGGCAAGCTCTCGCTGCGCGCGTCGATGACGAGCGAGCTCGTGCTGAGCGACGTGCACCTGCCGGCCGACGCCATCCTTCCGAAGTCGGGCGGGCTGAAGAGCCCGCTGATGTGCCTCACCCAGGCGCGCTACGGTATCGCGTGGGGCGCGATGGGCGCCGCGATGGCCTGCTACGAGGAGGCGCTCAGCTACTCGAAGACGCGCATCATGTTCGACCGCCCTATCGGCGGCTTCCAGATCCAGCAGGTGCGGCTCGCCGACATGCTGACGGAGATCGTCAAGGGGCAGCTCCTCGCCCTGCACCTTGGCCGCATGAAGGACGCCGGGACGTTCACGCCGCAGCAGGTGAGCCTGGCCAAGCGCAACAACGTGAACGTCGCCACCGACATCGCCCGCGAGGCGCGGCGCCTGCTCGGCGCCAACGGCATCCTCGCCGAGTACCACTCGATGCGCCACATGGCCAACCTCGAGAGCGTGTACACGTACGAGGGAACGCACGACATACACTCGCTGGTGATTGGCATGGCGGAGACGGGCTTCAACGCCTTTAAGTAAGAGAAACAACAGAGAGACAACAGTGGGCATCATCCTCTACTCCATTCCCTTCTTCTTCGTGTTGATTGGGGTGGAGCTTGCCTACTCGGCGTGGTCGGGGAAACACCTGCTTCGCCTCAACGATTCGATTTCCGACCTCTCGTGCGGCATCCTGTCGCAGATCAGCGGGGTCTTCACCAAGCTCTTTTCGATCGGGATCTTCATCTGGATCGGCGAGCGCTGGACGCTGCAGGGGTGGTTCGGCCTCCCCGCCTGGCCTTCTGGGCAGCCGTTATACGGCGCTGACGGCTTCCCCTGGCTCGGCGTGCGCGGCCCCGAGTTCCTCAGCTGGGCCGCGGCCTTCGTCCTCGTGGACCTCGCCTACTACTTCAGCCATCGCTACGCGCACGAGATCAACGTGCTCTGGGCGGGGCACGTGGTGCACCACTCGAGCGAGGAGTACAACCTTGCCGTCGCCCTGCGGCAGAGTTCGCTGCACGGCCTGTTCTCGTGGGTGTTTTACGCGCCGCTCGCCGTGCTGGGCATGCCGTGGCAGCTGTTCGTCGCGTGCAACGCGATCAACCTCGTGTACCAGTTCTGGATCCACACACGCGCCGTGGGGAAACTTGGCCGCGTCGCCGAGTATGTCCTGAACACGCCCTCGCACCACCGCGTGCACCACGGCGTGAACCCGAAGTACCAGGACAAGAACTACGCGGGCGTGTTCATCACCTGGGACCGTCTCTTCGGCACGTTCGTCGTCGAGGAGGAGGAGCCCGTGTATGGGCTGACGCACCCGTTGCGGAGCTGGAACCCGCTCTGGGCCAACGTGCACGTCTTCTGGGACATCCTGAAGTCCGCGTGGACGGCGGAGTCGTGGCGCGAGCGGTGGATGTACGTCTTCGGCCCGCCGGGCTGGCGCCCTGAGCGCCTCGGCGGGCGCGTCGTGCCGCAGGAAGTTCGCCGGGAGACGTTCGAGCGCTACGACCCGAAGATCCCCGGGACGCTGGCGGTGTATGGGCTTTTCCATTTCGTGTGCGCGCTGATCGCGACGTTCATCCTGCTCGCCGGAGCGACCGCGATCCCGATGGCGCAGCTCGCGGCCGGTGGCTTCTACGTGGCCATCTCGCTGACGTCCATCGGCGGGATCTTCGAGGCGGAGCGGTGGGCGGCGCCGCTGGAGACCTCGCGCCTGGTCGTGCTCGGCGCGGCGACGGCCGTGCTGTGGCGGGCGCAAGTGCTGCCTGGCTGGCTCGCCGTTCTCACTGCCGTTGCGGTGGTGGGGTCCTTGGCGTGGTTCATTCCGCGTCGGGGATACCTGACGGAGAATTCGCCGGCGCCGATCATGCAGTGAGGCAGACGGCAGACGGCAGACGGCAGACGGTAGACGGTAGACGGTGGATGGCAGGTGCAAATGGCGGGCGGAGGGCCGCTACAGCAGTCCCTCCACGTTGGGCGTAGCAGTACGTGGCAGCTCTCGAGGCATACTCAAATACAGAGGCAGGTGTCCTTTGATCAATTCCATTCGACGTTCACTCGTGCTCGCCGCGACGCTGGCTGTCGCCTGCGGCGGCGAAGCCGATCCGTTCAAGGCGAAGATTCCGGGCGACGGGATCGCCGCCATCGATACGGCGATGATGATGCACCACATCCGCGTGCTCGCGGACGACTCGCTGCTCGGCCGCGCGCCGGGGACGCTCGGCGAGGAGCGGACGGCCGCGTATATCGAGGCGATGTTCTCGGGGATGGGGCTGAAGCCGGGCAACCCGGACGGCACGTACTCCCAGAAGGTGCCGCTGGTCGGCATCACCGTCACGAACAGCCCGACGCTCACCTTCGCCAAGGGCGGCGCCAGGCAGTCGCTGAAGTGGCGCGATGACTTCGTCGCGTGGACGAAGCATGTGAGCCCATCGGCGGCGCTAAACAACTCGCCGCTCGTCTTCGTCGGCTACGGCATCGAGGCGCCGGAGTTTGGCTGGGACGACTTCAAGGGCGTAGACCTGACCGGGAAGACGATGGTCGTCCTCGTCAACGACCCGCCTGTCGCCGACACGGCGGTGTTCGGCGGCAAGCGCATGACCTACTACGGCCGCTGGACATACAAGTACGATCAGGGGATGAAGCACAAGGCGGCGGGCGTCCTGATCGTCCACGAGACGGGGCCGGCCGGGTATCCGTTCGCCGTCGTGCAGGGCAAGGTCGCCGAGCAGTTTGACCTCGTGACGCCCGACAAGAACATGGGGCGCAGCGACATCGAGGGGTGGATCACGCTCGACCAGGCCAAGGCGCTCTTTGCGATGGCCGGGCAGGACTTCGATTCGCTCAAGGCGAAGGCCGCCACCAAGGAGTTCGCGCCCGTGCCGCTGGGCGTCACGGCGGGCGTGTCGCTGCGGAACAAGATGCGCACCATCGATTCGCGCAACTTCATCGCCAAGGTCGAGGGCAGCGACTCGACGCTGAAGAACGAGTACGTGATCTACAACGCCCACTGGGACTACTTCGGGATCGGCGCCAAGGTGAATGGCGACTCGATCTACAACGGCGCGTCGGACAACGCCACCGGCGTGGCCGGGTTGCTGACGATCGCCAAGGCCTTCGCCATGCTTGCGCCGCCGAAGCGGTCGGTCCTCTTCCTGTCGGTAACGGCGGAGGAGCAGGGGCTCCTTGGATCGCAGTACTACGCGACGAACCCGCTGTACCCGATCGAGAAGACCGTGGCGGTCATCAACATGGATGGCCTGAACACGTGGGGAAAGACCTCGGACATCGTCGTGATGGGGTACGGCGCATCTGACCTCGACGACTACGCGCGCGCCGCGGCGGAAGAGCAGGGCAGTCGCGTGCTCGTCCCCGACGCCGAGCCGGAGAAGGGGTACTACTACCGCTCCGATCACTTCAACTTCGCCAAGGTCGGCGTGCCGGCGTTCTACCCGGGCTCAGGCATCACCTTTGTCGGCAAGGACTCGACGTACGGCATGCAGAAGCGCGCCGAGTACGTGGCCAACCACTACCACAAGCCGTCCGACGACATCAAGCCCGATTGGGACATCTCGGGGGCGGTGCAGGACGCGCAGCTGTACTACAAGATCGGCTATCGCGTGGCGATCGCGCCGACGTGGCCGCAGTGGAAGCCGGGCAACGAGTTCCGCGCCGTGCGCGAGGCGTCGTTGAAGAAGTAGGAATTCGTTAGCGCGGAGAGTGATGGTAGAAGGTGGATGGTGGATGGTAGAAGGCGGGTGATGGGGCCAAAGCCTCCGTCACCCGCCTTCCTGGATCTACCATCCACCTTCTACCCTCTGCCGTCCGCTACCCCGACCCTCGCTTCCGCCTGACCGTCAGCCTGCTCCGCAGGCCGGTGGGGATCATCACCAGCACCCGCCACAACACCTTGTTGAGAAGGCCCGGGACGCAGATCACGGGGCCGTTGCGCTCGAGCTGCCGCAGTGAGGTCTCCACAACCTCCTCGGCCTTCCCCCACATCCACGGCGGAATCTGCTGCTTCACGTGCGGCATCTCCGTGTGGATCTCCGTGTGCGTGAAGCCGGGACAGAGCGCCTGCACGCGCACGCCGGCGCTCCGCACCTCGGTGTCGAGCCCGAGGGAGAACGACGTGAGGTAGGCCTTGGTGGCGGAGTAGTTGACGTTGCCGGGGCCGAACAGGAAGCCGGCGATGGAACTCACGTTGATGATCGCGCCGGCGCGGTGCTCAACCATCCGCGGCAGCGCCGCGTGGCACAGCCGCATGGGAGCCAGGATGTGCACCCGCAGCATGTCCATCTGCGGGCCGAGTGGGATCTTCTGCAGCTTGCCAGTGGTCGCGAAGCCGGCGTTGTTGACCAACAGGTCGAGACGGGGCAGGGCGGCGATGCGTGCTGCCACGTCCTCGCGGCCGTCCTCGGAGGCCAGGTCGGCCGTCCAAGCCTCGGCGCGCACGTGGTGCCGCTCGGCGAGTTCGCGCGCCAGCGTCTCGATCCGCTCCGTGGAGCGGGCAACCAGTATGAGGTCGTAGCCGCGCCGGGCCAGCGCCTCGGCGAAGGTGCGGCCGATGCCGGCGGAGGCGCCGGTGATGAGAGCAAGGGGCATGAAAACCGATTGAGGACTTGGAATCCGGATTTCGATCCGCGAGTTCAATAACCAAGTGCAACACTATCAAGTTGAGGCATCCGCTCCC
>CAYQCP010000008.1:0-83203 GCA_964416005.1 uncultured Gemmatimonas sp.
GCCGACGGTGATCGAGATGAATGCGGCGACCAAGGCGAAGATGGACGCCGTGTGGGCCCGGTTGGGGCTGGCGAAGTGAACGCGGCGGTGCGCGAGGGGCAGACCTACGGCGGCGCGTCGCGGCTGGTCCGCTACGTGAACTTCGTGAAGCTTCCGCACACCGTCTTCGCACTGCCGTTCGCGCTGGTGGGGGTCACGCTTGCGAGCTGGATCGTCCCGGTCACGGCAGCGATGGTGATCTGGGTGGTGGTCGCCTTCACGGCGGCGCGGTTTGCCGCGATGGGCTTCAATCGCATCGCCGACCGGCGCTACGACGCGCTGAACCCGCGCACCGCGATGCGCGAGATTCCGAGCGGAGCGATGAGCGTGCCGGAGGCGGCGGCGAGCGTCTTCGTCGCGTCGCTGGTGTTCATCTTCGCGGCGTGGCGCATCAATCCCCTGTGCCTGGCGCTCTCTCCCGTCGCGCTGGCCTGGGTGCTCCTCTACAGCTACACCAAACGGTTCACGCGCTGGGCGCACCTCGTCCTCGGGCTCGGCCTCGGCATCGCGCCGGCGGGCGGATACCTCGCGGTGACGGGCGCATGGAGCGATCCGTGGTGGCTGCTCCCCGCGCTGGCGCTTGCCGTGATGAGCTGGGTCGCGGGCTTCGACATCCTGTATGCGCTGCCCGACGCGGAGTTTGATCGCTCGCAAGGGCTGTACTCGGTGCCGGCGACGATGGGCATCGCGAAGGCGCTGCGAATCGCGCGCGCTTTGCACGCCGTGACCATCGCCGCGCTGGCTGCGGCGGGCGTGGCGTCGGGGTCGAGCGTGCTCTACTTTGCCGGCGTGGTGGTCGCGGCGGGCATCCTCGGATGGGAGCACTCGCTGGTCTCGTCCGACGATCTCTCCAAGCTCGACGCCGCCTTCTTCGGCATGAACGGCGTCCTCAGCGTCACGTTCTTCCTCTTCGTGCTCGCCGAGCGAGTCTTCCTATGAGCGACATGCGCCCGATTGTCATGGCGATCACCGGCGCCTCCGGCGCGCCGTACGGCGTGCGGCTGTTGCAGGCGCTCGTGCAGGCCGAGCGGAAGGTGTCGCTGATCGTGAGCGGCCACGGCCTGCGGCTGATCCAGACGGAAACGTCACTCGGCTCCGTGGAGGGCCTGCGCGCGCACGTGGGCGGCGCGGCGTGGGACCGCTGGGTGACGGCGTACGATGACACCGACCGCGGCGCCGGCCCGGCGAGCGGCTCGCACCGGGCGAGCGCCATGGTGGTGTGCCCGTGCTCCATGGGGACGCTGGCGGCCATCGCGGCGGGCACGAGCCGGTCGCTGGTGGAACGCGCGGCGGATGTCACGCTCAAGGAACGACGTCCGCTCGTGCTGGTGACGCGCGAGACGCCGCTGTCGAGCATCCATCTCGAGAACATGCTGCGCGTGTCGCATGCCGGCGCCGTGGTGATGCCTGCATCTCCGGGATTCTACAACAAGCCGACGAAGATCGAGGAACTCGTTGATTTCGTCGTGGCGCGGGTGATGGATCACCTTGGGGTGGAGAATGGGTTGGCGCCGAGGTGGGGAGAAACTCCATAGGTGCGGGGGGCAGGGAACAGGGTGTGGTGCGGGGGCAGGGAACAGGGTGTGGTGCGGGGGCAGGGAACAGGGTGTGGTGCGGGGTGCGGGGGATAAGGAGTGGGCCAGCTGACGCTGGCCCTTTGTGTTGGCGGGGGGCATCTTCGTGCGACTCACGCTGACGGTAATCGCTCATCGCAATCCGGATTCGCGATCCTAGATCGCAATCCTAGGTCCATATCCTCAATCGTCTTCTCGTGACGCATCCCAGCCTCTTCGGCATCCTCTACTTCCCCTACGGCCTGATGGTCGGCGTGCCGGCGGTGATGCTGGGTTGGCTTGCGACGCGCGCCGGGCTGCCGGTGAGCGCGGCGGCGACGATCGTCGGTATCGCGTTTGCGCCGGCCGCGTTCAAGTTCCTGTGGGCGCCCGTGGGCGACCTCACGTTGACGCGGAAGCGCTGGTACGTGCTCGCCAACGCCTGCTGTGCGGCCGTCTTCTTCGGCATGTGCACGATCCCGATGAGCGCGAAGACGCTCCCGGTGCTCACGGGGCTCGTGCTCACGGGCGCGCTCTCGGCCACGTTCATCGCCTTCTCGCTGCAAGGGCTGCTGCTGCACAATTGCGACCCGGCAATGCTCGGGCGCGCGGCGGGCTTCTACCAGACAGGGAACATGCTGGGGCAGACGCTCGGCGGCGGTGCGGCGCTCTATCTCGTGCGGCACCTGCCGTCGCCATGGATGGCCGGCGCGGTGCTGGCCGCGGTGGTGCTGGCGTGCAACCTGCCGCTGCTGGCGCTGCGCGAGCCGCCGCCCGTTGGCCAGGGACGACTCGGCGATCGCGCGCGTGAGGTGTGGGGTGAGCTGCGCGCCATGCTGTCGAAGATCGACGGCCGGCTCGCGCTGCTCCTCGCCTTCCTGCCGATCGGCACGGGAAATGCCCAGTTCCTCTTCTCCGCGGTGGCGCGCGAGTGGAACGCCGGGCCCGACTTCGTGTCGCTCGTCCTCGGCCTCGTCGCGGGCATCGCCATCACCATCGGGACGCTCGCCGGCGGATGGTTCGAGGATCGGCTGCCACCGCGCCGCGCCTACTTCTGGGCCTGCGCGGCCCAGGGCATGCTCGCGCTGCTGCTCCTGTACTCGCCGCGCGAACCGTGGGCGTTCGCCATCCTGACGGCGACCTACACGGCCACGCTCGGCGCCTGCACCGCGGCACTCACCGGCATGGCGCTCGCGCTGGCCAAGGGCGGCGCCGCGTCCACCAAGGTGAGCCTGTTCATCGCCTTCAACACGCTCGGATCCCTCGGCCTCGTGAAGGGGGCGGGCTGGGCGCACGACGCGTGGGGCATGACGGGCATGCTCGGGGCGGAGATCATCACCGTGGCCGTGGCGCTGTACGTCTTCAGCGGCGTGTCGCGCCGCGTGCTGGCATGATCGAGATCGGACTCATCTCCGACACGCACGGTCTGCTCCGCCCGCAGGTGCACGAAGCGCTGGCCGGCGTCTCGCTGATCCTGCATGCGGGTGACGTGTGCGGCGACACGATCCTCGACGAACTCGCGCTCATCGCGCCCGTGCAGGCGGTCTGCGGCAACTGCGATGCCCCGTGGGATTCGGCGCTCGCGCAGGAACGCGTCGTCGAGGCGGAGGGTGTCCGCATCCACGTGTCGCACGGCCACGAAGTCGGCCGGCCCACGGCGGAGCGCCTGATGGCGGCCTACCCCGGCTTCGACGTCATCGTGCACGGACACACGCACGTGCAGAAGGTGGAGCGTGTGGCGGGCGTGCTGGTCGTGAACCCGGGGGCCGCGGGACCGCGTCGCTTCGACCTGCATCCGAGCGTGGCGCGGCTCGCCATCAAGGACGGGAGCGCCGAAGTGACGATCGTAGACCTGCCCGACTGAGCCGAACTGGCTATTGCGGACGCGGCGCGAGCGAGACCTCGAGTGTCTGGCCGACCTGCCGTACGACGGCGCCGCGCAGCGACAGCTTCAGGCCGCGCGCGTTGATGGTGGCGACGCCCGCGGAGTCGCGCAGTTCGGGGGCCTGGAAGCCGACAACGGTGAGCTCCCGCACGCCGTTGAAGAGGGGGTGCGCGCCAGCCGCAACTGTAACGGCTTCGATGCTGACGCCGGCTTCGTCGAGCACTTCGACTGATCCCGCGTCGCCGCCGAGCTTGAGGTAGCGGGTGTGTAGCATGCCACCCGCAACGTGCTCGACATTTAGCGGGTCGAAGCCCTGCGGCCAGAGCGGCTGGTTGTCGGCCGTCCGTACTACGAGGCGCCAGCCAGGGAGCGCGTCGAATGCCGCGCGCCGTTCCGTGCGCCCGGAGACGATCGCCGCGGAGTCCGCCTCGGCCCTCTGGCGGGCGGCATCGCGCTCCTCGCGGGAATGGCCGCATGTGGCCGGCGGTGCCGGCGGTGCCGGCAGTGCCTCACGGAGCATTCCATCCAGCGACTGAGCGTCATTGCCTTCGAGCGCCTCCTTCCAGTGCGGGGCGAATCGGTCGAGCAGACGCGCGATGGCGGGGCCGGTGGTGTAGATGCGTAGACGAACGGCCGCAGGCGGGAACTCGGCGACCGGAAAGACCGCGCGGGGCTCCTCGGCCGCGGCCGCCTGCACGTAGTTCGCGAGCCCCTCGTTGAGTTCAGTCAGCCGTTCGTACCGTATGAAAGCGGTGTCGAGGCCCGCATAGCGCGCGCTCCGCAACGCCAGGTACGCGCGCGCCCAGCAGGCGGCCACCTCGGCCGCATCGGCGCCTTGCGCGCGGCGCAGCGCATCGGTCTCGAGGCGGCGCATCGCGAGGCGGCGCGCATCATGCACCGGGTACGTCAACAGGTCTCCCTCGTTTCCCACCCACCCCTTGTGGCGCTCCCGCTGGAAGACATGGAACATCTCGTGCACCGCGACGGCGGCCAGCGCCGCGGTCGACGCGGCCGCGTGCCGGCCATCGACCATAATCGTTGCGGTCATCCGGCCGCCGATGACGGCGCTCGAGTTCGCCGTCACCGCCGCGTGGCGGCCGTTCATCACCATCACGGCGGTGTCGATCGATGCGGGCCGGAAACCGGCCGGGGGCGATGGATGCCGGATCAGCACGGTGGATTCGCCGTCGTAGATGGCGAGTGGAATCGCCATCGGGTTGAAGCCGGGCCACGAGACGCGCGGTGCACTGGCGCGGATGGCGCGCTCGATGTCGAGCGCGCGGCTGATGTCCTGGGCGTGACTGGTGCGTGCGTACGCGACGGCCAGTGCGACAACGGGAAAGACGAATCGGCGGTGCATGGCAGTCGGCCTCACGGGGCATGGGTCCGCAACTTGGGCACCGTGCGCGGCGTCAAGGTTGCCATGGGCACCGCGGACTGCATCAGCGGGGTTGTCGGCCGTTTCCTAGCTGGTGCGAGACGTGAGGGCACGCCGCAACTCCCGCGCCCGCGTCGGCGCCGGCCCGGGCGACCTCGGCCCGACGGCCCCAGGCACCCGGGCAACGTCGAGCAGGACGAATGTTGGACCCGTTGCGTCGCGAATCAGCTGCAGATGCTGCTCCCACTCGGCCAGCGTGGAGAAGTGATGCAGCGACCGAAAGCCGGCGGCGCGCGCCATCCCCACGAAGTCCACGTGCGCACCGTCGGTGCGTGCGCCGGGTGAGCCGGGTGTGGGCTGCGCGCCGGTGACCTCGTAGACCCCGTTGTCCGCGAGGATGAGCGTGAGGTTCGCGGGCGCAGCCGCCGTGATCGTCACGAGCGACCCGAGGTTCATCAGCATCGCGCCGTCGCCGTTGACGACGATCACGCGGCGCTCCGGCTGGGCGAGCGCGATGCCGAGTCCGATGGCCGGTGCCGTTCCCATGCTCGACGGCACCAGCGGGAGGTCGAGCGGCCCCGCGCCAAGCACCATCCAGTCACGCGCGGCGCCCATGCTGGTGATGACCACGTCACTGGTGCGACGGGCGCCGTGCAGCGCGCGCAGCGCCTCCATCTGCGACATGCGTTCCGCGGTCCCGCTCATGCCTTGCCCTCGGCGATCAGCGCGGCGCCGGGCCTGGATGCGTCGCGACAGGCGATGTAATGCGCGAGAATCTCGTCGCGCTGTGCCGGCGTGGTGATGAGGCGATAGTCGATGCGCCACGCATCGAGCACCGGTTCGGTGAACACCAGGCACGTGTCGCCGGGGAGCGTGGTCTGGTTGAGGTAGCTGCGGTAGCCGATGATGGAGAAGATCGGCATCTGCCAGTCGTGCAGGATGTTGCGCAGCGCGTCGCCTGACTCGAAGAGGCCGGTGCACTGGATCATGACCAGCGGTGTCGCACCGCCAAGGTAAAGCCCGCCGGCGACCGCCCACGCCTCGCCCTCGCGGCAGACGCGGACGAGCCGCAGGCCCTCGGTTCGCTCAATGGCGGGGTGCCAAGGGCCGATGGTGCTGTCGGCAACCGAGACGACGTGTGTGACGCCCATCGCCGTGCACAGCGCCGCCATCTCGTCGCCAGAGAACATCCGTAAAATCTGTCCCGCTATGCGCTTCGCGTCGATAGCGCCGGCGAAAACGCTGCGGTGCGCTCGAATTCCTTGGGGAAGCGCGTGAACCAGCTGGAGACGAGCAGCAGCTCGTCAATCTCGTGCGACGGCACGGTGCCGTCCGTCCGTTCGACGGGCGAGAAGATGCTGGCGACCTTGCCGTCGAACGCGCGCCGCTCGTCGGCAGAGCGTGGCGTGGGAAGAACGGCTCGCACGCGCCCGCGCCGGATGACGTAACTCACCTCGTCGCCGTGCGACGCGGCCGGCGTGTACACGAACGACAGCGACTCCACTGCGAACCGCAGCCGCGCAAACTGCGCGCGCAGCGACTCGAGCCGCGTGATCTTGTCGCGCAGGTTCGCAGCCCGTTCGAAGGCGAGCTCGTCGCTCGCCTGCTCCATGGCATGGCGCAGCGCGGTCACCGGCACGTCGTTGGCGCCCTCGAGGAACGCGCGCGCCAGCGCGAACCGCGCCGCGTACTCGTCGCGCCGCACCGCGGCCACGCACGGGCCGAGGCACTTGCCGATCTCGTGCCGGATGCACCCCGGGGTGTGCGGGGCGGGGAAGAGCTCGGCCTGGTCCGCGAAGTGCATGGGCTGGTCGAGCGCGCAGTCCACGAGGCCGAGCGCATCGTTGAGCTCGCGGAGGGCCTCCTGCAGCTGCACCGCGCCGTGGAACGGCCCCAAGAAGACGCCGCCCTCATCGTTGCCCGCGCCGCGCACCACGCGGAACGACTCGGCGGCGCCCCGCGCCACGCGAATGAAGGCGAAGTGCCGCGCGTCGCGCTTGCCGGCCACGTTGTGGCGCGGCCGGTAGCGCTTGATGCGCTGCAGCTCCTCGAGCAGCGACGCGAACTCCGACGGAACGTACTCCCACTGGATCTCCGCCGCCTCGCGCAGGATGCGCGCTCCCTTGTCGGCGGGGTAGACGGCGCGGAAGTAGCTGAGCAGCCTCGTGCGGAGCTCCTTGGACTTGCCCACGTAGATGATCTCGCCGTCGGCGGAGCGCATCTCGTAGACTCCGGGCAGGTCGCGCGCCTCACCCTTCACCCGCGCGAGCATTGCGGCGGCGTGCGCGCCCGCCTCCGCGGCGGTTGGAATGAACGACGGACGCTGTCGCCTCCGGCTCACCGCTGGCACCCCGCGCACCAGACGGTCGCGCGGCCGTCGATCGCGTGGCTCGACTTGAGGGGCGCGCCGCAGCGCGCGCAGGGCTGGCCGCCGCGGCCGTAGGCCTGCAGCTGCGACGCGAAGCCGCCGCGTGCGCCGAAGGCGTCGCGATAGTCGCGGAACGACGTGCCGCGCGCCGCCACGGCAGCGCGGAGCACGGCGGTCAGCTCGGCATGAAGCGTCTCGCGCTCGCGGTGCGTCAGCGACGACGCCCGCCGCGACGGGCGGATGCCCGCGCGCCAGAGCGCTTCGTTCGCGTAGATGTTGCCGACGCCAGCCAGCCGTGACTGATCCATGAGCACCGCTTTGACGGTCCGTTTGGAGCCCCGAAGACAACCCGAAAATCGCTCGACGGTGAAGTCGGCGTCAAGCGGTTCCGGGCCAAGGGCTGCGCTCCACAGGGCAAACGCGTCGGGCGTCAGGAAGGCAACCGTGCCGAGCCGGCGCACATCGGTGTAGCGCAGCTCGCGTCCGTCACTGAGGGCCAGCCGCACGCAGGCGTACGCGTCGCCGGTCGCCGGCGCACCTAGGATCAGCGCGCCCGTGAAGCGGGGCGTCACGACCAGGTGCGCGTCGTGGTCGAGCGAGAGGACCACGCTCTTCGCCCGCCGCCATGAACGCGAGACGGTCCGGTTGACCAGTGACTGCCGCAGGCGAGCCGCGGCGACACCGCGCAGGACGTCGCGGCGCAGCACCTCGACGTCGGTTATGACGGAACCGGCGATCGCCGCGTGCAGGTCGCGGGCGATCGTCTCGGTTTCAGGAAGCTCGGGCACGACGGGCGAGTTCGCGCCAGCCGATGTCGCGCCGGTACTGCTTGCCGTCGAACTGCACCTGTGCCGCGAAGCTCGCGCTCGCCTCGCGTGCGTCGGCGAGCGTCGCCGCGAGCGCGGTGACGGCCAGCACGCGGCCGCCCGCCGTGCGCAGCATGCCCTCGGCGTCACGCTTCGTCCCGGCATGGAAAACGAGTACGTCGCGTGGAGTGGGCGGCACGGAGATGACGTCGCCGCTGCGGACGGTGCCCGGATAGCCCGCGGCAGCCAGCACCGTGGTGATGGCGGCGCGCGGCTTCCAGTGCAGCGGGGCGGAGCCGGCAAGCGACTCGCCGCGCGCGATGGCGAGCATCGGGGCGAGCAGCGACGACTCGAGCAGCGGCAGGATCGCCTGCGTTTCGGGGTCGCCGAACCGACAGTTGAATTCGACGACCTTGATGCCGCGGGGCGTCAGCATCAGGCCCGCGTAGAGCAGTCCGGTGAACGGGCACCCTGCGTCGCGCATCGCGCGCAGCGTCGGGGTGAAGACGCGCGCCACCGTCTCATCCATCAGCGCCTGCGGCGCGATGGACACCGGGGCGTAGGCCCCCATTCCCCCGGTATTCGGCCCGGTGTCGCCGTCTCCAATGCGCTTGTGGTCCTGCGCGGCGGTCATCGGCAGCACGTGCGTGCCGTCCGTCAGGCCAAAGATCGACAGTTCCTCGCCGGACATGAACTCCTCGACCAGCACCTCGGCGCCCGCCGTACCGAACGCGTTGTCCACGAGCATCGCGTCCACGGCGGCCTCGGCTTCTTCCAGCGTCATCGCGACGATCACGCCCTTGCCGGCCGCGATGCCCGATGCCTTGACCACGACCGGCGCGCCGAGCCGGCGCACCTCGGCCTTGGCGGCGGCCGCGTCCGTGAAGGCGCGCGCCATGGCCGTGGGGACGCCAGCGGCGAGCATCAGCTCCTTGGCGAATCGCTTGGACGTCTCGATGGCGGCCGCCGCCTTGGTCGGCCCGAACGCGGGAATGCCAAGCGCACGCAGCGCATCCACGAGACCCAGTTCGAGCGGGGCTTCGGGACCGACGACGACGAGGCCGGCCTGCTCGCGCTGGGCGAGTGAACACAGCGCCGGCACATCGGTCGCGGAGACCGGCTCGCAGCGGCCGAGCGCGGCGATACCGGGATTGCCGGGGGCGGCGACGAGCTCGATGCGCGGATCATCCTGCAGAAGCTTCCACGCCAGCGCGTGCTCGCGGCCGCCGCCGCCGACAATCAGGACCTTCATCGTGAGCCGGTCTTGAACGCGTCGGTAAAGGCGTCCTTGGCGCGGCCGAGAATCTCCCCCGCCTTGGCCGCCGCCGCCTTCGCCTGGTCACCGTAGTACTCACCGGCGGCGCGGAAATCGGCGCCGACTTCCTGCGCCGTCGGACGCACGTCGCTGCGCCGGTCATACTCGCCGGCAATGATCTTGTCGTAGCGTCCGGCGTCGATGTAGCGCTGCAGCTCGCCGGCGCGCACGGTGTTGAACGGGTGCTCGCGGAAGGCGGTGTTGAGCACCTGCAGCACCTTGTCCCAGGCGTCGCCCTGCGTCTCGTACTCGGCGGCCTGCTCCATGAACGCCTCGAGGTCGATGGTGTGCCCGTGCGACGGGCCGCCGGCGACCTTCAGGAACGTCATCATCACGGTGCGGCGATCCTGCACCGCGAGCAGCGACGCGCGGTCGGACGAGAGCTCGCTCTTCCGGAACCACTCCAGGAAAGCCATCTGGAACGGGAAGATGACCGCGATGGCGAGGAAGGGAAGCGCGCCGAGACCAAAGGTCATGAGGATTGTGGCGACCGTGCGGTAGAGCACGTGCCCGCTCATGATGTGCCCCACTTCGTGCGCGATGAGCACCTTTTGCTCCTCGCGCTCGAGGTGCTCCAGCGTCGCCGAGTTGATGACGATGAACGGCTTGTCGAAGCCAAGCGCCGCCGCGTTGACCAGCGGCGATTGCGTGACGTAGAGCTCGGGGCGCTGCGGCCAGTCCAGCGTCTCGAGTATCTCGCTCAGCATCGCATCGAGGTCGGGACGCTGGCGCGGGCCGACGCGCACGGCGTTGGCGAGGAACAACTGCCGCAGGCCCCGTTCGCCGAAGAAGGCGGCGATCTTGCGCACCACGGAGTCGAAACCCGGGATGGCGCGCAGGGCGTTGAGGGCGGCGCGGTCGGCTGGGTGTTCCCAGGACGTTGGCGCGATGTCGGTCAGGATGACGCGGTTAGCCATGTTCTCTCCTCGATGAACGGCGGGACCCAATAACACTCCCTACGGGTCCCCGCCATGCGAAGTGTCGGCCTTACAGCCCCTTGAAGGCCTGTTCGAGGTCGGCGATCAGGTCGTGGGCGTCCTCCACCCCCGTCGAAAGGCGGATCAGGCCGTCGGTGATGCCCATCTCGGCACGCCGTTCCGGGGGCACCGAGGCGTGTGTCATGGACGCCGGGTGGCTGATGAGACTCTCGACGCCGCCGAGCGACTCGGCGAGCGCGTAGACGTGGGTGCGGCCGAGGACCGTGGCGGCCTTCTCCCGGCTCCCCATCTCGACGCTGATCATGCCTCCGAAGCCCGACATCTGCTTCTTGGCCAGCGCATGCTGCGGATGCGTGGGAAGGCCGGGGAAGATGACGCGTTCAGCCCCCCAGCGGTTGGCCAGCCATTCCGAGACGGCCTTGCCGTTGGCGTCGTGCGCCTTCATGCGGAGCGCGAGCGTCTTGGTGCCGCGCAGCGTCAACCAGGCGTCCATCGGTCCCGGCACCGCGCCCGCGGCGTTGAGGATGAACTGCAGCCGCTCCGCCAGGCTGTCATCCGACAGTACTGCGATGCCGCCGACGACGTCGCTGTGCCCGTTGAGGTACTTCGTGCTCGAGTGATAGACGATGTCCGCGCCGAACTCCAGCGGTCGCTGGAAGGCCGGCGTCGCAAACGTGTTGTCCACGATGAACAGGATGCCGCGCCGCTTGGCGATTTCGCCGATGGCGGCGAGGTCGGTGATCCACATCATCGGGTTGGTCGGCGTCTCGACGATCACCGCCTTCGTGGCAGCGGTGATCGCGTCCTCGATGCGCTGCGGGTCGCGCGTGTCCACGAACGTGAAGGTCATGCCCATGCGGCGCAGGACCTTGTCGAAGAGGCGGAAGGTTCCGCCGTACACGTTCTCGCCGGAGACGATGTGATCGCCGGCGCTGAACAGCTTCATGATGGAGTCGAGGCAGCCCATGCCGCTCGAGAAGGCGAAGCCGTACCGGCCGCCCTCAAGGGACGCGACGTTGCGCTCGAGGGCCTCGCGCGTGGGATTCTTGCCCCGCGCGTACTCGTAGCCCTTGTGGACGCCGAGCGCGTCCTGCACGTAGGTGGACGTCTGGTAGATCGGCGGCATGATGGCGCCGGTCGTCGGATCAGGGCGCTGGCCCGCGTGAATGGTCCGCGTCGCAAAGCGCGCATTGAGATCTTCGTCGAACACCCGCGTCATGCCGGCTCCAGGAGCTGGGGAGAGAGCGAAATGGATGCCGGATAAGATAGCCGCTGGGCACGCCGCCAACGAGTCAGGCGTGCGGCGCCTCCTGGATGCCGCGCGCCACGCGTAGCGCCTCGCCGGTCAGCTGGCGCCAGCGATGCGGCAGCGCCGCAGGAGGCGCTGCCCCGACGCACGTGCAGGCGCGCAGACCCAGTGGTGCGGTGGCGGGGGCGCGCTGCTCGAGCGCGTCCGCGATCGCCGCGTACATCGTCGCCTCGGCCACGAGATGCGTAACGCCGTCCTCGTGGATCAGGCGGGCCGTGTCGGCGGCGTCGAAGCGCCCCATGGTGGAGACCCGCGCGCCGGCGAGCAGCGGTCCGGCAAACGAGAGCGCGAAGGCCTCCACGTCGTGGAGGGGCATCACGGCGAGCGCATGGTCGCTGGCGCGCAGTGACGTGGCGTCCGCCGAAAAGCGCGCAAGCGTGAACAGGTCGCGATGGGTGAACGTCGTTCGGAGCGCTGCAGCCGACCCCGCGGGTGTGTAGCGGACGATGCACTCCTCGTCGCGCCCCTCGTCCTCCTCGCCTTCGAGGTCGAGCCCGAAATGCGAGCCCAGGTCAATCGTTGTCTCGGTTTCGCGCGCGCGCACCGTCGCGCGCCGCGGAGCGCCGTCCAGCAGGACGACCGCGCGATCGCCCGGAGGGAGCTGAGGCGCCAGCGCGGCGGTTGTGAAGACCGCGCCCACGTCCCCGTCGTCGAGCATCGCCGTCAGCGCGTCGCCGGGTGCGAGCACCGGCAGCAGCACCGCCCCCCGGCCATCGCTGGCGGCGAGGGCCGTGAGCACCGCGGCGGACGGCGGGAGCAGGATCGCGCTCCGGCGCCCCGCCAGCGCGCGCACCAGAGCCGCGGAACGCTGGAGGAGCGTGAAGCCGGCGGCGACCGCGCCGGCGGCCGGAGTGCCGTCGATGCGGCCCTTGGCGGCGGCGAGGGCGATGGGGAGAAGGGCGAGGGGGTTCGACAAGGACAGACGGGAGACGGAAGACGGAAGACGGGAGATGGCACCCTAGCAAGTCGGTGGCGACGCGAATATTGCGATGGGTTCAATCCCCCGTCTACCGTCTCTCGTCTCCCGTCTTCACCTTTGGTGCATGACCGCGCCCAGCAACCTCATGATCTCCGTCTCCGGCATTCGGGGACGGGTTGGCTTTGGACTTTCCCCTGAGGTCGTGGCGCGTTACACCGCGGCCTTCGGCGCGTGGGCCCTGCAACAGAAGCGGGGGACGGCCGTGGTACTGGGCCGCGACTCCCGCGTCTCGGGGCCGCTCTTCCACCAGGTGGCGCGCGCCACGCTCGAGTCGGTTGGTGCCGACGTCATTGATCTCGGCATCACGACGACGCCCACGCTGCAGTTGGCGGTGGAGCATCATCATGCCGCCGGCGGCCTCAACATCACCGCGAGCCACAATCCCATAGAGTGGAACGCGCTCAAGTTCATCGGGCACGACGGCCTGTTCCTCAACGCGGCCGACAATGCGGCGATGCGCGCGCTGATCGATGACATCCCGTACGCCACGTACGACAAGCTAGGAGTGACCCGGTTCGACGGCGAGGCGATCGCGCGACACCTCGATGCGGTGCTCGCCCTGCCGATGATCGACGTCGAGGCGATCCGGGCCCGGAAGTTCCGCGTGGCGTACGACGCCTGCCGCGGCGCCGGCGGATTGGTCATCCCGCGATTGCTCGACCTGCTGGGCTGTGATGTCGAGGCTATCGAGCTCGACGCCGACGGCCGCTTTCCGCGCCCGCCGGAGCCGGTGGCTGAGAACCTCGGCCCGCTGAGCGCGCTGGTGAAGCGCGCGCGCGCCGACATCGGCTTCGCCACCGATCCCGACGTGGACCGGCTGTCGCTCGTGGACGAGAAGGGACGCGCGATTGGCGAGGATTACACGCTGGCCCTCGCGTCGCGGGTGGTGCTCAAGCATCGCCGCGGCGTGGTGGTGACGAACCTCTCCACCAGCCTCGTGGTGGACGACCAGGCGATCGACCACGGCTCCGTCGTGGTGCGCGCCCCCGTGGGCGAGGTGAACGTCGCGCTGGCGATGCGGGCAGAGAAAGCGGTGGTCGGCGGCGAGGGCAACGGCGGCGTCATCCTGCCTGACCTGCACCTGGGTCGCGACGCGCCGCTCGGCGTGGCACTCATCCTCCAGATGCTCGTGAACGCCGGGGAGTCGCTGTCCCGCGTGGTGGCGCGCTATCCGTCGTACACGATCATCAAGGACAAGCTCGACCGACCGGCCGCCCCGCTGGACGCGGTGTATGCTGCACTGCGGGACGCGTTTCCCGACGCCGTCGCCGACACGCAGGATGGCATGCGTCTCGGCTGGCCCGGGCGATGGCTGCATATCCGGCCGTCGGGCACGGAGCCCATCGTGCGCGTCATCGCGGAGGCCGGGACCGCCGATGAGGCGCGCGCGCTCGTGGAGCGCGCCCGGGACCTGATGGCACAGCTCGCGCACTGATCCCAGGCAGAGGAGCCCCCCATGTGCGGCATCATCGGCTACGCCGGCAACCGGCCGGCGACTCCGTTCCTCCTCGAGGGACTTCGGCGGATGGAGTACCGCGGGTACGACTCCGCGGGGGTCGCCGTCACCAATGACGGCGCCGTGGTCACCTGCCGCGCCGCGGGCAAGATCGCGCGGCTGGAGAGCGCCCTCGCCGCTGCGCCCGTGCACGGCACGGTGGGCGTCGGCCACACACGCTGGGCCACGCACGGGCCGCCGACGGAACGCAACGCGCACCCGCACGCCAGCGCCGACGGCACGGTGGCGGTGGTGCACAACGGCATCATCGAGAACGCCAACGCCCTCCGCGCGGTGCTGCAGGGGAAGGGGTACGAGTTCCGCAGCGACACCGACACCGAGGTGATGGCGCACCTGGTGCAGGAACTGTTCGAGGGATCGCTCGAGGATGCGGTCATCAACGCCCTGCGCGAGGTCGAGGGGACGTACGGGCTCGCCATCGTGAGCAGCCGCGATCCGGGCAAGATCGTCGCCGCCCGCAAGGGCAGCCCGCTGCTCATCGGCATCGGCGACGGGGAGCACTTCCTCGCGTCGGACGCGTCGGCGATCCTCGCGCACACGCGGCAGGTGGTCTACCTGGACGACGGCGACGTCGCCGTCGTCGAGGCGGGCGGCTATCGCGTGCTCGACCGTGACGCCGCCCCGACGTCGCGCCAGGTGGAGAAGATCGACTGGGACCTGAGCGCCATCGAGCGCGGCGGATTTGCGCACTTCATGCTCAAGGAGATCTTCGAGCAGCCGCAGACCGTGGAGAACACGATGCGCGGCCGGCTGATCGTCGAGGACGGCACGTCCAAGCTTGGCGGACTGAACCTGTCGCACGAGCAGCTGATGGCGATCGACAACATCATCATCACCGCCTGCGGTACGTCGTGGCACTCGGCGCTGATCGGCGAGATGATGATCGAGGAGCTCTGCCGCATCCCGGTGGAGGTCGAGTACGCGTCGGAGTTCCGCTACCGCAACCCGATCGTCACCGACCGGACGCTGTGCATCGTCATCTCGCAGTCGGGGGAGACGGCCGACACGCTCGCCGCAATGCGCGAGGCCAAGCGGCGCGGGGCGCGCACCCTCGGGCTCGTCAACGTGGTGGGATCCACCATCGCGCGCGAGGACGATGGCGGCATCTACCTGCACGCCGGCCCGGAGATTGGCGTCGCCTCGACCAAGGACTTCACCAGCCAGGTGGTCGCGCTGGCGCTGTTCACGCTCAAGCTGGCGCGCAAGCGCGGGCTCAGCGTGACGCGCGGCATCGAGTTCGCCAAGGCGCTGGCGGCGCTTCCCGGGCAGGTGCGGGAGGTCCTCGAGCGCGCCGAGCAAATCGAGCACATCGCCGAGGAGTTCAAGCGCGCGCCCAACGTGCTCTACCTCGGACGCGGCGTGAACTTTCCGGTGGCGCTGGAGGGGGCGCTCAAGCTCAAGGAGATCTCGTACATCCACGCCGAGGGCTATCCGGCGGCGGAGATGAAGCACGGCCCCATCGCGCTCATCGACGAGATGATGCCCGTCGTCTTCGTGGCGCCGCACGATGCCGTCTTCGACAAGGTCGTGTCGAACGTGCAGGAGGTGAAGGCGCGCAAGGGCACCGTGATCGCGGTGACGTCGCGCGACGAGCCGGCGCTCGCGGGCCTGCTGAACTACGAGTTTCGCATTCCCGAGACGGTGGACCTGCTGATGCCGGTGCTGGCGTCCATCCCGCTGCAGCTGCTGGCGTACTACATCGCCGTGAAGCGCGGGGCGAACGTGGACCAGCCGCGGAACCTGGCGAAGAGCGTTACGGTGGAATAGCACGCTCTGTTGGCTTGGCCCGTACTTGATCCTGGGAGACAATAGTGCCGGCCAGCGCGTTGCGGACGGCAGCGCAGCGCATCGGGGACCTCGAGCGAGCGCTCGGCAAGAGGGCCATGGAGCTCGAAACTCTCCCGGCCGCGCGGGACGAGGTCGGAAGAAGTCCTCGCTACCACGGCGTGTCCAGCGGCTGCATCTGGTGCCGATCATCCCGCCGGCCGCGAGCCCGCAGTCGAACGGATTGTCGGAGGCCTTCGTGAACACGCTGGGCCGCGATTAGATTACCGGTGCGGATCTCTCGACCGCCGCTGCGGTGCTCGACCGGCTCGCGGCGCGGATCGCCGATTACAGCGCCGTCGCGCCGCACTCGGCGCTCGGCTACCAGTCCCCCTCACAATGCCGGCAGTCCCTTGACACCTTGGCCACGGTCGCCGAAGAAACAGAGGCTATGCGCTAAGCCCGAGATTCGCCGCGAAACGGGGTACAGACCATAAGGAAGGTAGCCGTGTTCCGACGTATGGCGGCAGTTTCGCCAGGTGGCGTCTGGCAATCAGTCTTCCTCGGAAGATTGGTGACCGCGTCTGGTATCGCGCTGCTCTACTATCTCCTGGCCCTCCTCAGTTACGCGCATGCGGCGCGGCCGTCGGAAGTTGTGGTCGTTTGGCTGCCGAGCGGTCTCCTGCTCGGTCTCCTGCTGCTGCTGGATCGGTCGCTCTGGGTCTATGCACTTAGTGGCGCCCTACTCGGGAACCTCGGCGCCGATCTGCAACGCGTCGGCATGTACTGGTGGGGCTTCGCCGGCGCCGCCGTGAACGGCGTCGAATCCCTGTTCGCGGCCTGGCTCGTCCGGCGTCACGTGCGCGACCGACTGACGTTCGGAACGGTACGCGACGTCCTCGGCTTTTTCGGCTTGGCGATCGTTGTCGCCAATGGAGCCACCGCGCTGGCCGGCGCATTGGTGCTCGCGCGGGGCGAGTATAGCGCCCTGCTGCAGAACTGGCTGCATTGGTGGATCGGCGACGGCATGGGCATGCTCATGGTGGCGCCCCTGCTCGTCACCGGCTACGAGGCGCTGAGGTCACGGGCGCAGCTGACCGCAGCGCGCGTCACGGAGCTGGTCGTCTCGCTCGTGCTCTTCGGAGGGCTCACGGCGCTCCTCCTGTACGTGTCGCCCGACCTCGGCATCTGGCACCCCGCGTTTCTGCTGCTGCCGTTGCTGATGGTGCTGGCCGTTCGGAGTGGTCCCGCCGGCGCGGCGGCTGGCGTGTTCATCGTCTACGCGGTGGCGACAGGGTTCGGTGCGTACCATGTGCAGAACTTCGCTCCGCCAGGCGCGCATCATGATGTGCAGGTGATCTCCATGAGCGCCTTTCTCGTGCTGGTGAGCATCTCGACGCTCCTGACGGCGTCCTTGCTCTCCGAACGCCAACGGGCGATCGCCGAGCTGCAGGACAGCGAAACACGGCTGCGGGAGATGGCGGAGCACATTCAGGAGGCGTTTTTCTCGTTAGAACTGCCGTCCGGTCGTCCGCTCTACGTAAGCCCCGGATGGGCGACGATCGCTGGTCAGCCGATTGCTGCGGGGCACGACCGCGCTTCCTGGTCGGACCCGGTGTTGGAGGAAGATCGCGACCGCGTGCTGGCGAGCCAGGCGGCGAATGCTCGCGGCCAAGCGACGTCCGTCACGTTCCGAATACGGAGGCCGGATGGCATGGTGCGGCTGCTGCGCGCACGGACCTATCCCGTCCGAGATGCGACGGGCGTGATCTGCCGCGTGGTCGGCACGGCCGAAGACATCACGGACACGGCAGCCACGGAGGAACGGCTGCATCAGGCGGAGAAACTCGAGGCGGTGGGAAACCTCGCCGGCGGGATTGCACACGATTTCAACAACATTTTGACCATCATCCTCAGTTACTCGGGACTGCTCCTGCAGGACGAGACGCTGAGTGAAGACCAGCGCGAACAACTCGACGCGATTCGGCAGGCTGGAGACAGCGCTGCGGCCCTGACCCGCCAGCTGCTGATCTTCAGCCGCCGACAAGCCGTGCAGCCGCAGGACCTGTCCCTCAACGAGCGCGTGACGGGCATGGGGAAGTTGCTCCGGCGCCTGCTTCCCGAGAACATCACGCTGACCATCGCCGCCGACGCGCAGCCGGACCGTATTCTTGCCGATTCGACACAGGTGGAACAGGTGATCGTCAACCTCGCGGTGAACGCGCGCGATGCCATGCCCAGCGGGGGCACTCTGCGCATGGAGACGCACCTGCACGTCGACGCGTGGCAGGATGACGAGGGTGCGGCTGAGTCCGATGCTCAGCACCTCGTGGTCCTCGAGGTGAGCGACACGGGGACGGGCATCGACGACGCCACACGTGCGCGGCTGTTCGAACCGTTCTTCACGACGAAGGCGCGGGGCCGCGGTACGGGGCTCGGCCTCTCGACCGTGCACGGTATCGTGACCGCGTGCGGGGGGTGGATCAACGTGGAGTCCACGCCCGGTCGCGGCACGACGTTCCGGGTCTACTTCCCACGGGCGAGTGCCGAGGCCATCACCGAAGCGGCTTCGTCGGCCAGCGCAGCGCCACGCGGCACGGAGACGGTGATGGTCGTCGAGGACGACAATGAGGTGCGCGCGATTCTACACGATGTGCTCGTCGGCTATGGGTATCAGGTCCGCGCCTTCGCCGACGCATCCGATGCGCTCCGTTGGATCATAAGCGATCGCTCGCCCGTGCATTTGCTGCTCACTGATGTGATGCTCCCGGGCATGGGTGGTCACGAATTGGCAGACGTGGTCGCGGAGCTGTATCCGGGCATCCGCGTCTTGTTCATCTCCGGTTACAGCGAGGCGTTTACCGCGGAGGCGGCGAGCGCGGTGGATCGTGCGAACTTCCTTCAAAAGCCGTTCACGGCGGGGCGGCTTGGTCGACGCGTGCGGGAGGTCCTTGACCTTCGGGATTGAGTGGGACGCGCGAGAACCTCGCGCGCTCGGATTCGCTTGACTGCCGTACCGCCGCGCGGCATGCTCGCAGGGACGTTCTAGCGGAACGGGGACCCGCGATGACATCGGCAACATTACGAGGGTGCACGGTGCTGGTGGTGGACGATGAGGCGTTCATGCGCAACCTGCTGCGTCGTCTCCTGGAGCGTCTTGGCTGTATTCCGACGCTGGTGCCGACAGCCGCGGAGGGACTTGCCATCACCGACGCCCAAGTTCGGCCCCCGGATCTTATCCTCTCCGATATCGAGTTGCCGGACGTCAATGGCTACGAGTTCGTAAGGCGGGTACGCGAGCGCCATCCCGCCGTGCGCGTGGCCGTCATGTCCGGAAACCCGCCGCCCGTCGCGTCGGCATCGAGTCTCGCGGCGCCGGTGCTGCTCTACCTTCAGAAGCCGTTCAACGCCGAATCGCTCGCACGCCTGCTGGAGGACCTGATGGCCGCGCCGCCAGCGGGCGGTGCCGGCGACCTCTAGCGCCGCCCGCTTGCCAATCCGAGGGACCGCGCACCGAATAGGATGGGGCAGGTGATAGTGCTGCGACGCCTGGTACAGCCCCACATTGAAAAGCGAAGGTGGAGGGTAAGCTCCCTCGCGAGGCAGACCGCGGGTCGAGTAACGCGGGCGAGACGAGCGACGATCGCCGAGTCATTAACGCCACTGCCTCGTGGGGGGAGCTTACCACCCCTCGCCAACGTCGAGTCGCTCAGACTCCCGGATCGGAGCTTTGCTCCCATCGCGAGGCGAACCGAGATTATTGTCCCCTCAGCTTACCTCTTAGACTCTGGTCGCCAGCCGACTTTGCAATTCCATGGTCAGTATCGGTGACGCTTCTGGCTGACATCGTTGTGTCCCTACAGGTTCATGTTGGAACACAATGACGTCGGCACGTCATCGCCGGATGACTGGGAGGCGGCCCGCTTCCAGCCCCTCGATGAGCTCCAGCAGTTCCGCCGACTCCCAGATTCTGTTCCGCGGCGTTCTTGCGAGCATGGTCATGATGCCGGCACGCTCGAGCTGATCGAGGCCCTGGTACACGGCCGCGCGCGCGCGTCCCGTCGCGGCGATCGCCACCGGTCCCGTGATTGTCGGGTGGGCCGGCAGTATGTCGACGAGAGCCCACGCGGCGGCCCCGGCGCGCGGGGCGTCAGGGTGCGCCGCCAGACGACGGCGCCACTGGTCGGTGAGCCGGCTGACCGACGCCACATAGGCGCTTGCCAACTGCGCCGACGCCGTGCACGCGTCGGCGAATTGGCGTATCCACGCTGCGAGATCGTCGCCGCGGAATCCGGTGAGTCCCGTGATGTAGCGATCCCGATGCCCGGCGAGAATGACCGACACTGGGGGCACGTAGGCCGGCGTCAGGCCGCGTCGACGGAAGACCACGTGGATGAGCGCGCGGCCCGTGCGACCGTTTCCGTCGAGGAACGGATGGATGGTCTCGAACTGCGCGTGGATCAGCGCCGCCTGCACCACCGGAGGGAGCGTGGCGTCGTTGATGCTAACGCACAGATCGTCCAGCAGCGTCGCCAGCCGTTCCGGCGGCGGCGGGACGAAGTCGGCACCGCACGGATTGTAGTTGTTGCCGCCGATCCAGTTCTGCACGCGGCGTATCGACCCGGCAATGCGTGGCGAAGGTGACGAGTCCATCAGACGCGTGTGCACTTCGCGGATTTCCGAGAGCCCGAAGGTCGTCGCGGTCGCCGCGCGGTCAATTGCCAGCTCCATCGCATCGATGTTCCCAAGGATCGCCAGCGAGTTGCTACCGATCCGGCGTCCCCCTTCGGCCTTGGCCTCGGCGCGGGCGAGCTCGCGGGCGCCGATCTGGAGCCCTTCGACTTTCGAAGAAGCGATCGACTCCGTGCGGAGCAGCAGTCGTGCGAACGGGGCGAGGGCGGGGTATGCGCGGGCGTTCAGCGCGGCGATCGCGGATTCTGCATCGGACACGGCGCCTGCCGTTTCGGCGTCGAGCGAGATCGTCAGATCAGCGAGCCGGGTCGGGAGGAACGACCGATACCGGCACGCCCTTCGAAAGCGGGGCGGGGCATTCGCTGCCGGATCGTGCCTCCAAACGGTGTCGATGTAGGTGCCAGGCACGCTGAACTCCAGTTTCGCTGGTCGTTCAGTTTACATGTTATTTTGAACTTATTCAAGATGCTTAGTTCAGTTTACATACTAAACTGAACGAACTAGCCATGTCACATTCAGTTTACGAGACCAGCGCAAGCAAGTAAGATATTGCCAATAAAAGGGTTAGCGCGCGGCAGCGATCACCTTGGCAAAGAACTCGTCCATCGCGCCGCCGGCAATCCACCGCACCACGACCACCAGATCCTGATCGGGCGCGACGAAGATCAGGTTGGTGCCGTTCCCTTCGTGCCAGTAGACGTTCTCCGGCACGTTGGGCATCCGCTTGCGGCCGGTGTTCAGGAACCAGTTCATGTAGCCGTAGGTCGGCTGCGGTCCGGTGGGCGTGAGCGAGAGCCGCACCCACTCCTCGGAGAGGATGCGCTTGTCGCCCCACACGCCGCGGCGCGCCGTGAGGAGGCCGAAGCGCGCCATGTCCCACGCGTTGATGAACAGCCCGCCACCCCAGTGGCCACCGCCGCTCACGACCTGCACCGGACGGCCGTCGAGCGTGATCCACGCATTGTCGTAGCCATACCAGCGCCACGTGCGCGAGGCGCCAATGGGGCCCATCACGAACTCCTGCGCCACTTCGGGCAACGGCCGACGCCAGAGGTTGGTGGCGGCAAGCGCGAGGACGTTGACGCGCACGTCATTGTATTCGTACGTGGTGCCCGGCGCACTCCGCACGCGCGTCGTCCACGTGGCGGGATCCTGCGCCGGACGGTCCGCCCACTCCGGCTTCCCCCAGAGCGTCCCCTCCCAGTCGCTCGTCTGGCGCAGCAGGTCGTCCCACGTGATGGTGCGATTGTGCGGCGTGTTCCACGGGTCAAAGAACATCGGCTCGCCAAAGCGCGTGCCGGGCTCGCTCGGCGCCGTCAGGCGCAACAGGTAGGTCGGCGCCTGCGATTTCCAGACGGTGTCGCGCACGCTCGGCAGCAAGCCGCGGTCGAAGGCGGCGCCAACGGTGGCCGAGAGCAGGGACTTGGTGACCGAATGGGTCATGTCCACGCGGTCGGGTTCGCCCCAGCTCGCAATCACGTATCCGCCGCGCAGCACCACGCCGGTGGGCTCGCCGCGCGGCTTGAACGGGCCGATGCCCTGGCCGAACGGCTCGCGGCCGAAGGAGCGGTAGTGGTTCACCTCCATGTCGCGCGGCGCCTTGTTCTCACTGCGAATGGCGAACGCGATGGCGTCGGCGAGCTTGGCCGAGTCGACGCCCATGGCGGCCGGGGCACGGTGCTCCCAGGTGACGCCCGGAACGTAAGGCGCTGGGGGCGCGGAGCGCGGCCGCGCCTGAGATGAAGCGGGGATGGCCGCGACGGCGAGGAGAACGGGGAGAAGAGAGAGCGTCATATGGGGCAGACGGGAGACGGGAGACGGGAGACGGGAGACGGGAGACGGCAGAGGGGAGAGTCGTGCAATCGCGCGAGCCTTCTGGAGCGAGTCCTGGCGGCAGTCATCCCCGGGGCGCTCCGGGCGCCTGCTCGGCCTTGATGCGCGCAATCGCCGCCCGCGCGCCCTCCGCCTCTCGTCCCTCGGGAAACGTATGGATGAATCGCCGCAGCTCCACGAGCGCGCGTCCGGCGTCGCCGCCCGGCGCGAGGTGGATGTCGATGATCTTCTGCGACGCATAACGCACGTGCTCCTCGCCGACGCCGGGCATGCGTCGCACACGCTCGTAGAGCTCGAGCGCCGCGGGCGCGTCCCTGAGCTGACGCAGCTGCAGGTCGGCGGCGCGGAGCAGCGGCGACGGATTGGCCGGCTGCGATTCCGCCACCTGCAGCCAGGCGGCCAGCGCCTCGGCGAACCGCTCCTGCACTTCGAGCGCCTGGATGTGCGAGTATTGCGGCGCGTAGGTCCCTTTGGCGTCCGGCATCACGAGCTGCTTGGTCAGTTCCTCGCTGCCGCTGAAGATCGCGCGCGTCACGAATCGGAAGATCGACCACCCGACCACCGCGCCGCCGAGGGCCATGAGCCAGAGCGGGGCGCGGGGGCCGATCCCCGCCACGCGCATCAGGATGGCGAAGAAGGCGCCGAGCAGGGCGCCGCCGGTGGCCTGCAGCTTGCCGCCGTGCGCAAACCTCGTGATGCGATTCTCGTGGGAGGACACGCGGCAATAATAGCACCCGAGAGCATCGCCTCGCATCACACGAAACCACCGCGGCAGATGAGACGTCCTGCAGGCATGGCCAACTTCTTCAGCCGCCAACGCCTGCCTGCCGCCGACATCGACATCCAGAATCCCGAGCGCGAACTTCGCGTGGCGCTCGTTTTCTCAGTGGCGTACGTGCTCGCCGCCGTGCTGACGGGGCTCGCGATGCGCGCCTGGCCGCAGCCGATCCTCGGCGCGACGTACCTGACCTCGGACTTCACGTACGTGGCGTTCTTCAAGATCGGGCTGCTCCTCGTAGTCCCGCTGGTCGCAATCCACCGCGCGGGCTACGGCCTCGGCGACCTGCTGCTCGGCTGGAGACCGACGCCGGCTGCCGTCGCGCGCGTGGCCGCCTTGTTCGCATGCGGCGTCTTCGTGAACGCCTCGAAGCTCACCCCGATCTCCGTCGCGACATCGGCGCTTGCCCCGAGCGAAGCGGCATTACGCATCGGAGTGGGGGCACTGCTCGTCTTCTTCACCGCCGCGCTCTCGGAGGAACTCGTCTACCGCTGGGCCCTTCAGACCCGCATCGAACGGCTCTGGGGACGCCTGCCCGCCATTCTGCTGGCCGCCGTTCTCTTCACCGCCTGGCACCTCCCCACGCGCTTCCTGCTCGCCAGCGGCGCCGAAGGGCAAGCCGGGGATCTCGCGTCGGTGCTGCTGGGCACGGGACTTCCCGTCCTCATCGTCGGCCTCATCTTCGGCTGGGCATGGGACCGCTGGCGCAATCTGCCGGCGCTCGTGGCGCTGCACTGGGGCATTGACACCTTGCCGTCCATCGCCTCGTTCCTTCAACTCCCTCCCTGAGACTCGCGTGGTCCGGTAGCTTTCGCGCCATGCGAGTGCTTCTCCAGCGGGTATCGCGTGCCGAGGTGCGTGTCGGCGACCGCGTGACGGGTGCCATCGGGCGAGGATTTCTGCTCCTCGTCGGCTTCACGCATTCGGACGCCGAGCCGGCCGTCGCGTGGATGGCCGACAAGGTGGCCGGACTGCGGCTCTTCACCGACGCCGAGGGGAAGATGAACCTCGGCCTGGACGACGTGGGCGGTGCCGTACTGGTGGTGAGCCAGTTCACGCTCTACGGCGACGCACAGAAGGGGCGGCGCCCGAGCTTCATTGACGCGGCGCGCCCGGAACTGGCCATCCCGCTCTACGAGCGGTTCGTCGCGATGCTGCGCGAGCGCGGCCTGCGTGTGGAGACAGGCGAGTTTGGCGCCATGATGGACGTCGAGCTGGTCAATGACGGTCCCGTCACGCTGAGCCTCGAACGATGACCGTGCCGCACACTCCCTCGTCCCACGGCGCCCCGCTCCGCGTCATTCTCGCCTCGGCGTCCCCACGGCGTCGTGACTTGCTGGACCTCATCGGCATCGCCCATGAGGTGCGCCCCGCCGACATAGACGAGACGGCGCTGCCGGCCGAGGCGCCGATCCCGCACGCCGAACGGCTGGCGCGCGCCAAGGCGCACGCCCTGGCCGAGGGGCATCCCGACATCGTCGTCATCGCCGCCGATACGATCGTGGTAGTGGACGGCGACATCCTCGGCAAGCCGCGCGACGAGGCGCACGCCGCGGAGATGCTGCGCCGCCTCGCCGGGCGTGAGCACACCGTCTACACCGCCATCGCGGTGGCGCGCGACAGCCGCACCGAGAGCGCCGTCGAGGCGGTGCGCGTCACGTTCCGCGCGCTCACCGACGACGAGATCGCCGCGTACATCGCTACGCGCGAACCGATGGACAAGGCCGGCGCGTACGGCATCCAGGGCTTTGGCGCCACGATCGTCGAGCGGGTGGACGGCGACTACTTCAGCGTGATGGGGCTGGGCCTGCGGCGCCTGGTCGAACTGCTCGCCCGGGTGGGCGTGCAGTACGAATTCGGCACGGGCGTCACGCGATAAGCAGCCTGTGGAGCTTCTTCGAGGACTTGGTGAAGTCCTCGAGCGTGTAGCGGTCCAGTACCTCGAGGAAGGCCTTGAGCGCCAGGTCGAGCGCCGGCGCCAGGCCGCAGGCGGGGGCGATCGGGCAGGTGTTCGCCGCGTCGTCGAAGCACTCGACGAGCCGGAAGTTCTCCTCCGTCTCCCGGACCACCGCGCCCACGTTGATGAGCGCCGGCTCGACGAGGAGGCGCACGCCGCCGCCGCGGCCGCGCATGGTCTCCACGTAGCCGAGGTGCGCGAGGCGCTGGACGACCTTGACGAGGTGGTCCTCTGAGAGCGCCATGCGGCGCGCGATGGTGCCCACCGTTTCCGTCTGCCCCGGATGGAGTGCCAGGTACGTCAGGCAGCGCAGGGCGTTGTCGGTAAACCGGGTCAGGTGCATTTGGAGCGGCCTCACGGCGATCGGAAAGACGCGGGAAGGATACCGGAATGGCAGCCGGGCATGGATCGGCTTTCTTCCCGACAGGGCACAGGGCGAATCCTCACACGATTTCAGGAGCTTGCCTGACTTTTCAAGTGGCATCTATTATACCACTTTCTCAAAGCGGTAAGTAGAGTACCACATTAAACGGGCCCCTCGCACCACGACCGGCGCGTATCGTCTCCCCACTCCACGCTCCTTGAGGCACCTCATGGCCACCTTTCCCAAGTTTCGGACCCTCGCCGGCGCTGGCATGCTCGCGTCGGCGGCCCTGCTGGCCTTCGCCTGCGCCAAGCGCCCGGCGAGCAGCGGGCTCCTGAGCGCCGACGCCGCCAAGGCGGTGTACGTCGCCCCCGGGCAGTACGACGAGTTCTACGCGTTCATGTCAGGCGGCTTCAACGGACAGATCGGCGTGTACGGGCTTCCGTCCGGCCGCCGCCTGAAGACCATCCCGGTCTTCTCGCAGTATCCGGAGAACGGCTACGGCTACAGCGAAGAGACGAAGGCGATGCTGAACACCAGCTACGGCTTCATCCCGTGGGACGACACGCACCATCCGGCCCTCTCGCAGACGAACGGCGAGGACGACGGCCGCTGGCTTTTCATTAATGCCAACAACACGCCGCGCATCGCGCGCATCGACCTGACGCGGTTCGAGACCGAGGAGATTCTCGAGATCCCGAACGCCGGCGGCAACCACGGGTCGCCGTTCGTGACGCAGAACAGCGAGTATGTGGTCGCCTCGACGCGCTTCTCCGTGCCGGTGCCCAACACCGACGTGCCGATCACGGAGTTCAAGCAGCGCTTCAAGGGGCAGATCTCGTTCATCCGCGCCGACGAGCCGGGCAAGATGCGCGTTGCGTTCCAGATGCTGATGCCCGCCTTCAACTACGACCTGGCGCGCGCCGGCAAGGGGCAGAGCAACGGCTGGATGTTCCTCTCCATGTACAACACGGAGCAGGCCAACTCGCTGCTCGAGGTCAACGCCTCGCAGAACGACAAGGACTTCGTGGCCGCGGTGAACTGGAAGGCCATCGAGGCCTGCGCCCAGAAGGGCGTCCTGAAGAACGTCGCCGCGTCGTACCTGCACAACTTCACCGACGAGTTCACACGCGAGGCCAAGAGCACGACCATCACGTCGGTGCCGCAGTTCGAGGCCAAGCAGTGCCCGGGCGCCGTCTACTTCATGCCGACGCCCAAGTCGCCGCATGGCGCCGACGTCGATCCGACCGGTGAGTTCATCGTGGCGGGCGGCAAGCTGGCCTCGGTGATCCCGGTGCACTCGTTCCCGAAGATGCTCAAGGCCATCGAGGACAAGGCGTTCGAGGGCGATATCGAGGGCATCCCGGTGCTCAAGTACGAGGCGACGCTCGCCGGCGAGGTCAAGAACCCGGGCCTCGGCCCCCTGCACACCGAGTTCGACGGCAAGGGCTACGCCTATACCTCGTTCTTCATCTCGTCCGAAGTCGTGAAGTGGAAGCTGGGCACCTGGGAAGTCGTGGATCGCGTGCCGACCTACTACTCGGTGGGCCACCTGATGATCCCGGGCGGCGGCACGATGAAGCCGAACGCGAAGTACCTGGTGTCGATGAACAAGATCACCAAGGACCGCTACCTCCCCACCGGCCCCGAACTGACGCAGAGCGCGCAGCTCTACGACATCTCGGGCGACAAGATGAAGCTCCTGCTCGACTTCCCCACCGAGGGCGAGCCGCACTACGCCCAGGCGATCGAGGCGAAGAAGATCAAGGACAAGCAGGTGAAGTTCTTCAAGCTGGCCGAGAGCAAGGCGCCGCACATCACGCGCTCGGAGAAGGAGACCGGGCTGAGCCGCGACGGGCGCGTCGTGCACGTGCGCATGACGGCCGTTCGCTCGCACTTCTCGCCCGACAACATCGAGGGCGTGCAGGTGGGTGACACGGTGCTGTTCCACGTCACCAACCTCGAGCAGGACTGGGACGTGCCGCACGGCTTTGCGATCATGGGGGCCCAGAACGGCGAGCTGCTCATCATGCCGGGCGAGACACGGACGCTGAAGTGGATCCCGCGCAAGGCGGGCGTCTACCCGATGTACTGCACCGACTTCTGCTCGGCGCTCCATCAGGAGATGCAGGGATACGTGCGCGTCTCCGCGCCGGGCAGCGGTGTTGCGCTGAGCGGCGTCACCTCGAAGGGGCCACAGTCCGCCGCCAAGGCGGCCGGCGCGCCCAAGCAGTAGCAGGACCGGCCTGGGGGCGCGGCGGTCCCGTCGCCCGCCCCCCGGCTGCCCCCGCCGGCGTGAGATCGCCCGTCACCCGTCTCCCCTCTCCCGTCTGCCTAAACAGTGCCCAAAACCGCCCGCATTCTCGTCGCCGTCGCCGCGCTGCTCATGAGCGCCGGCTTCGTGCTGCCACTCTGGCGAGTGGATCTCATCGCTCCGCAGTACCCTGAGGGACTGGGGATGCTGATCCGCGTCAACACCGTCGTGGGCGTGAAGGAGCAGGACCTCAACAGCATCAACAACCTGAACCACTACATCGGGATGAAACGCATCGAGCCGGATGCAATTCCCGAGCTGAAGTACATGCCGGCGATTCTCGGCACGCTCGTCGTCACCGCGCTGCTCGTGGCGCTCATCGGCCGCCGCCGCGTGCTCTACGGATGGGCCGTGGCCTTCAGCGCCGTGCTCGTGGCCGGCCTCTACGACTACTGGAAGTGGGGCTACGAGTACGGGCACGACCTCGACGTCGACACCGCGATCATCAAGATCCCGGACATGACGTACCAGCCGCCGCTCATCGGCTCCAAGCAACTGCTCAACTTCGTGGCGACGAGCTGGCCGGCGTCGGGCGGATGGCTGCTCGTCCTCGCGTCGATGTTGGTGGCCGTCGCCGTCTGGCAGAGCGTCCGCGGGACCGCCAACGCCACCCCGACCACACGCCCCGCCTAACCCGACACCCACCGCTCTCCCCGACTCCCATGCGCCGATTCGTCCCCCCGTCTCGCCTCGCACTGCTCGCCCTCGTCGTGCTCCTCGGCGCCTGCCGTGCGCGCGAGCCGGAGCCCATCGTCCTCAACGAGGACCAGTGCGGTTACTGCCGCATGACCATCTCCGACGCCCGCTTCGGCGGCGAGGCGATTCTCCCCACGGGACGCGTCCTCAAGTTCGACGCCCCCGAGTGCATGCTCTCGTGGGCGCGCGCCACGCCGGCCGACCAGCGCGGTGCGCTCTACATCATCGACCTCCAGCATCCGGGCACCTTCGTGCCGGTGACCGAGGCCGGGTTCCTCACCGGCGGCACGATGCAGGGGCCGATGGGCGGCTCCGTGGTCGGCTTCGCGAGCCCCGCCAAGGCGGAGGAGCAGCGCACGATGCTCGGTGGCCGAGTGACCACGTGGGCCGAACTGCTGGCTGACACCACCGCGATGGGGCACCACTAGTGCGCCACGCGCTCGTCGCCGCATTCGCGCTGTGCGCCGCCCAGCCTGCGCTCGCCGACGACCTCACGGTCGGGGCGGGAGGGCGATTCGCGACCATCAGCGCGGCGCTCGAGGCCGCGCGCCCAGGCGACCGCGTGCTGGTGCGCGCTGGGACGTACCGGGAGCCGACCCTGATGATCCACACGTCCGGCGTCACGCTGGAAGGGCAGGGCTGGCCCGTGCTCGACGGCCAGGGCGTGCGTGAGGTGCTCGTGATCGCGGCCGACGACGTGACGGTGCGGGGCATCGTCGCCACCAACACCGGCATCTCGAACCTCGAGGACCGCGCCGGCATCCGCGCGCGCGAAGTGCGCAACTGCGTGATCGAGCACAACCGCCTCCGCAAGAACCTCTGGGGGATCTACCTCCAGCGCTCCGCGGACTGCACCGTCCGCGACAACGACATCGAGGCGGAGGGGGTTCGGCAGACCGAGAGCGGAAACGGCATCCACCTGTGGTACTCGCCCGGCGCGCGCGTCGAGAACAACCGCGTGCGCGGCCACCGCGATGGCATCTACTTCGAGTTCTCCTCGCACGGCCTGACCCGCGGGAACGTGAGCGAGCGCAGCCAGCGCTACGGCCTCCATTTCATGTTCAGCGACTCGTGCGCCTACCTGGAGAACACGTTCCGGGACAACAACTCCGGCGTGGCCGTGATGTATAGCCGCGGCGTGGTGATCGCCCGCAACCGGTTCGAGCGGTCGTGGGGGAGCGCCGCCTACGGCCTCCTCCTCAAGGACATCAACGGCGGCGAGATCACCGACAACGTCTTCGAGCGCAACTCGACGGGGATCTTCGTCGAAGGGTCGTCGCGCCTGCAGGTGCGCGGCAACCTGTTCACGCAGAACGGCTGGGCGGCGAAGGTGCTCGCCGATGCCGACGAGAACTCCTTCAGCGGCAACCGGTTCTCCGGCAACGCGTTCGACGTCACCACCAACTCACGCAGCTCGAACACCACCTTTGATGGCAACTGGTGGGACGAGTATGCCGGCTACGATCTCGACCGCGACGGGGTGGGCGACACCGCCTTCCATCCGGTGCGCCTCTTCGCGCTCGTCGTGGAGCAGCACCCGGCGGCGCTCCTGCTGCTGCGCAGTCCGCTGGTCTCCATTCTCGATGCGGCCGAACGCGTGCTGCCGGTGCTGACGCCGGAGGCGCTCGTCGACCGCCGTCCCCTCATGCGTCCCCCCCAATGATCACGCTCGACACCATTCGCAAGCGCTTCGGCGCGCTCGACGTCCTCCAGGACGTCTCGCTCGCCGTGCGCACCGGCGCCGTCACGGCGCTCGTCGGTCCCAACGGATCCGGCAAGACGACCCTCATCAAGATCGTGCTCGGCCTCACGCGCGCCGACCACGGCGTCCTCCACGTCGACGGCCAGCCGGCCGACGACGCGGGCGCGTATCGCCGCGCCATCGGCTACATGCCGCAGGCGGCGCACTTCCCCGCGAACCTGCGCGTCGGCGACGTGCTGGACCTCGTGACGCAGCTGCGTCCCGGCGAGGCCACGGACGACGAGCTGGCACGCGCGTACGACATGGACGGCATCCGCGACAAGTTCGTCGGGACGCTGTCGGGCGGCACGCGGCAGAAGGTGAACGCCGTCGTCGCCTTCATGTTCCGCCCCTCGCTCCTGATCCTCGATGAACCGACGGCCGGGCTCGACCCGCTGTCGGCCAACGTGCTCAAGGAGAAGATCCGCGCCGTGCGCCGCGAGGGGCGCTCGGTGCTCATCACCTCGCACATCATGACGGAGCTCGAGACGCTGGCCGACGACGTCGCCTTCCTGTGCGACGGCCGTCTCCGGTTCGCGGGACCGGTGGCGGAGTTGCTCAGCCACACCGGCGGTCGCTCGCTCGAGGACGCGATTGCCGGGCTCATGCGCGCCGAACGCGCCGGACGCCGTGCGGCTGTCGTGGCGACCGATCCGGTGCCGGTCTCTCCGTGGCTCACTCCCGAGCCGAAGGGGGCTGCATGAACGTCGTCTCGCTCGTCCTGCAGGCTGGGCTGCGCGACCTGTCGCGCAACCGCTGGATCGTCGCGTACACGCTCAGTTTCCTCGGCATCGCCGAAGGGCTCTTCTGGTTCGGCGGCACGGGACCGCAGGTGCTGCTGAGCCTGCTCAATCTCGTCCTGCTCGTGCTGCCGCTCGTGGCGCTGGTCTTCGGCACCATCCACGTGTACGCCTCGCGCGAGTTCGTTGAACTGCTGCTTGCGCAGCCGGTGCCGCGCCGCGAGCTATTCGCCGGTCTCTATCTGGGGCTGGCCCTGCCGCTCGCCGGCGCGTTCCTCGTCGGTGCCGGCATCCCGTTCATCGTTCACGCGCGCGACGGTGCGACGTTGGGCGGCGTGGCGGCGCTGCTCGGCGCCGGCGTGGGGCTGTCGCTCGCCTTTGCCGCCATCGCCACCTGGATTGCGCTGTTCACCGATGACCGGCTCAAGGGCGTCGGGCTGGCGCTTGGCGCCTGGCTGGCATCGGCCGTCATCTACGACGGTCTCGTGCTCGGCGCCGCCGCGGCGTTCGGCAACTACCCGCTCGAGCGTCCGCTGCTCGGGCTCATGCTGGCCAATCCGGTGGACGTGGCGCGCGTGCTGGTCTTGACGCAACTCGACGTCTCCGCCCTCATGGGATACACCGGGGCGCTCTTCGAGCGCACGTTCGGCACCGCCCTCGGCACGGGCATTGCCGCCGCCGCGCTCATCACCTGGTGCGTGATTCCGCTCGGCCTCGCCGGGCGCCGCTTCCTGCGCCGCGATTTCTAGCCGTCCTCTCTCAGTCCTTCAGGAGCCCCAATGCGTCACCCGATTCGCTTTGCCCTCGCCACCATGCTCGTGATCGCCGCCTGCGGAGGCGGCGCCGACCAGTCCGGCGACTCCGCGGCCGCCGGCACCACCGTGGCGGCCGTTGACCCCGCGACGCTCGATCCGGCCACGATCACCCCGCAGGAACTCGCCCTCGGCGACAGCCTGTTCCACGGCCTCATCGGCGCGACGTCGTGCCAGGCGTGCCATGGTCCCGACGGCAAGGGCGGTACGGTGGCACCCGACCTCACCGACTCCACCTGGCTCCACAGCGACGGCAGCTATGGCGCCATCTACAAGCAGATCGAGACGGGCGTGATGCAGCCGAAGCAGTACATGGGTGTGATGCCGCCGTTCGGCGGCGCACCGCTGACGCCCGAGAAGCACCGCGCCGTGGCGGCGTACGTCTACTCGCTGGGCCACCCCGTCAAGAAGTAGCAGGTCCGACCGCGCCGCGGAATGGAGCGCGGGTCGCGAACACGTCACGCTGGTAGTTGGCCGGCGACGCCGTCAGATCCGGGGGGACACCTGGCGTCGGCGTCCGGTCAGCTGCCAGCGTTCGCGTTGCGCCAGCGCTGCACGCGCTCGAGCACGTCGTTCACCGAGATGTTCGGCATCCGGTCGCGGCGATTCTGCATCGAGATCGGGTAATCCTCGCCAGGATCGCCATAGACGTCGATCATCAGGTCGCGGAACTTGCGGTACGGCCCGACGCGCTTGGGATTGGAGTAGCCGATCAGCGAGACGACGGGGCGGTCCAGCGCGACACTGATGTGCAGCGGCCCCGTGTCCGGCGAGAGCACGAGCGCCGCCGCGTCGAAGATGCCGACGAGGCCGCGCAGCCCGCCCTGCCCGAGCGCGCTGACCGGCTTGCTGCGTGCGCCCTCGAGGATCACCCGCTCCGCGTGCAATTCGCGCGGCGACCGGGCGCCGACGAGCACCGGCTGCAGCCCGAAGTCGCCCGCCAGCGCATCGCACACCTGCGCCCAGCGCTCCGGAAGCCAGTCCTTCTGGGCCTTGCTCGTGGCGACGACGATGGGCGCGATGGGGCGGTCGAAGCGCGCCATGAACTCCCGCTGCCACGTGCGCTCGGCGTCGTTCCACGGCCCGAGGCCCCACGCCACGGGATCGTGCCCGATGCCAAGCCAATCCGTGAATTCGAAGTACTGGTCCTGCACGTGCTGCATGGGGCGCGCGTGCACGCGGTCGGTGGTGAAGAGCCAGTTGAAGTCGCGGGCGCGCGCCAGGTCGAAGCCGAGCTTGACCGGCGCCCGCGTGAACCCGGTGATCAGGCCGGCCTTGAAGTAGACCTGCAGGTTGAGCACGACGTCGAACGACCGTGCCCGCAGCTGCTCGCGCACCTCGAGGAAGCCGGCGACGCCCTTGGTGCGGTCGAACAGCAGGATCTCGTCCACCATCGGATGGCCGCGCACCAGCGCCGCCGGTCCGGGCTGCAGCACCCACGTGATGCGCGCCGTTGGCTGCTGCCGCTTGATGGCGTTGATGACGGGGAGCACGTGCACCGCGTCGCCCACGGCGCTCATCATCACGATGCAGACGCGATCGAGCGGTGCGAATGGGGCCGGCATCACTTCTCCACCCACGCCAGCGCCGCGAGGCGCACGAGCGCGCCGTCGCTCACGCGCAGGCCGTGGACGTCGTTCCACTTGCGCGCCGAGCGCGCAAAGCGGGCAAAGTTGCGCGCGGAGGCCTCCGCCTTCTCGCCAAACGTCACGCGGTCCACGTCGAGGATGTACGCCGTTGCTCCCGTCCCCTCGCCGGCGACGTACACGTTCTTCAGGTTCAGGTCGGGGTGCTGGGCACCGACGGCGGAGAGGGCGCGCAGCAGCGCGGCCACCGCCTCGATCACGGCGTCCTGTGCGGCGGGCGACTGGTGCGCGCGCCAGGCCTCGGGAAAGTCCCGCCCGTCCGGCAGGCGGCGCGTCATGACGTCGCTGCGCGCCAGCACGCCCGCGACGGGATGCACGGTGTAGGCGATGATCTCGGGGGTGGGCACCCCGCCGGCCGCGAGGCGAACCGCGGCGGCCAGTTCGCGCGGCGCACGCGTTGGGAGCGGAAACAGGTCGCCGGTGAGTCCGGCGAAGAGGCCGCCGTGCCGGGTGTGCCGCACGACCACCGGCGTCAGTTCATGCACCTCCGGGCCCGCGGCCAGCGTCGCCGTCCAGGCGATGCCGCGTCCGCGCAGCGCCGTGCGGTCTGCCTGCGTGGCGGCCCAGCTGTAGAGCGATCCGTGCGCTCCGAGTGCACGGCGGAGCGGCTCGGCCGCCCAGTCGCGCGTCACGAGTTCCACCCCTCGCAGGCCACCCCGGACGTAGCCCGGGGGCAAAGCGGCGGTGCTCACCGACGGACGCGGAACGCCGGGACCGGCTGACTCTTGTTCTTCAACACCAGCGGTTCGAGTTCCTCGAGGGCCGGCGGGTTCGCCAGCGCGCGGCGGCAGTCCTCGGAGATGATGATCTCGCCGCCCGCGGCCTTCGAACAGAGGCGGCTCGCCGTGTTGACGGTGTCGCCGATGACGGTGTACTCGAGACGCCGCTCCGAGCCGATGTTGCCGGCGAACGCGTCCCCGTAATTGATGCCGATGCCGATCTTGAGCTCCGGTCGCCCCTCGGCGCGCCACCGCGTGTTGAGCACGTCGAGTTCCTGCATCATGTCGAGGGCGGCGGCCACCGCGCGGTCGGCGTCGTCCGCCTCGGCGAGCGGGGCGCCCCACTGCGCCATCACCGCATCGCCGATGAACTTGTCCAGAGTGCCACCGTGACGGAACACGCACTCCACCATCTCGGTGAAGTACTCGGTGAGGTGCTTCGCCATGACGTCGGCGTTCATCGTCTCCGACAGCGCCGTGAAGCCGCGGATGTCGCTGAACAGCACGGCCACGCGCCGCTTCTCGCCGCCGAGGCGGATCGCCTCGCCGGCGTTGGCGATGCGCGCCGCCAGCTGTGGCGTGAAGAACCGCTCGAAGTTGCTGCGCGTCAGCGCCTCGCGCCGGATGCGCTCGGCGAAGCTCGCATTCTCGAGCGCGACGGCCACGATGCCGGCGAAGGCGATGAGGAAATCGAGGTCATTCTCGCCGAAGCGCTTGGCGAGGCTGAAGTTGTCGACGTACAGCACGCCGAGGACCTGGTCCTCGCTGCTCACCAGAGGGGCGCAGATTGCGCTGCGCACCTGCTGCATGAGGATCGACTGCCCGCCGAACCGGGTGTCCTCGCCGGCGTTGTCGGAGAGCACCGCGACCTTGTCGCCGACCACGATGCTCACGATGGACTGCGGCACCTGGTACGCGACGGTGGCGCTGCGCTTGTCGCGCGCCACCTTCTGCACCATGTGATCGCCTTCGCGCAGCAGGATGGCGCAGCGGTCAGCCTCGAGGATCTGGAAGACGTAGTCGGCGACCTTCGCGAGCAGCGCGTCGGTGTCCGCGACCTTGGTGAGGCCCTTGGAGACCTCGAGGAGGATGGCCAGCTTCTGCCGATCCTTCTCCGCCGGCTCGGCGGCCGCCATCGCCGCCTGCAGCTTGTGGCTGTCCTCGAGTCCGGCGGCGGGGGTGCGCGGCACCTGCCGAACGATCGTCGCCCCCGGCACAGCAGCGGCGGCCGGCGCGGGCGGCGGTGGCGGGGCTTCAGCGACCGCCTCCAATCGGAACGCCACCTTGCCGAACGTGACGGTGTCGCCCGGCACGGCGAACGACTCGTCAATCTTCACTCCATTGACGAACGTGCCGTTGCTCGACCCGACGTCTCGCACAGTGACGCCGCCCTCGCCGACCACGAGGTCGGCATGGTGGCGCGACACGGTGGGGTCGATGATGGCGAGGTCACTCGTGACCGCACGGCCGCAGATGAGCGTCCCCGTGGGGGCGAGCTCAAAGCGGTAGGCGCTCTCGGTGCCGGTGAGACGATACCTCATGGCGGTGAATATGGCGCGTTCGCGCGGCCGCGCCTAGAGATGGGCGCCCGGTCCACGAGCCGCCTGCACGCGCCCGATGGCCGTGAGCATGGCACGGGCCTTGTTTTCGGTCTCTTCCCATTCCATGGCGGGGTCCGAATCGGCCACGATGCCGCCGCCGGCCTGCACGTTCGCCTCGCCGTCAGCGATGACACACGTTCGGATGGTGATGGCCAGGTCCATGCGCCGGTCGCCGGCGGCGATGTACCCAACCGCCCCGGCGTACGGGCCCCGGCGCTCCGGCTCGAGTTCATCAATGATCTGCATGGCCCGCACCTTGGGCGCGCCGGTCATCGTCCCGGCGGGGAAGGTGGCCCGCAGCACGTCGAGGGCCGACGCGCCCGGCGGCAGCGTGCCCTCCACCTGGCTGACGATGTGGAGCACGTGCGAGTAGCGCTCCACGGTCATGAGATCGGTGACCTCCACGCTGCCGTACTGCGACACCCGCCCGACGTCATTGCGTCCGAGGTCCACCAGCATGACGTGCTCGGCTCGCTCCTTCTCGTCGGCCAGCAGCTCCCGGGCGAGGCGGTCGTCCTCCTCCGGCGTGCCGGCGCGAGGGCGCGTGCCGGCGATGGGACGCACGACCACGCGGCCATCCGCAACGCGCACGAGCAACTCAGGTGAACTGCCCACCAGCTCCACGCCGTCGAGCAGCAGGTGGTACATGTACGGCGACGGATTCAGGGCGCGGATGGCGCGGTAGAGGTCCGTCCCCTCGAAATCGTGGGGCACGCTGATGCGGCGGGCCAGCAGCGCCTGGAAGACGTCGCCGGCGAGGATGTGCTCCTTGATGCGGGCGACGCCGGCCATGAACGCGTCGCGGCTCATCGACGTGCGCCCCGTGGCGGGCGGCGCGGCGGGATCGAGGTCGAGCGACCGCAGGGTGGGCCCGCTGCGCAGGAGGTCGATGGTCCGTTCCACGCTGGCGACACCGCCCTCGTAGGCGGCGCGCCGTGCGGCGACATCGGCGCCCGCCGGCACGTGCACGCCGCACACGACCCTTGCCTGGGAGCGCAGGTTGTCGATGATCACCACCGTCCGCGGGAACATCACGAGCGCGTCCGGCGCGGCCACGCCGCGTTGAGGAGGCGAGGGCAGTCGCTCGAAATGGCGAACGATGTCGTATGCGAAGTACCCCACGGCGCCGCCCCAGAACGCGCCCACCTCCGGGGCCTCCGCGGGACGCATGGCGGACAGAATGTCGCGCAGGTCGGCCATCGGGTCGCCGGGGGTGCGTGCGCCGTGCCAGCCGCGCCCCTCCGTCCAATCCTCCACGATGCCGTCGCGCAGGCGCCACGCCGCCTGCGGTTCGCTGCCCATGAACGTGTATCGCGCCCACGTCTCGCCGCCGGCGGGCGCCGACTCGAGCAGGAAGGCAAACGGCCCCCGCCGCAGGCGATGAAAGGCCGCCACCGGCGTGTCGGTGTCGAGCAGCACGTCGCGCCAGACGGGAATCAACCCGCCGTCGGTGGCGCGTGTATCAAATGTCCCGAAGCTTCCCGGCGCCGCTTGCCCCATTCTCCTCACCCCTCACTCCACTCGTCACGCCTGCCAAGCCCCTGTACCCCTCCGCATCACTCAGCGAAGTTAAGTCCATGCGCCCAGTCCGTGCCGCACTCGCGTGGTGCGTTCTGCCTCTCGCCCTCGCCGCCCAGCAACGGACGGACACGACAGGCTGGAATGGGGTGCCCACCATGCGGCTCGTCGACCGCGCCATTGTCCGGCGCTCCGCCCAGCTCGCCGACACCGGGCTGGCCGACTACACCGCGCGTGCCCACGGCTACCTCACATTTCTCGCGCAGGTCGGCGAGGGTTTTCCCGATCCGCCCCGCGTGATGAAGACCGATGAGCTTGCCGTCGAAGTCTATTGGCGTGCGCCGGACCAGAGCAAGCAGCGCATCATTGGGCGCCGCGACACGCTGCTGCTTCCCACCGACATCCAGTATCACCGCGACCATCTCGCCATCATCCAGAACAACTTCCCCTCGGTCATCCGCCTCGGCGATGGCGACGAGGTGCGCGACGTGCCGCATCCCCTGTCCCCTGCGGGGCGGAGCGCGTACGACTTTGCCATCGGCGACTCGCTGACCATCCGCACCAACGACAAGGACATCGAGGTGGTGATGGTGCGCGTCCGTCCACGCAACGAACGGCTGCCGCGCGCCGTCGGGGCGGTCTATATAGACCGCGAGAGCGCCACGGTGGTGCGCATGGCCTTTTCGTTCACGCGCGCTGCGCTCCGGGACAAGTACCTGGAGGACGTGTCGGTGGTCCTGGAGAACGGCCTGGTGGACGGGCGTTTCTGGCTGCCGTACCGCCAGGAAATCGAGATCCGCCGCACCGGATCGTGGCTGGACTTCCCATCGCGCGGCATCATCCGCGGGCGCTGGGAGATCTGTTGTGCGCGCACGAACACGGGCCTCGCGCCGGCAGTCACGGTGGGACCCGAGATCGTACAGGCCACGCCTGAGGAATTGCGCGCCTACCCCTTCACGGGCGCGCTGCTCGCGCAGCTTCCCGCCGACGTGACGCTGGCCACCGATGACGACGTGCGTGCGGTCCAGGACGCGGCGCGCGAGATGGTGCGTGCCGAGGCGCTTGCGCGGACACGCGCGACCAACCCGTCGGCGCGGTCCATCAGCGATCTCGTGCGCGTGAACCGCGTGGAAGGCCTGGCGTTCGGTGTCGGTCTGCGGCGCGCGCTGGGCCTTGGTGTCGAGGGGACGATGCGCCTCCGGTACGGCACCGCAAACCGGCAGTCGGCGAGCGCGCTCGGGCTCGCGTGGCGGCGCGCCGATGGGGCCTTCGTCGCGCTGCGTGCGGTGAGCGACTTCGCGGATGCCGGGGACGAACCCGAGGTCAGCGGCGTGCGGAACTCGCTCGCGGCCCAGGAGTTCGGGGCCGACTTCACGGACCCGTATCACGAGCACGCGGTGTCGCTCACTGCCGGGTTTGCGCCGACCGACGGATGGCGGTGGTCGGCCGCGATCGATCGCCGGCGGGAGTCGGCGCTGGCCGTGCACGCGACCCCCTCCACCGGGCGGTATGAACCCACGCTGGCGGCGAGGTCGCTGGATGCGTGGCGCGTCGGGCTCGAGGCGCGGCGCTCGGCCTGGGCTCTAGGAGTCGCGACGGTGGGCGTGCGCGCCTCGCTCTTCGCCGAGTGTGACCTCGCGCGCGCCGACCACGGCGCGTGCGAGCAGCGCTGGCTGCGGGGGACGATCGTCGTGGACGCGTCGAGGCGCGTGGCCGCCGGGACGCTGATGACCCGCACATTCGCCGCCGGGCTCTCCAACGGGTCGTCGCCACCGTCGCAGCGCCTGGTGCGCATCGGCGGCCCCGTGACGGGCCCCGGCTTTGCCTACCATCAGTTCGCCGGGCGCGCCGCGCTGTCGCAGCGTCTGGAGTGGCAGCAATCGATCCCGTTCGTGCCCATGCGGTTTGGGCGCTTCGGCAAGGTGCCGAGCGCCCTGACGCTCGCCCCGTTCGTCGTGGGACTGTGGGTGGACGGGCCGGATGCGGCGGCGCGCGGATGGCACGGATCCGTGGGGCTGGGCGTGCTGGCCTTCTTCGACCAATTGCGCGTGGACGTCGCCCGCGGCGGTCGCGGGGGGCGCTGGACCTTCAGCGTGGACCTCGCCCAGACCCTATGGCCGATCCTGTAGGGCGCCCGTTTCGTCCGCTCCCGCCGGGCCCTGGCGGGCGTAGCCGCCATGGCGCACCGACAGTTACCTTTCGACCCGTGAAGATCGGCCGTTACTTCCTTAGAGCGGGCGGGGAGGGTCGCGCATGACCAACCCCGGATTTGCCGCGCGCGACGAGTGGCTGCTCGTCACGCTGGAAGGGCTGCTCACGCCCGAGCACATGGAAGAGCTGCGCGGGCTGAAGGAGGAGTCGTACTGGGAGGCCGCCGTCCGGCGGAACTTCATCTCGGATGAGGACCTCCTGAAGGCGCTGGCGGCGCGCTTCCACATGAAGGTCGCCAACACCCAGATGGTCTCGCAGCAGGCCAAGGAACTCGTCCCGGAGCAGTTGGCGCGCAAGTACCGCGTCCTCCCGCTGGCCATCTCGGACACGCACCTCGACATCGCCACGGCCGACCCACACGACCTCGACTGCGAGCGCACGCTCGCGTTTGCCCTGGGCCGCACCGTCCGCATGGCGCTCGCCTCGCCCACGAAGATCGTGGAGCGCATCGAGGAGCTGTATCGCCCCGAGAACGTCGTCGAGAAGATCCTCGAGGGCGTCTCCACCGATTACGATGTCGAGGCGATCAGCGAGGAGTTCGAAGACGCCGAGATGGACATCGCCGGGGGCGAGCGTGCCGCGACCGACCGCCCCGTCATCCGGCTGGTGGACCACATCGTGGCCGAGGGCATCCAGTCGCGCGCGTCGGACATCCACATCGAGCCCGAAGAGGCTGGCGTGGCGGTGCGCTACCGCATCGACGGCGTGCTCCGCCAGGTCATGATCCTGCCGCGCGCCGCCGGCATTCCGCTGGTGAGCCGCATCAAGATCATGGCGTCGCTCGACATCGCCGACCGCCTGCGCCCGCAGGACGGCCGCGCGCGGGTGGCCGTGAACGGCAGCCGGGTGGACCTGCGTGTCTCCACGCTTCCCGCGTCGCAGGGCGAGAAGGTCGTCATTCGTATTCTCGACCAGCGTTCCACGGTGCTGTCGCTCGACTCGCTCGGCCTCAATGCGGACGAGTCGGCGCGCATCAAGGGTCTGCTCGACGTGCGCGAGGGCGTGGTGCTGGTCACGGGACCGACGGGCTCGGGCAAGACGACCACGCTGTACTCGATGCTGCGCCTCGTGCAGGCGCGCGGCGTCAACATCATCACGGTCGAGGACCCGGTCGAGTACCGCCTGCAGGGCATCGTGCAGGTGCAGGTGAACGAGAAGGCGGGACTCACCTTCGTGGCGGCGCTGCGCTCGATCCTGCGCCAGGACCCCGACGTCATTCTCGTCGGCGAGATCCGCGACAAGGAAACGGCGAACATCGCCATCCAGGCGTCGCTGACCGGCCACCTGGTGCTCTCGACGCTCCACACCATCGACGCGCCCAGTTCCATCGCGCGTCTTGCCGACATCGGCATCGAGCCCTACAAGATCGCGGCGGCGATCAAGGGCATCATCGCCCAGCGCCTGATGCGGCGCCTCTGCAACTCGTGCCGCGAACTGCACACCGGCCCGCTCCCCGACCGCCTCAAGCGCTGGTTCCCCGAGGGGATGAACACGCTCTACCGCGGCGTCGGCTGTCCCGACTGCTCGATGACCGGCTATCGCGGCCGCTTCTCCGTGACCGAGGTGCTGGTGACCTCGCCGGAGTTCGAGCGGCGGGTGGCGGCCAAGGAGCCGCTCGACAAGCTCGTGGAGTCCGCGCGCGAGGCGGGCATGCTGTCGCTCTGGGAGAGCGGCGTGGCGCACGTGCGCGCCGGCGAGACGAGCCTCGACGAGCTGTTGCGCGTGCTCGAGGCGCCCTCGGCCGAGTCGCTGCGTTCCGGCCCCGGCCTGCGCCCCGCCACCGATGGTCCGGCCAGCGTCGAGGAGCCGAAGAAGGGCGAATCGCGTCCCAAGCGGAATTCGGGCCCGCTCGACGGTATGGCCGCGCACGTGCTGCCGGCGGGGGCGGAAGTGCGCACGCACCTGCACGCCGTGCCCAAGTCGCCGATCAGCCCCGAATTCCAGCTCGTGGACGAGGTGGCGGGTGACGGGCGCGCCGCGCCCAAGAAGGTGCTGCTCGTCGAGGACGAGGACGCCCTGCGGCGCGTGATGAAGGACCTGCTCGAGCGCGAGGGCTTCATCTGCTTCGAGGCCGCCGACGGGGTGAAGGCACTCGACGAGATCGACCGGGCCGCGCCCGACATCGTGGTGCTCGACCTCAACCTGCCGCGGCTCGACGGCTACGGCGTGCTCAGCCACCTGCGCGCGCGCCCGGCGACGCAGGACCTGCCGGTCATCGTGCTGACGGCCAAGGGCGACGAGGACAGCGAGGTGCGCGTGTTCGAGTTCGGCGCGAGCGACTACCTCACGAAGCCGTTCCGCCCGCGCGCCCTCTCGGCACGCCTCCACTCGCTGCTGGCCCGTCGGCATATCACCTGATGGCGCGGCGACGCGCAGCCGCAGGCGAGACCGTCGTCCGCGCCGGCGTGGTGGACGTGTTCGTGGTGCACCCGGCGTCCCGCGGCTGGCGTCACCTCGCCCTGCGCCGCGCCCGCGGCGTGCGATGCCCCGGCACGTGGGAAGCGGTGCACGGACGCATCGAGCGCGGAGAGACGCCGCCCGAGGCGGCCCGCCGCGAGGTGCGCGAGGAAACCGGGCTCGCCATCGAGCGCCTCTATTCGCTCACCGTCAATCCGTTCTTCCTCACCGCCACCGGCACCGTGGAACTGGCCGTGGCATTCGTCGCCGTCGTCGTCGACCCTGCGGTCACGCTCAGCGAGGAGCACGACGCGTTCGAGTGGCTGTCTCGCGCCGCGGCGCGCCGTCGCTATCACTGGCCACGCGAACGCGAATCGCTGGACCACATCGCGATCCTGTTCAAGGGCGGGGATGCGGGGAAGGCGGAGGATGTTCTACGGGCGGATGGGAGATGGGAGACGGGAGACGGGAGATAGCCGCGCGGCGCCCACCGCCCGTCTTCCGTCGCCCGTCATCCGTCTCCCATCTGCCTCTACGGCTTCGAACTAGCGCGCCCCCGAATCAGTGACCGCTCCCGGTCCACCTTCTTCACGAGCGTCTCCCACGCGGCGCTGCTCTGGGTCTCGAACGTCACCGTGAGCGGCTGGTTGACGTCCACCGCCGGGTCGAAGAGGTAGAGCGCCGCCTGCACCTCGCGCTGCTTGAGCCGCTGCTCGCCGAAGCCGGGCGTCAGCGCAAAGAGATCGAGGGCGCGAAAGTCACGGCCGGCGGAATTGATCACCAGTTCCATCGGGCTGAAGCGCGCCTCGCCCTGTTCCGCGTTGAAGAACTGCACGTACCACAGGCTGGCGCCGGGCAGGCCGGTGCGGCGCAGCGCGGCGTCCACTGCGGCGCGCTTGCTGTTGCGCAGCTCGTGCAGCGCCCGGTACGAATCGGGCGACAGGGTGCGGATGACGCTTTCGTCGAGCGGCAGGACGCGCACCTGCAGCGCGTTGAAGTACACCTTCACCGCGATGTCATCCTGTCGCAGCGTGCCGAATCCCGCCGGCAGCGTCAGCGTGTCGGCAAGCGTCCCCTGCGCGCGCACGGTCGGCGCGGCGAGGAGGAGCAGGGCCATCCAGGCCAGGGTTCTGCGCAGCATGGTCAGTCGTCGGACGGGGAAGAGGCCAGCAACGCCGCCAGCGAAGCCGCGAGGTCGTCGCGCCCCTCGCCGGTTGTCGCGCTGCACGGGATCATCTGATCCTCTTCTACCCCGCAGCGCACCGCAAGGGCCGTGACCTGCCCGAGCCGCTGCTTCGCGGTCAGTTTGTCCACCTTGGTCATCACCACGAGCGTCGGCAGCCCGATCTCGGCCAGCAGGTCGAACATCCGGAGGTCGTCGGCGGTGGGTTCGTGCCGTGCATCGAGCAGCTGCACCACGCCGCGCAGGTTCGGGTTGTTGCGCAGGTACCCCTCGATGAGTGGCACCCATGCCCCCTGCTTCTCCTTGGACACCCGCGCGTAACCGTAGCCCGGCAAGTCCGCGAGGATGAAGGCGCGGTTCACCTCGAAGAAGTTGATCTCCCGCGTGCGTCCCGGCGTCTTGCTGACGCGCGCGAACGCCTTGCGGCGCACCAGCAGGTTCAGCAGCGACGACTTGCCCACATTGGAGCGCCCGCTGAACGCGATCTCGGGCAGCGCCGAGTCGGGGCGCCATCCGCCCACGGCCGCCATGCCGCCGAGGAACTCGAGGTGGCGAATGATGAGCGGATCGGGGTTCGTGCTCATCAGTGCGTCACTGGCGGCGGCACGGCGGTATCGCCGCGCGCGGCGTCGTCCGCCCCGCGCCGCTTGCGCGGCGCGGGAGCCGGAGCCGCCGCCGGCACGGGGAGCGTGCGCAGCGCGATCGCCAGCACCTCGTCCATCGTCTTCACCGGATGGAAGCGCACGGTCGCGCGCACGTCCTCGGGGAGTTCCTCGAGGTCGCGTACATTGGCAGCGGGGACGATGACGTGCGACACGTGGTTCCGGTGCGCCGCCACCGCCTTCTCCTTGAGTCCGCCGATCGGCAGCACGCGGCCGCGCAGCGTGATCTCCCCCGTCATCGCGACATCGCCCCGCACCGGCGTGCCGGTGAGCGCGCTGACGATCGCCGCCGCGAGCGCAATACCCGCTGACGGGCCGTCCTTCGGTGTCGCGCCGGCCGGAAGGTGCACGTGCACGTCGCGCGTCCGCGCAAAATCCGTCGGCACGCCCAGCACCTCGGCGCGCGAGCGGATGTAGCTGAGCGCGGCGCTCGCCGACTCCTTCATGACGTCGCCGAGCGTGCCGGTGAGCATCACGCGCCCGCGTCCCGGCACCACGCTCACCTCGATCTCGAGCAGCTCGCCGCCCACCTGCGTGTAGGCGAGGCCCTGCGCCACGCCCACGCGGTCCTCGAGCGTCACCTCGTCCGGATCGTAGGGTGCCGCGCCCAGCATCGCATGCAGGTCGGCCGCGGCGATCGTGTCCTGCGGGGCCTGCTCCGTCGGACGCTCGGCGCGACGGCGGGCGAGCTTGCGCGCCAGGCGCGCGATGCGCCGTTCGAGCTCGCGTACGCCGGCCTCACGCGTGTACTGGCGCAGCAGCGCCGGCAATGCGTCCGGCGTCCACTGCACCGACGACGGTGTGATGCCGTGCTGTGTGAACTGCCGCGGGATCAGGTGCTTCTGGGCAATGGCGGTCTTCTCCTGGTCCAGGTACCCCGGGAGCCGGATGATCTCCATGCGGTCGCGCAGCGGTTCGGGAATGCCGCCCAGCGTGTTGGCCGTCGTCAGGAAGAGCACCTGCGACAGGTCGTAATCGACTTCGAGAAAGTGGTCGTTGAACGCGCGGTTCTGCTCCGGGTCGAGCACCTCGAGGAGGGCGGCCGACGGATCGCCGCGCCAGTCGGCGCCCAGCTTGTCCACCTCGTCGAGGAGGATCACCGGGTTCACGCTCTCGGCGCGGCGCATCGCCTGCAGGATGCGGCCCGGCAGCGCGCCGATGTAGGTGCGGCGATGACCGCGGATCTCGGCCTCGTCGCGCACGCCGCCCAGCGACATGCGCACGAACTTGCGGCCGAGGGCGCGGGCCACACTGCGTCCCAGTGACGTCTTGCCGACGCCCGGCGGGCCCACGAGGCAGAGAATCGGCCCCTCGAGCTTGCCGACGAGCGACAGCACGGCGATGTAGTCGACGATGCGTTCCTTGACCTCGTCGAGGCCGTGGTGGTCCTCGTCGAGGATGGCGCGTGCGCGCGTCACGTCGAGCATGTCGTCGGTGCGCTCGCTCCACGGCAGTGCCGCGATCCACTCCACGTAATTGCGCGCCACCGCCGCCTCGGGCGACATCGGCGACATGCGGCGCAGGCGCCGCAGCTCGCGGTCGGCGCGGCCGCGCGCCTGCTCCGGCATCTGGCGGGCGTTGAGCTGCGCCTCGAGGTCGGCGAGGTCATCAGTCTCCTCGTCGCCGAGCTCGCGGTGGATGGCCCGCAGCTGCTCCTGCAGGTAGAACTCGCGCTGGTTCTGGAACAGCGTGCCGCGGACATCATCCTCGATCTTGCGCTCGAGGCGGAGCAGTTCCGTCTCACCCGCCGTCAGCTCGGTGAGCGCGCGGAACAGGTCCACGAGCCGGGGCGCCTCGAGCAGGGTCTGGCGCGTCTCATGGCGGAGGGCGAGGTGCGCGGCGATGCCGCACCCCTGCCGCTCGACGCTGCTGGCCGCCTGCACGAGCGACGTGACCTCCGGCGGCAGGCGGCGGTGATGGGTGACGTATTCCTCGAACAGGGCCAGCGCCTTGCGCGCCTCCTCCTCGGTGCCGTCCCCCGGCGCCACGGTGAACGGATACGGCCGCGCCTCGGCGCGCAGGAGCTTGGCGCCGGCGACGAACTTGGTGACCTGGGCGCGCGCGAGGCCTTCCACGAGCACGCGGGCCGCGCCGTTGGGGAGGCGGGTGAACTGCAGCACGCGCCCCAGCGTGCCGACCCGGAACAGGTCGGCGGCGGCAGGGTCCTGCACGCTGCTGTCGCGCTGCGTCAGGAGGAGCACCAGCTTGTCGGAGGCCTCCGCGGACTCGAGCGCCGCCAGCGACCCCGTGCGCCCCACCAGCAGCGGCATGGCGACGTGCGGAAAGAGCACCACGTCGCGCAGGGGCAGCACCGGCAGGCGGCCGGCAGTCTCGATCACGTCGGAGTCGCGGAGGAAGCGCGGAGTCATCTAATAAAGATAGAGGATATGGACCTGGGATTGCGATTCAGGATCGCGATTCAGGATTCCGATAAACGATAGGGCGGGGGACCCTCCCCCGCCCACTGTTGTCTCTCTGTTGTCTCTCTGTTGTCTCTCTGTTGTCTCTCTGTTGTCTCTCTCTCAAGCTTCTTTCTTCTGCCGCTTGGCACTCAGCTCGAGTAGTGGCGGCTGCTTGTTGGTGACCGTGGCTTCCGTCACCGTCACCCCCACCACGTCATCGCGCGCCGGCAGCTCGAACATCGTGTCGAGCAGCAGCTCCTCGACAATGGCGCGCAGGCCGCGCGCGCCGGTGCCGCGGTCGAGCGCCTTCTTGGCGATCGCCTTCAGCGCCCCTTCGTCAAACGTCAGCGTCACGTCCTCGAGCTCGAAGAGCTTCGCGAACTGCTTGGTGATGGCGTTCTTGGGCTCCTTGAGGATCCGCACGAGCGCCACTTCGTCCAGCGCTTCCAGCGGCACCGACACCGGGAGCCGGCCGACGAGTTCCGGGATCAGGCCGAAGCGCAGCAGGTCGTCGGGCTCCACGAACTTGAAGATGTGCGCCGCCGTGCCGCCCTTCGCCGCCAGCTGGTCCTCGGCGCTGAAGCCGATCTGCCGCTTGCCGAGGCGCGCCTCGATGATCTTCTCGAGCCCGTCGAATGCGCCGCCGCAGACGAACAGGATGTCCTTGGTGTTGATCTGGATGTATTCCTGCTGCGGATGCTTGCGCCCGCCCTGCGGCGGCACGCTCGCCACCGTCCCCTCGAGGATCTTGAGCAGCGCCTGTTGCACGCCCTCACCCGAGACGTCGCGCGTGATGCTCGGGTTCTCGCTCTTCCGGGCGATCTTGTCGAGCTCGTCGATGTACACGATGCCGCGCTCGCACTCGGCGACGTTGAAGTCGCCGGCCTGCAGCAGCCGCACCAGGATGTTCTCCACGTCCTCGCCGACGTACCCCGCCTCGGTGAGCGTCGTGGCGTCGGCTATGGTGAACGGCACGTCGAGGATGCGCGCCAGCGTCTGCGCCAGCAGCGTCTTGCCCACGCCCGTCGGGCCGATGAGCAGGATGTTCGACTTGTCGAGCTCCACGTCCCCGTCGCGCTTGGGGCTGTTGATGCGCTTGTAGTGGTTGTACACCGCCACGGCGAGCGCCTTCTTGGCCGCCTCCTGCCCGATCACGTACTGGTCGAGGACGTCCTTGATCTCCTGCGGCGCCGGCACGCGCGTCACTGCCTCGCCCACCTCGCGCTCTTCGTCCTCGGCGAGGATTTCGTTGCACAGCGCAATGCACTCGTTGCAGATGTACACGGACGGCCCGGAAATGAACTTCCGGACGGCGTCCTTGGACTTGCCGCAGAACGAGCAGCGCAGGTGGCGATCGTGGGACATCGAGTTCATCGGGCCTCAGCCGTTGAGGTGCCGCAGGGGTGCCGCCCTAAGAACGCACCACCCCTCTTCTAGTAACACCGCGCGTGGACAGGGAGCAAGTAATTCGGTGAATGTCCGGGTGGGACCATCCCGTCCCCCGTCCCCCTTCCACACCCCGCATCCTTCCCCTTTCCACACCCTGCTCCCTTCCCCTTCCTACTTGGTGGCGGTTACCGCCGCCACGACTTCCGCATCCCGCTCGCGCGGCGTCACCACATGGTCGATGATACCGTACGCCTTGGCCTCTTCCGCCGACATGTAGAAGTCGCGGTCGAAGTCGCGCTCAATCTGCTCCACCGGGCGCCCCGTGTGGTGCGACATCAGCTCGTTCATCTGCGCGCGGAGGTACAGGATCTCCTTCGCCTGGATCTCGATGTCCGCCGCCGTGCCCGACGAGCCGCCCGAGGGCTGGTGCATCATGATGCGCGCGTGCGGCAGCGCCGAGCGCTTGCCCTTGAAGCCGCCGGCGAGCAGGAAGCAGCCCATCGAGGCCGCCATGCCCATGCAGATCGTGTTCACCGGCGACTTGAGCCACTGCATCGTGTCGTACATCGCCAGCCCCGCCGACACGCTGCCGCCCGGGGAGTTGATGTACAGGTGAATGTCGCGTCCCGGGTTATCCGCCTCGAGGAAGAGCAGCTGCGCAATCACCATGTTCGCCACGTCGTCATTGATCGGCGTGCCGAGGAAGATGATGCGGTCCATCAGCAGGCGCGAATAGACGTCGTAGCTGCGCTCGCCGCGGCTCGACCGCTCGATGACGTACGGATTGGGAATGATCGGCATGCGTGGTTCATCCTCTTCGTGGGAGTCTGGCTGCCCGGGTCCGATCGCGGATCCGAAGAGCCCCCGGTTCATCATCGTCCTGCGGCCTACGCCTGCTCGACCGTGTTGCGCGCGAGGAGCCACGCAAAGACGCGGTCTTCGGTGATGCCACGTTCGATCTCGCGGAGCCGCCCGGCCTTCTGCAGCTGGGCATACACCTGGCCCGGGTTGACGCCGCGCTTCTCGGCCATCTCCTGGATCTTGGCATCCACGTCGGCCTCGGTGGCGGTGAGCGACTCGCGTTCCGCCAGCGTCTCGATCACCAGGTCGCGGCGCACCTGCCGCTCGGCCGTGGCGCGGAACTCGGTGAGGAAGCGCTCCATCTCCTCCTCGGGCACGCTGTACGCCTTGGCGTACGACTGCACGAGGTGCGTCACCCAGGATGGCGGCACGTCGAACGCGTTGGCGCCGATGATCTCGTCGAGGAGCAGGCCGCGCACGGCGGCATCCGCCTCGCGCACCGCGCTCGCCTCGAGGTCGGCGCGCACCACTGCCGTCAGCGCCTCGACCGAGTCGAAGTCGCCCATCTCTCGGGCCCACGCGTCGTCGAGCGACGGCACCGACTTGCGCTTCACTTCCTTCAGTTCGGCACGCACCGTCTTCGACTTGCCGCGCTGCGCCTCATCGGGGAAGTCGTCCGGCCAGCGCACGGGGCGCTCGACCGTGCCACCCGGCGTCAGCTCCATGAGCAGCTCCTCGATCGCGGGAATCGCCTGGCCGGCGCCAAGGACCACCCGGTACTCTTTCCCTTCCGGCAGTTCGCCGCTGTCGTCCGCCATGGAAAGCATGACCACGACCATGTCGCCTTCGGCCGGCTTCTCCTCCACCGGCGCCCACGTGGCGCGCTGGTCGCGCAGCTGCTCGATCTGCTCCTTCACCTGCTCGTCGGTGACCGTGGACGCCGGGCGGCGGACCTTGAAGCCCTCCACGTGCGAGAGCGTCACCTCGGGCTGCACCTCGCAGTGCAGCTCGAACGACAGCGCGTCGTCGTCGGCGAACTTGACGTCATGCGCGTGCGGCTGCGTCACGAGCTTGAGCTTCTCCTGCTCGATGACCGCCTGGTACGCGTCGCGCATCACCGCCTCGAGCGCCTCCTGCTGGATAACGTCGGCGTACTTCTTCTCGACCATGGCCGCGGGCGCCTTGCCGATCCGGAAGCCGGGCATGCGCACCTGCTGCGCCACACGGCGCGCCGCGCGCTTCTTGGCGTCCTTGACGGTGGTCCCGGGCACGGCGACCTGAATACGGCGCTCGGCGCCCTCTGACTTCGTGCTGGTGATCTGGATGTCCATTTATCTGCGGCCGTGTTCCGGCAAGAGTGCAAAAAGGGAAGAATCCCCCGCCATCCAGGCCTCTGAATGGCGGGGGCAACTATAGAGGAAATATAGGATATGGAATCCGGAATTGGAACTCGGATCGCGATTCCGGACGACGATTTGCGACTGTCGCGCACCTTGGCGACGAGCGTACGACAAGGTCAGCAACGCCAAGCGGTTAGCGAACACCGTCGGACTCAATCCGAGTCGCAATCCGGAATCGAAATCCTCAATCCGAATCCGGATTCCAAATCCTCAATCAGCAGTGCGGAAGGCGGGATTCGAACCCGCAAGGGTTGCCCCACTGGATCCTAAGTCCAGCGCGTCTGCCAGTTTCGCCACTCCCGCATTCCAGCAAAGTAGAACACCCGGCCCTCGCCCGTCAAAGCCAGAGGGCGCGGCGCCCGTCGGCTCCGCGCCCTCTGTTGTTTCTCTGTTGTCTTTCTGTTGTCTCTCTGTTGTCTCTCTGCTGTCTCTCTATTCACCAATCCGAATATTCACGACTCTGGTTCCCGGCCCAGTCTGAGTCTGCGCATAGACAAGTAGGCTTACGTACTCGCCGTCCTTCACCCTCGCGAGCACCTTCTGCAGGTCGGCCATCGTCCGGATCGCAGTCGCCGGTTCCGGGCGGATGACCCGCACGATGATGTCGTTGCGGCCGAGCTTGTCCGCCGCCGGTCCGGCCGCGTCCACCGAGACGACCCGCAGGCCGCGGTACTGCTCCTCGATGTTGTTGGCCTTCGCCACTTCCGCGGTGATCGCCTCGAGGCTGACGCCGAGCCGCGCGTTCGAGGCGCTTTCGCCCTCGGCCGGCCGCTCATCGGCGCTCGCCACCTGCGCCGCTTCTGCCGGCGCCTCCTGCAGCCGGATCTTGAAGCTCTTCCGCTCGCCGTAGCGCACCACGTCGATGTCGATGGTCTCGCCCGGCTGGTGCATGCGGACGAGGCGCTGGAGCGTGGAGACGCGGTCCACGTCCTTGCCCTCGACACGCACGATGATGTCGCCCGGCTCGAGCCCCGCTTTGCGGGCCGGCGAGTCGTCGCCGCTGAAGCCGCCCACCTTGGCGCCGGCAATCTGCTTCAGCCCGGCCACCGCGGCGTCTTCGGCGTTCACGTCGTTGATGGTGATGCCCAGGATGGCGCGCCGCACGCGGCCGTGCGCCACGATGTCATCCATCACGGTCTTCGCGAGCGTGATCGGAATGGCGAACCCGTAGCCCGAGTAGAATCCCGTCTGGCTGGCGATCGCCGAGTTGATGCCGATCACCTCGCCGCGCGTGTTCATGAGCGGCCCGCCTGAGTTGCCCGGGTTGATCGCCGCGTCGGTCTGGATGAAGTCGGTGATCGCGTATGTGTCGCGGTTCAGTCCGGACAGTTCGTTGCCGCGCCCCTTGGCGCTGATGATGCCGGCCGTGACCGTGAAGTTCAGGCCGAGCGGGTTGCCGATGGCCACCACCCACTCGCCGATGCGGAGCTTGGTGTCGTCGCCCAGGCCGACCGTCGGCAGTCCGCTGGCGTCGATCTTGAGTACCGCCACGTCGGTCTGCGGATCGCGGCCGACGATCTTCGCTTTGAACTCCCGCCGGTCGCTCATCAACACCTTCACGCGGTCGGCGCCATCCACCACATGGTTGTTGGTGAGGATGTAGCCGTCCTTGCTGACGATGAAGCCCGAGCCGGACGACTCCGCCGGCCCCTGCTGCCGCGGATCGAGCTGGTTGAAGAACTCCTCGAAGCCGGGCGGGATGTTGCGCCGCTGCTGGGTGCCGGCACGCGGCCGGCGCGCGTCGCGCTCCGCCTGGATGGAAACCACGGCAGGCGTCACGCGCTCCGCGATCGTGGCGAACCCTTCGCCCGGCGCACCGGCCGGGATCGGCGCCATCGTCTCGGTCTTGACCTTGCCGCCGCCCTGCGCGAACAGGCCCTGCGTCCAGTCGAGGGAGGAGGCGAAGAAGACCCCGCCGATGAAGGCGGAGGCGGCGATGGCCGCAAGCTTGGAACGGGAGAAATGGAGGGACATGAGCGTACAGTAACCGTTTGAGGGGACGATTGGTAAGACAAACTTCGGACGGCGAAGGTTCCCTGACGGCAGACGGGAGACGGGAGACGGGAGACGGGAGACGGGAGACGGGAGACGGGAGAGGAGTGGCTAGAAGGGAGGGATCCACGCTCCACGACCAATCCAGCTGCCTGTGTCTCCCGTCTCCCGTCCTCCGTCTGCCCTCTACTTCTTCTTCTCGTCCACGATCTCGTAATCCGCCTCGACCACGTCGTCGGCCTTCTTGTCCGCCGGTGGCGCGTCGCCGCCCGGGGGCGGCGCCTGGTCGCCGGCGCTTGACGCCTGCTGCTGCTCGTAGAACGAGCGCCCCGCCGCCTGGAAGGCGGCGTTGAGCTCCTCGAGCGCCGCCTTGACCTCGCCGAAGTCCTCACCGCGGTGCGCCTTGCGGGCGCGCTCCACGGCCTGGTCGAGGCGCGTCTTCAGGTCAGCCGGCAGCTTGTCGCCCCACTCCTTCGCGTTCTTCTCCACTTCATATGACATCGAGTCGAGGCGGTTGCGCGTGTCGATCTCCTCGCGGCGCTTCTTGTCCTCGGCCGCGTTGAGCTCGGCGTCGCGGATCATCCGCTCCTTCTCGGCGTCGGTCAGGCCGCTCGACGCCTCGATGCGGATCTTCTGCTCCTTGGCGGTCGCCTTGTCGCGCGCCGTCACATGCAGGATGCTGTTGGCGTCGATGTCGAACGTCACCTCCACCTGCGGCGTGCCGCGCGGTGCCGGCGGGATGCCCGTCAGCTGGAACTTGCCAATCGTCCGGTTGTGCAGCGCCAGCTCGCGCTCGCCCTGCAGCACGTGGATCTCCACCGTCGTCTGGTTGTCGTCGGCCGTGGAGAAGATCTCCGACTTCTTGGTCGGGATCGTCGTGTTGCGCGGGATGAGCACGGTCGTGACGCCACCCAGCGTCTCGATGCCCAGCGACAGCGGCGTCACGTCGAGCAGCAGGACGTCCTTCTGCTCGCCGGTGAGCACCGCACCCTGGATGGCCGCGCCCACGGCGACGACCTCGTCCGGGTTCACGCCCTTGTTGGGCTCCTTGCCGAAGAACTTCTTCACCATCTCCTGCACTTTCGGGATGCGCGTCGAGCCGCCGACGAGGAGGACCTCGTCGATCTCGCTCGGCTGCATGCCGGCGTCCTTCAGCGCCTTCTCCATGGGCCCGAGCGTGCGCGTGATGAGGTCATCCACGAGCTGCTCGAACTTGGCGCGCGTCATCTGGTAGTTGAGGTGCTTCGGCCCCGACTGGTCGGCCGTGATGAACGGCAGGTTGATGTCGGTGCTCTGCGTGCCGGACAGCTCGATCTTGGCCTTCTCCGCGGCTTCCTTGAGGCGCTGGAGCGCCATCGGGTCCTTGGAGAGGTCGATCGCCTGGTCCTTCTTGAACTCCGCCACGAGCCACTCAATGACGCGCTGGTCAAAGTCGTCGCCGCCGAGGTGCGTGTCGCCGTTGGTGGACTTCACCTCGAACTGCTTGGAGCCGTCGACTTCGTACAGCTCGAGCACGGAGATGTCGTACGTGCCGCCGCCGAGGTCGAAGACGGCGATCTTCTCGTCCTTCTTCCCCTTCTTGTCGAGGCCGTATGCGAGCGCGGCGGCCGTGGGCTCGTTGATGATGCGCAGCACCTGCAGGCCGGCGATCTCGCCGGCGTCCTTGGTGGCCTGGCGCTGCGAGTCGTTGAAGTAGGCCGGCACGGTGATCACGGCCTTCGTCACGCCCTGGCCCAGGTAGTCCTCGGCGGTCTGCTTCATCTTTTGCAGGATCATCGCCGAGATCTCGGGGGGCGAGTACGTCTTGCCCTGCACCTCGACCGTCACGACGTCGTTGCCGCCGCGAATCACCTTGTATGGGACGCGCTTCTGCTCCTCGGTGGCTTCGGCCATCTTGCGGCCCATGAAGCGCTTGATCGAGAAGACGGTGTTGGCGGGGTTCGTGACGGCCTGCCGCTTGGCGATCTGGCCCACGAGGCGCTCGCCATCCTTGGTGAAGCCAACGACCGACGGCGTAGTGCGCCCGCCCTCGGCGTTCGGAATGACGACGGGATCGCCACCCTCCATCACGGCGACCACGGAGTTCGTGGTCCCCAGGTCGATTCCAATGACCTTGTCTGCCATCTGGTCCTCGTTTCGGTAAGAAGGTCGCACGGCAACCGCGCCGCGAAGGTCCCCAACGACACGCCGGGGGCGCCGGTTTCGCCGGACTGGCCCAACTATGAGGCAAGGGTGGGGCCACGAAAGCCCTGCCGAATTGACCGGAATTGACTCGCGTTGACTGTTACTTATGGCAGGACAACGACTTGCAGGGTACCGAAGCGCAGGATCGGCAGGCCCGTCGAAACCTTTTGCGGGGGGCGGCGCGTCTAACGCTGTATCTGCGCGCCGGGTAGTTTCGGGAGCCGCGCGCAGCGCGGATGGGAGGTCGGTTCGGGGGCTTCTGGTCCCCCTCCACCGTCTACCGTCCACCGTCCACCGTCTACCGTCTACCGTCACTCGCCTCTCCACTGAACCACGATGATCCCGATCGGCGACGACAACCCCACGATTCGCGTTCCCGTCGTGACGATCTTCCTGATCGTCGCGATGTTCGCGGTCTGGGTGCTCGTCCAGGGGGCCGGCGGTGACGAGGGGCTGCTCGCGGCGAGTGTCTGCAACCTGGGAATGGTGCCCGGCGAACTGACCGGACTCGCGCCGCTCGGGTCGGGGGTTCCCATCGGGCGCGACCTGGCGTGCGTCATCGACAATCAGGGCATCAATGCGCTGACGCCGGTAATCTCGATGTTCCTGCACGGCGGGTGGATGCACATCATCGGCAACGCGATGTTCCTGTGGGTGTTCGGGAACAACGTCGAGGACGTGGTGGGGCGGCGGCGGTTTCTCGCCTTCTACCTCATCTGCGGCTTGGCCGCGGCCGCGGCGCACATCGCCGTGGATCCCCGGTCGCCGGTGCCGACGGTCGGGGCGTCGGGCGCCGTCTCCGGCGTGATGGGCGCGTACCTGGTGCTCTTTCCCAAGGTGCGCGTGCGCATGCTCTTCATCTTCGTGATCATCCTGAAGGTGATTCCGCTCCCCGCGTGGCTGGTGCTGCTCTACTGGTTCGCGCTGCAGTTGTTGAGCGGACTGCCTGAGCTGCTCTCGCCGAATCCCGAGATGGCGGGCGGCGTCGCGTTCTGGGCGCACGTGGGAGGGTTCGTGGCCGGGGTGTTGCTGTCCAAGCTGTTCGTGAATCCCGCGCTCCTGCAGCGTCGGCACGATATCCTCTTGTCGCGCAAGGAGTTTGACGCGCTGGCGTGAGCGCGCGGCGGTGCGCTCGCGGGGCTGACCGCGCGAGGCGCGAAGTTGTCTGTTCGTTACAAACCCCATTTGGCGCAAGTCGCTGCCGCCTCGTAAGTTTGAACGCGAACGGAACGGCGCGCAGCGCGCTGTGAGACGCAGCGGCACGCCCTGCGGATGCTGGGTGGCCGCCCACAGAACCGATCCCGTCGGAGCGATACCCGTGCGGCTGATACCCAAGGACGAAGGCTTCTTCGATTTGTTCGACCAGCTGTCGACGAAACTCACCAAGTCCGCGCTCGTGCTCGACCAGCTCTTCAACGAACCCATCCGCCTCGATTTTCACTCGACACAGATCAAGCTGGTTGAGCGCGAGGCCGACGACATTGTCCACGAGGTGATGAACCGGCTCGACCGTTCGTTCGTGACGCCGCTCGATCGAGAGGACATTCACCTGCTCGCGTCGTCACTCGACACGGTCGTGGACCTGATGGACGGGACAGCGCGACGCGCGCTGATGTTCAACATCACCGATCGCCGAGAGCCCGCGAAGGCCCTCTCGGCGCTGCTCGTGCGCGGCGCGGACGTGATCGCCGAGAGTGTGAAGCACATCAGGAACCCGACCAAGGTCATCGAGGCAGCCCGGGCGATCAAGGTGATCGAGGAAGAGGGTGACGGCATCTACTCCGACGCCGTCGGCGCGCTCTTCCGGCAGCCAGGGGCGGATCCACTGGAAGTGCTGAAGTGGAAGGAGATCTACGACAACCTGGAGCACGCGCTCGACGAGTGTGAAGACGTGATGAACGTGCTCGAGAGCATCGCACTCAAGAACAGCTGACCGTGCTCACCTACATCCTCGCGATCATCCTGGTCGCGTTCATCTTCGACTTCATCAACGGCTTCCACGACGCCGCGAACTCCATCGCGACCGTCGTTGGCACGCGCGTTTTGAGTCCGATCGCCGCCGTGAGCATGGCGGCGTTCTTCAATTTCATCGCCTTGTTTGTCTTCGGCACGCACGTGGCGAAGACCATCGGTTCGGGGATGATCGACATCAGTATCGTGAATCCCGACGTGATTCTCGCGGGGCTGCTGGGCGCGATCACGTGGAACCTCGTGACGTGGTGGTATGGCATTCCGTCGAGTTCGTCGCACGCGCTGCTCGGTGGCTACGCTGGCGCGGCGGTGGCGAAGGCGGGGTTCGCTGCCATCATCTTCTCGGGCTGGTTCAAGACCGTGGCGTTCATCGTGCTCTCGCCCATGATCGGCATGCTCCTGGGGCTCGGCATGATGACGGCCACGTTCTGGCTGTTTCGCAAGGCGCGGCCGGCGCGGGTGGACCGGCTCTTCCGCGTCCTGCAGCTCGCGAGCTCGGCGCTCTTCTCGCTGTCGCACGGCGCCAACGACGCCCAGAAGACGATGGGCATCATTATGAGCCTGCTGCTCGCCAGCCAGGCGGCAGTCGGCGAACTTGGCGGCGTCTTCTCCTTCCTGCGCGTCGATTCACCGGACGCCATCCCGATGTGGGTGAAGGCCGGCGCGCACCTCGCCATCGGCATGGGCACGCTGATGGGCGGTTGGCGCATCATTCACACGATGGGCTCGCGCGTGACGCGGCTGCGTCCGGTCGGCGGTTTCTGCGCGGAGACAGGCGGCGCGATGTCCATCCTGCTGGCGACGGGGCTGGGCATACCGGTCAGCACGACGCACACGATCAGCGGCGCCATAGTCGGGGTCGGGGCGACGACGCGACTGTCGGCCGTGCGCTGGGGCGTGGCAGGCCAGATGATCTGGGCGTGGATCCTGACCATTCCCGCCGCGGCATTTGTCGCGGCGGTCAGCTACCTCATCATCCACTTCGCCCGGGCCTAGCCGCCTGTCGGACGTCAACGATTCCGTGTCCACACGCCAGCGCATCGCCGTCTTCAATCGCGAGCTGTCGTGGCTCGCGTTCAACGCGCGCGTGCTGCACGAGGCCGCCGACACGCGCACGCCGCTGCTGGAACGGCTGAAGTTCCTCTCGATCGTCAGCACCAACCTGGACGAGTTCTACATGGTGCGCGTCGCCGGCGTGCGCCGGCAGGTGGCGGCCGGGTTCGGCAAGGTCGGACGCGATGGCGTGTCACCCGCCGAGCTGCTCGACCGCATCGACGAGCGTGTGCGTGAGATGGTCGCCGAGCAGGCGCGGATCCTCGAGGACGAGGTGCTGCCGGAACTAGCGCAGCACGGCGTGCGTCTGCTGAGCATGGCCGACCTCGACGCGAACGAACGGCTGGCGGTGGATGCCTTCTTCGACTCGCAGGTCTTCCCGGTGCTGACGCCGCTGGCGGTCGATCCGGGGCATCCGTTTCCCTACATCTCCAACCTGTCGCTCTCGCTCGCCGTCGAACTGCGCGAGCCGGAGACGGGGATCGAGCACTTCGCGCGCGTCAAGGTGCCCAAGTCGCTGCCGCGCTGGGTGCCGGTGCGGTCGCTGCAGTACCTGCCGCTCGAGGATCTCATCGGCGCGCACCTCGGCCTGCTCTTTCCCGGGATGGAGATCACGGCTTATCACGTGTTCCGCATCACGCGCTTCTCGGACCTCGAGATCGCGCCAACGGAGGAGCCCGAGGACCTGCTGGCGATGATCGAGGAGCAGGTCTTCCAGCGCCGGTTCGGCGAGGTGGTGCGGCTGGAGGTGCAGCGCGGTATGCCGGCCAACCTCCGGGCCCTGCTGCTGAGCGAGCTCCGCGAGAGCGAGGATCCGGAGATGGCTCCCCTGACTGAACGCGAGGTGCACGAGCCAGGGCGGCTGCTCGACCTCGGCGACCTCATGGCGCTCTCGGCGCTCGACCTGCCGGAGCTGCGCGACCCGCCGTTCGTGCCGGTCACGCCGCCGGAGCTTCGCGATGGCCGGTCGGTCTTTGACGTGCTGCGTGAGCGTGACGTGCTGGTGCACCATCCGTTCGATTCGTTCCCCGCGACCGTGGAACGCTTCCTCGACGAGGCGGCCCGCGACGAACACGTCCTCGCCATCAAGCTGACGCTCTACCGGACGTCCGGCGACACGGCTGTGGTGCGCGCGCTCACCGAGGCGGCGCAGGCGGGCAAGCAGGTCGCGGTGCTGGTGGAGCTGCAGGCGCGCTTCGACGAGTCGAACAACATCACGTGGGCGCGCACGCTGGAGTCATTCGGCGTCCACGTCGCGTACGGCCTGCCGGGCATGAAGACGCACGCCAAGCTGGCGCTCGTCGTACGGCGCGAGCCCGACGCGATCCGCCGGTACGTGCATATCGGCACCGGCAACTACAACTCCAAGACGGCGCGCACCTACACCGACTTCGGCCTCTTGAGCGCCAGCGACGCGCTGGGCGCGGACGTATCGGAACTCTTCAACATGCTCACGGGCTTCTCGCGGCAGCGAGAGTACCGCGCGCTGCTCGTGGCCCCGGTCACCCTGCGTGAGCGGCTCATCGCCCTCATCGACCGCGAGGCCGCCAATGCGCGCGAGGGCAAGCCGGCGCGCATCGTGGCCAAGATGAACGCCCTCGTGGACGGCCAGGTCATCGACGCGCTCTGCGAGGCGTCGAACGCCGGCGTGAAGATGGACCTGCTTGTGCGCGGCATCTGCTGCCTGCGCCCGGGGGTGCCCGGCGAGTCGGAGCGCATCCGCGTGGTGAGCGTGGTTGGCCGCTTCCTCGAACATTCGCGCCTCTGGCGCTTCGAGAACGGCGGCGACCCGGAGTATTACCTGGGCTCGGCCGACTGGATGCCGCGCAACCTCGACCGCCGCGTGGAGGCGATGGTGCCGATCCTCGATCGCGCGCTGCATTCGCGGCTCGAGGCGGTGCTCAACGTCTTTCTGGCGGACAACCGTCAGGCATGGGACCTGCACGCGGATGGCAGCTGGGTGCAGCGGCATGCGGGCGACGGGGAGCAGCGGGCGTCGCAACAACTGCTGCTCGCCGACTCGTGGGGAATGCTGAAGCGCGCCACCGCTGATCTCGACCACGCGATCGGCGTCGCGGGTGCGAGCCTGGAGCTGGCGTAGGCGCGTCCCCGCGCTTGCGATACCGTGAGTGTGCCAGCACCTCGAGCGGTGAGCCGCCAGCGGTGAGCGGCCCACCGTTCGAGGCGACTGACCTCCTACTTCGCCGCGATCCGGCTGGTGAGTTGCGCACGCAAGTCGTCGCTGATCGCGGGCGACGCGAGCAACGGCTTCAGCACCTGGTATCGAGCGACGCTCAAGTCGGTATGACCGTGTGATTGATACAGCAGCCCCGCCTCGAGCAGGGCACGCGCCTGCCAGTCGGGACGGCCATAGCGCGCCGCCGCTGCCGCCAGATCGTCGAGCACGGCGGCGGCGCGCAGCTCCCGATCGCGGGCGAATTCCAGGGAAGCAAGCGCCCAGAGAACCTCACCGGGAAAGACGCCAGCAGAATCCTGGGACGCCACGATCGCACGGTACACGACGCGTGCACTTCTGACGCGGCCGATGGACAGGAATTGTTCCGCCTGCCGCTGCATCAGCACGGTGCGCGACGCGGTGTCGGGACGCACGAGCACGGGGCGCGGCACGCTGGCAAAGGTGGCATTCGTGGGACGGGGAGGCGCGTCGCCGCGGAGCGCGACGGTCGCGAGGAGCAGCACGAGTGGCTGGATCATAGGGATCTCCAAGGGGGAAGTGCACACCGAGAGCGCTCGGGCTCGAGCGCTCCCCAAGGAAACCCCCTGCATGTCACATCCGCGCGGGACGAAGGTCGCGGACGCGTATCAGCGCTGTTCCGGCGCGATGACGGGTGCCGGCCGCGGCTTCCAGTATCCCCAGTCGGCCGCTCTCCACGGTGTCGGGAGAATGTCGAGATAGAGGAAGGCGCAGCGCAGGAGGCTGTGCGCGAACTTCCGCAGCACGCCGCGCTCGAGACGGCGATGGTCGCGCGCGAAGACCGCGAGGTCTCCCGCGAACTGCACGCGATGGCCGGCGCGCTGGCACCGCCACATCACCTCGGAGTCCTCGTTGACGCTGAGCGTGGCGTCGAATCCGCCGCATGCGAGCAAGGCATCGCGTCGAATCAGCATGTTGGACCCGGTCGCCGCCGGGATGCCCGCCCACGCACACAACCGCTGTCCCAGCGTGAAGCACGCATAGTACAGGCGAAACCGGTCGCGCGTCCGCTTGGTGCCGACGAGGCCGGCACAGTGGTCCGGCACCGGGAGGTCGCGCAGCCGGTCGAAATAGCGTTCGTCGAACTGCACGTCCACATCCGTAAACAGCAGCCAGCGCGTCGTGGCCAGCTGGGCGCCACGCTGTCGTGCCACCGGGATGTTGCCCGGGAAGCGATCCACGCGGGTGCGATGCGGACGCAGCTCCCGCACGCGCGCCGCGGTGTCGTCGTCACTCGCATCCACGACGATCAGCCGGACCTCGCGCGGAAGCGACGCGAGGAACGGCGCAACGTTATGGCGTTCATTCCGCGCGGGGGCAATCACCGTGACGTCCTCGGGCGCGATGCCCCGCATCGTGCCGTGGGCGGCGTGCGCCGTGCCGGTCTGTCCGACGAGCCGGCGCAGGAGCACGAAGTTGAACAGGCTGGTGAGCGCGGTCGTGGCCAGCCACGATGGCGTGCGGAGCCAGCCGAGCCCGTCCACCATCCCGTGCATCATGAGCGTGCCGGCCGCGATGCAGGCGGCGTACAGCAGGTACGCGCCGCGAAGCGTCGCACGCCATCGACCGCGCGCGGTGCCTGCGAAGGTGACGTGGCAGTGGAGCGCGTGCACCCACGCGACGCCAATCACCGAAGACACAAGCCACGTACTGCCGGCGTGGAACGACCCCAGGGGATTGAGCAGCCAGAGCAGTTCGTATTGCGCGGCGCCGAGCGACAGTCCGATGGGCCCAATCATGAGAAAGCGGACGAAGGGCCGGGTGCGAAGCGGCGGCGATGGGATGGATGGGAGCATGCGCCGCGAATGCTATGGACGGCGCGATGCGCCGACAACCACACGTGCGCAGTCGTGCCAGGTTCGTCACGGCGCCGTGACAATCCGGCCGCGACACGTGACTCACCCGGCGCCGAAACATCACGCGCTCCGTGACGCGTGCCCGCCAGCATTCACGTCAATCGCCAGCGATTCCCCATGCCATACCGAGTGAGCGGCTGCGTGACACGCGGTGCCGCCTGTGGCCGCTCACCGTCGAATACCGGAGACGTCGATGCGCCGAGCTCATCTGATGTTGTGCGCCTTCATGGTCTTGCGCGGTGCTGGCATCGCGCACGCCCAGCGTCCCGCGGCCGCGCCGCTGCCCGTGCTCGTGATCTCCATCGATGGGCTGCACCCGTCCTACGTGCTCGACGCCGACCGGCTCGGGCTCAAGATCCCCAATCTGCGACGGCTGCTCTCGCTCGGCGCGTACGCCACTGGCGTACGAGGGGTGACGCCAAGCGTGACCTACCCTTCGCACACGACGCTGGTCACCGGCGTATCACCGGCGCGGCACGGCATCGTGGCCAACACCACCTTTGATCCGCTCGGCCGCAACAACGGTGGCTGGTACTGGTACGCCGAGGACGTCCGTGTGCCGGCACTCTGGGATGCGGCGGCGGCGGCCGGGCTCACGACCGCCAGCGTGCACTGGCCGGTGACCGTCGGCGCGAACATCACCTGGAATATCCCGCAGGTCTGGCGCACCGGCGAGGCCGACGATGGCAAACTGCTGCGCGCCGTGAGCACGGCGGGCCTGGTCGCGTCCCTCGAGAAGGACCTGGGCGAAGCGTATGCGAATGGAAAGGACGAGTCGGTCGACGGCGACCGGCGACGCGCGCGGTTCGCCGCACAGCTCGTACGGGACAAGCACCCCACGCTCACCCTGTCGTACTTCACGTCGCTCGATTTCGTACAGCACGCCACGGGGCCTTTCAGCGCCGCCGCGCTGCGCACGCTCGAGGCGATCGACGAACTCGCCGGGAAGCTGGTGCTGGCGGCATGGCGCGAGTACGGCGGCAGGCTGGCCGTGGTGGTGGTGAGTGACCACGGATTTCTTCCCGCCAAGCGCCAGCTCAACCTCACCGCGCTGCTGCGGAGCGAGGGCCTGCTGAGCTTTGCGACCGAAGCGAGCGCGCACCCCGTGGATTGGAAAGCCGCCGTCTGGCCGCACGGTGGCAGCGCGGCAATCGTCCTGCGCGACGGGGCCGATACGACAACGCGCACGCGGCTGCGCGCACGGTTGACTGCGCTGGCGGCCGATACGGCTGCTGGCATCGCGAGCGTGGCTGACGGCGGAGTCGCGCGCGATCGTGGCGTCGCGCCGCAGTCCGCCTTCATCGTGAACCTGCGTCCCGGATGGACGGTTGGCAGCAATGCCAGCGGTCCACTCGTCACGGCATCATTCGCGCGTGGCGTCCACGGCGGACTGCCAGATGACGAACGGCTCGATGCGGCGTTCTTCATCGCGGGTCCCGGTATTCCACGCGGCCACAACCTCGGGCGCATCGATCAGCGCGACGTGGCGCCCACCGTGGCCCGGCTCCTCGGGATCGCGCTGCCGACGGCCGACGGCCGGGACCTGCTCATGCCGACCGCGGCGACGATCGCGGGTGGCGCTGGTGGGCCCAGGGGTCGATGACGCACGACGCCGAGGCCTGCCGAGCCAGCGGCGAACTCAGAACACCTGCTGCACCCGCACGATTACGGCGTGCTCTCGCGGCAGGCGCGCGCGGTCCAGACGCGTGACATCGTAGCCAAGGGACAGTCGTGTGACCGCACTCGGCAGCCAGGAGATCGCGGCGCCGACATTCCGGGCTCGCGCCGCACTCCCCGGTTCTGCGAGCGACGCGACCGCCGCCTCCTCCACTTGCACCGAACCGATGCGCACGCCCCATTCCAGCGCGCCGCGGTCGGATGAGGGCGTGATCGCGTAGTCAGCCGTTCGCCGGCCGCCGCGGACGATGCTCCATGCCGCGCCGAACCCGACGTGCTTCACCGCTTCGTGCGGGATGTCGTGCCGGCGGATGCCGTCTTCGACCTCGAGCAACTCGACGTGCCACGCGACACGAGACCCGACCGACTGGATGCCGATGTCGCCGCGCCAGCGGTCTCCATCGGCGAGAACCGCATCCGGTCCTGATGCGCGGAAGGCGAAGACGGGCAATTGCCCGATGGTGAGAATCCGTGACGGCTGCGTCGCCGCCTCCCCTCGGCCGGTCGCACGTCCCGCCAGGGTCCCCGCGTGCAGGCGAAGATGCCCGCCGTCGGCATACCGACGCACGCGCCATTCGATGCGTAGCAGCGCCTCCTGCCGCGGGGGCGGAGTGCGTTCGAGGTCGCCATCCGTGTCGACCGACTGGCCACTGGCCGCGACCGCGGGCTGGAAGACGCCGAGCTGAAACACCGCCCGCCCGCGCGTCAGGCGCACGTCGGCGCCGGTGGCGCGACCCGGCATGTACGAGTTCACTAGTCCGCGTTCGGGAAACAACAGCGTTGCGGACGACCGGACACGCTCGACGCCGAAGGCCGGCCGGAATCGCCCAATGCGCGCGACGAGGATTCCCGGGTCTGCTCGGGTCCACCGGACGAACGCATCCTGTACGAGGACGCGCCCCTGTCCGAAATCTGGCTGCACGCGCAGGCTGAATCCGCGTGGCGCCGTGGCCTCGAAGATCAACTCAGCGCGTCGGATGATCGGACCGCTCGCCGATCCGGCGTCCGACACCAGCCTGGCGTCCGTCTGGAACAACCCGCTCAGCGCGAGTGCGGCGCCGGCCCGTGAGCGCACCAGCGGGGCCGCCGTGCCCGCGTCCTGCGCGACCAGCGGCAGCGTTGCATGGAGTGCCAGGACGAATGCTCTCGCAAAAGGTCGTCGCCACATGCCCTGAAGGTACGCTGGCCTACGCCACTGCGCAGCGGCCGCGCTACGTGCCGCTTCCAGAGGCACGGCGGCACGCCGGCGACGCGCCAGGTGGGGTGGGGCAGCTATGCGGCCGCGTCGCGTGCCGGGGCGCGGCGGCCGTCGTCCGTGCGGTCGAGCACCTCGGCGTAACTCTGGACCAGCCGGTCAAGCTCGCGATCCCACCCGATGGAGACAGCCGTCTGCCGCGCGGACGCGCCGAGGCGCTTCCGCAGCGCCGCGTCGTCCGTCAAATGCCGAATAGCAGCCGAGAAGCTCGACGCGCGAGCGTCGCAGGCGATCCCATTCTCGAGGTGCCGCAAGTGGTCGGCCACGCCGCCTGCTGCCACCGCGGCCACGGGCAGGCCGGATGCCATCGCCTCGAGGATCACCAGGCCGAGTGTCTCGGTCGTCGAGGCACTGAGGAAGACGTCGGCCATCGCATAGAGGGCGGGCAAGTCGCGCGAGCGGTCGATGAAGCCGACGAACACGGTGCCATCGGGAGCGGCGCGGCGAAGCGCGGGCGCGGCTGGACCATCGCCGGCAATGACGAGCCGCGCGCGATCGCCCAGTGTCCGGCAGGCGCGCGCGAAGCCGCGCAGCAGGAGGTCGACGTTCTTCTCGGCCGCGAGCCGTCCCACGTGCAGGAAGACGATGGCATCGTCGAGTCCGAGCCGGTGCCGCCAGAGATCGCCGCGGTGCCGTGGATGGAAGACCGCGGTGTCAACGGCGCGCCCCCACACCTCCACGTTCGGGAGGCCGTGGTCGGCAAGCCAACGCGCCGTAACGGACGACGGCGTCAACGTGCGTGCGGCGCCCGCGTGGAAGCGCCCGAGCGCGCGCGTCACGGGCCCCCGCATCCACGGCACGCCGTAGGATGCGGTGTACCGTGCGAAGTCCGTGTGGAATGAGGTCACGAGCGGAATGCCGAGCCGCCGCGCGACGCGGGCGCCGAGCTGCCCGACCACGAACTCGGTATCGGCGTGCACGAGATCCGGGCGAAACCGGCGCGCAAACCGCTCGACGGCGCCGGCATCGGGCCATGCGAGCCTTATGTCTGGATATGGCGGGAAGCGCAGCGACGGCAACGCCAGGCAGTCGTCCGGGGTGTGTGACGCACCGAACACGGGGGATGGCCCGGCGTCGTAGCGCGGCGTCACGAGTCCAACGGCCACTCCGCGCACCAGCAGCCCCTCGACGGCGAGCCTGGTGACGACGCTCACGCCGTTGACCTGTGGCGGATACGTGTCGGTGCAGTGAAGAACGCGCATGGTGAACGAGAATCAACACAGGCTCTGTTGCGACGGAGTGACGGGGACGTCACGAGCGTGCGACGGAATGCGGGCCCGAAACGCCGACTTTCGTGACGCAGCCGAAACCGCGGCGATGCACGGCCATCACGAAGCCGGGTGATCGTTCCAGCGTCCTCAAGGCGGAGCCTGCGATCTCATGCGCCCGATCTATCCGAGTGTCCGTCGCGTCACCGTGGTGGTGATGGACGGGCTGCGTCCCGACGCGATCGAGAAGTTCTCCCTCTATGCGGTTGGCCGGCTCGCCGAGCGCGGCGCCGCGACGATGCGAGGCCAGGCCGTGTCGCCAAGTGTCACAGCGGCCGCCATGGCCACCTTGCTGACCGGCGCCTCACCGGAGCGGCACGGCCTGCAGTCGGAGCGATTCCAGCTGCCTCGCAGCCGCGGCCTCTTGCACCCCTGGCCGCGATTGCTGCGCGCGCAGAACCTCGAGACCACGGTGCTGCTCTCTCGCATCCCCACGCTGTTCATGCCCGTGGCGCGCGGTTTCGCCACCGTGCTCGGGGTCTCGGAGACGCGATTCGCGGGAGACACGTGCGCCGACATCGTCGGCGACGCGCTGGGTGTGCTCGATCGCCAGGACTCCGGGGTGGTATTGCTGCATCTCCCGGATGCGGATCGCGCCGGCCACGAGTTCGGATGGATGAGCCCGGAGTACGCCCTCGCCGCCGGCAGGATGGACAACGCGTTGGCGCGGCTCCTGCGCGTGATTGACCTCACGGATCCTGCTGAACTGGTCATTGTCTGCGCGGATCACGGTGGCGGCGGCGCCCGGCGCACGGCGCACGACAGTGCCCATGCGCACGACACGACCGTCCCCGTGGTGTTGGCGGGCGGCGATGTCATTCCCGGCGACCTGGGTCCTGATGTCACCTTCGCCGACATCCCGGCGACGGTTGTGTGGAGCCTCGGATTGCCGATCCCCACCAGCTACGCCGGCCAGCCGCTGGCACACGCCTTCCAGCGTTCGGAGTTGGCGGCGTGAGAGCGCCATTGCTGCTGCGCCTCGACGCCGGCGACCGGGCGCTCTACACCCGGCTTGTGCTCAACGACACGGCGCCGCTCTCGAGCACGCGGCTGTGGATCGCCGTCACGCACCTCGGCGGCGCACCCAGCGCCATTCTTGCGGTGGTGCTCCCGCTGCTGCTGGCATCTGACGCGCTGCGCCAGGCGGCTGAACTCGGCGCCTGGTCGCTGCTGGTGTCGCACCTCGCGGTCCAGTTGGTCAAGCGCCATGCGGGCCGGCCGCGTCCAGCGCCGGCGCGCGAGGGTCGCGCGCTCGTGGGAGTACCGGACCGATTCTCGTTCCCGTCCGGCCATGCCTGCGCGGCGATGTCGGTGGCATTCGCCTACGGCATGTCGATGCCGCAGTTCGCCGTGCCGCTCACCTTGCTCGCCGTGATCGTCGGCATGTCGCGCGTCCGGCTCGGCGTCCACTATCCTGGGGATGTGCTCGTCGGCCAGATCATTGCCGTCGCCACGGTCCTGGCCTTCTGGACACTGTCCTGACGCGACGCGCCGACCGAATGCGGGTAGCCATCTTCACCGACACGTTCGCCCCGCAGGTCAACGGCGTGGCGCGGACGCTGGGTCGCCTTGCGGATGCAATTCGGGAACGCGGCGGCGATGCGACGGTTGTCACCGTCGCGACGCCGCCCGGCCCGGCAGAGGAGTCGGGTGCGGTGGTGCGATGGCCGGCGGTGCCGTTCTGGGCCTACCCCGAACTGCGCATCGCCGCTCCCCGTGTCGCGGAGGCACGACGGCTGCTGCGCCGGTTGGCGCCGGACGTGGTGCATGTGGCGACGCCCTTCGGCATCGGGCTCGCCGCACGCGCGGCCGCGCGCGCCGAGCGCATCCCGCTCGTGTCGTCGTTTCACACCGACTTCGCTTCGTACCTCAAATACTACGGACTGCAGGCGCTCTCGGCGGCGGCGTGGCCCTACCTGCGGTGGTTCCACAACGGCGGCGTGCGGACATTTGTTCCGACGTCGCGAGGCGCCGAGGATCTCACGCGCCGCGGCTTCCAGGGCGTGCGCGTGTGGGGACGCGGGGTCGACCGCGACCGTTTCTCGCCCCGCCACCGGTCGCGTGCGCTGCGATCAGCGCTGGGCGTGAGCGACCACGACACGCTGCTGCTGTCGGTTGGCCGGCTCGCGCCGGAAAAGGGAATTGACACCATTCTCTCGGCCGCGCGCATGGTGCAGCCCGTTGGCGGACGGGGCGTTCGTATCGCCTTCGTCGGTGATGGGCCGGCGGAAGCTCGCTACCGCGCGTCGGCGCCACCGGGGACGATCTTCGCCGGGCGCCTGCTCGGCGAGGCGCTCAGCGAGTTCTACGCGTCTGCAGATGGGTTTGTCTTTGCTTCCTCAACCGATACGTTCGGAAACGTGCTGCTCGAGGCCATGGCATCGGGATTGCCGGTCATCGCGCCCGATGCGGGGCCGACGCTGGACGTCGCGAACGCCGGCAATGCGCTGGTCGTTCCCGCGCGCGATCCGCGGGCGCTGGCCGGGGCGATGCAGCGCCTGGCCGGAGATGCGAACCTGCGCACGCGTCTACGCGCGCGCGCGCTGCAGAGCGCAGCGGACCACGACTGGGGCCGGATCTGGGATGGGTTGTTCGTCGAGTACGAGGCGGTGGCGAACGCCCGCGGCAACGCCGCCGCCGTGTCCGTGCCTGCGGCGCTTCACGCCGCCGGTTGATCACTCGCTGCCCGTGTCCTCGACGACGGAACCGTCAGGCGCGACGATCTCCACGGGCGCTCCCGCCATCTCCTCGAGCAGTCCCTTCTTGCGGGCGGCACCCCAAAGCTCGAGGCGCATCGAGGGGGCGAGGTCGCTCTGGTGCGCGGTGATGCGCAGCGCCCGCCGCAGCCAGCGCACGCGCACCCGCTCCACGGCGGCCGAATGCCCGCGGTCGAAACCGTCTGCCACGCGCAGGATCGCGGCGAGCCGCTGGATGCGCATGCGCGTGGCGCGATCGAGCGCGCCGTACTCCAGGTGCTTCACCCGGTCCGGCGCCGAGCCGCGGTGGTAGCGCGCCACGTGCGCGACCACCGTCTGCTCGTCGGGCGTCATGCCGAGGAAGTCGGCGTGCTGGATGAGGTGGAACGAGTGCTTGTGGTGCTTCTGGTAATTGATGTGGTAGCCCACATCGTGCAGCAGCGCCGCATCGCCCAGCACCGGACGGTCGGCGGGGGTGCAGCCGAGGCGCGCGCCGAGCGAATCGAAAAGCTGCAGCGCGAGGCGCTGCACCTGCCGGGCGTGCGGTTCCTCGTAGTGACAGCGTTCGGCGAACTCCCGCACCGAGCGCTCGCGTGCGTCGCCCGGGTCGCTGACCACCGGCGCCACCCGCGCCGTCTCGAGCAGCAGGCCCTCGCGAATGCCGTAGGCCGACGCCACGAAGCCGCGCGGCTCGAGGCGCGCCCCGACTTCGGCGGCGACGGCGAGCCCGGCGAGGATGATGTCAGCGCGCGCCGCGTTGAGGCCGGGGACAGCGAGTCGCTCCGTGGGGGTGAGCTCCTGCAGCATCTCGAGCAGATGCTCAATTTCGTGCCACGGCATCCGCGTGCCGTGCACCGAGTGCGCCACCCGGATTCCCTGACGGGCGAGCACCATGCCCGCGAGGTTGGTGAAGGTGCCGCCTGAGCCGATGAGCTCGGCGCCGCGCCAGTCACGCACGGGAAGCACGCGGCGGATGTCGTCGCGGATCGCCTTGCGCAGCTTCCTGACGCCCTTGGGCGCCGGCCGGTCGGTCAGGTACTGCTCCGTCAGGCGCACGGCGCCGAACGGGAGCGACACGTAGCGCTCGACGATTCCCTCGGCGGCGAGCGCGAACTCCACGGAGCCGCCGCCGATGTCCATGACCACGGCGCGTCCGCGGCCGAGGTCGAAGTGGGCGAGCGCGCTGCGGAAGGCGAGGCGCGCCTCCTCCTCGCCGTCGAGGATGCGCACCCGAAGGCCGGCGACCTCGCGTACTTGCCGCAGGAAGGCGGCCCCGTTGGACGCACCACGCACCGCCGAGGTGGCCACGGCCTCGACGCGCTTGCACCCCAGCTGCCGGGCGAGCGTGGCCATGCGCGTGAGCGCCTCGAGGGCGAGTTGCATTTGTTCCTCGCCCAGCATCCCGGTTTCGTGCAGTCCCGCCTGCAGGCGCGGGGCGGCCTTCATTTCGTCGATCACGCGGATGGCGCCGTTGGGCGACACGTCCGCAACGATCTGCCGGATCGAATTCGAGCCGATGTCGATGGCCGCGAAGCGCTGGGCGCCGTCGTCACGCGGCGACCGCGTCGTGCTCCCGGCATGCAGGCGCAGCAGGTTCGATGAAGCCACCGGGTGTCCCTCGGGGTAGTGACGTGCGGGTAATCTGTCGCGCCGGTCGCGTGGCGGTCAGTACTGGTTGGCCAGACTCATGAACTTGAACCGACCATCACGCTCGAGAATGGAGCCGAAGAGCCGACCGGTTCGCACGGCGTCACCGGCCGACGCATAGCGAATGACGCATCCCTGCCAGAGTCTGTTTCGACCCTGACGGTCGGGTACCCCCGGGCAGGAGAGTGCCGACACCGTCAGGGGCTTGCCACCGAGCTTCACCAACAGCCGTCGCCGACCCGAATTGCTCGGCTCGCTGATCAAGGTCCAGACGAGGCCGGGAGCCTGCCGATACGGAGGCTTCGTATGCGGCGACTCCGGGTACACGAGGTCAATGAACTCGCGAGCTGTCACCACAGAGCGCTGCAGTGCCGCGGAGTCATTGGCGGCAACTGCCGCAGCCAGACGCTGGACCAACTCCTCACGTGAAGCACTGGCGTGTCCGAGCGTCGTCACGGGGGGGCCGCCCACCGCGGCGCGGAACCGGCGCATCTCCTCTTCAACGGGGAGGATGGAGTCGACGATGTAATCTGGGCTGGCCCGATTGATCGAGTCCTGTCGCGCGCGGGCCAGCGAATCGGCACGCTGCGCGGCCGCGGCGTCGATGGGCGGCTTGGCGGTGTCGCCGCCGCAGGCGACGATGGTCACGATGAGGGCCGCGGCTCCCCTGGGCAGTCGCATAGGTTGGAAGATAGTGGGTGAAACGGGACCGGCCGGCTCCCGACGTCGGGGAGCCGGCCGGCCCTGCAGCGCGTGCGCTAGTTCTTGGTGTACACGGTCCAGCCACTCCACCACTTGGTGCCCCCAGGCGCAGCCGCGCCGAGATACGATGTGCCCGTCACGAACGTCCCGGCCTTGGTGGCCAGCTTGCCAGTGAAGGTGGCCAAGCCGCCCGCAGCAATGGCCGAGCCGGCGGCCGGCGTCCAGTCCAGTCCGGCCAGCGTGGGCTCGGCGCCGGTGGCAGGCAGGGCGGTGAAGAGCGACGCCGCCGTGGCGGCGCTCGCCGTGATCGCGTTGCCGACGAGATCGAAGGCGCTGCGGCCCGAGCCCGTCTCGAAGACAATGCTGTTGGTCTCCGCCACCAGGACATTGCGGATGGCCAGGTCTGTCGTCGCGAGGTCCGGCGTTGCCGCCGAGCCGGCGCGCAGGAAGGTGTCGGCATCACGCATGCCGATGCCGCCGCGCGGGAAACGCGCCACGACGCCGTTCACGTAGTAGCCGCCCGTGCCGCGGCGAAGCACCATGCCGGTGCCGCCTGAGGAGCCCGACGTGGCGGTGTTGCCGGTGCCGATCAGCGTGAAGTTCGCGACGACCGGAATCGTCAGCGGCGTCGAGTTGAAGGCCAGGTCGCAGCCCGAGCCGGCGCAGCCGTCGTTCTCGATTCCCTGTGGGTCGGAGGAGGCCGAACCAGCGCCCGTCCGGGGCGTGAGCACGGTCGACTGCATGGAGATGAGGTACTGCAGGCGTCCCGAGAAGCCTTCGGACATGTCGAAGTGATCGTCGCCGGCCTCGTACGAGACGAGGTGGTCGCCGTCCGCGCCGCCGCCCCAGAACTCAAACGAGTCATCGAGGCCCGCCATCGCCTGCAGGTACGAGAGACGCGTGCCCGAGCCGACGGCAGCGAACCCATAGCTGTTCAGCTCATTGTTGAGCGAGGGTGCGAAGCCGGCGAACTCGACGCGCACGTACGAGAGCGTGCCGCTGTTGTCGGTGGGCGTCGTGCCGCCCGAGTAGAGCACCTGGTAGTTCTTGCCGCTCACCACCGCTGTGCCGTCGGTGTTCGAGCCCTCGATCTCCACCGTGCCGCTGCGGTTGATGAGCGCATTGCCGACGATGATCAGGCCGCCCCAGTCACCCGCCTGGCGCTGACCGGCGGCGCGCGACGAGGTGAAGACGATCGGCGCCGCGGCCGTGCCGACGGCCTGGATCTTGGCGCCGCGCAGGATGAAGAGTGACGAGCCGAGCGTGTTGAAGTCGCCCTTGATCGTCGTGCCCGGCTGAATGGTGAGTGTCGCGCCGTTGGCAACGTGGATGAAGCCCTTCAACGTGTACGTCGTGTCGGCGTACAGCGTGCGGTTGGCCGTGATGTCGCCCGTGATATCCGCCGCGGCGTTGCCGAACGCCAGCGTGGTCACGCTGAACTCGCCGGAGGGCGTGCTCGTGAGCGAGCCGCGCACCGTGACGAGCCGGTAGCGGTAGAGTGTCGACACCTTGAGGCCGGTGTCCGTGTACGACACCGCGCCAGGCGTCGTCGGCGCCGCAACCGTGCCCACCTGCGTGAACGATCCCGTGGCGCCTTCCGCGCGCTCGACGTTGTAGCCCGTGTCACCGGCCTTGCTGTTGAAGGCGATGCGCACGGTGGACGACGAGGTGGCGGTGGCGGAAGCCCCGAGAACTGGCGTGGCCGTGGGCGCCGTGGAACTGTCGCTGCTGCACGCGGCGGCCAGCAGGCCGAACGCGCCAACAACGGACGCCACGAGGCGACGATGGACGATCATGTGGGAAATCCTCTCAGAAGGTGTGCGGGGCCGCCTCGGCGTCGAGGCGTCATTCAGCCCCTCAAATAACGGCGGGCATGCCGATGATTGAGTCAGCGAACGGTCACGGTCGGGTAACGGAAATCGGGGGATTGCGACGAAGGGGCGGGGAGAGTGTTCACTCTCCCCGCCCCTCAAGGTGCCGCGTCGTGCCGAGCGCTAGGGGCGCCAGGCGAATCCCGCCTGGACGGTGCGCCCGACGCGGTACTCCTCGCGCGTCACCGTCCCCTGCGTGGTGCGGTAGGAGGCGTCGAGCAGATTCTTCGCGTCGAGGCGCATGGAGACGTCGCCAAACAGCGGCATGCGCACCGACAGGTCGAGTACGTTGCGCGCGCGTTCGATGACATCGGGCAGCGGGGTGTCACCCGCCGCGTCAATGCGGTCGCCCACGCGGTTGAAGAGCAGCGTGGCACTGGCGTTGCCCAGCTTGCTGGCCCAGGTCAGTCCGGTGTTCAGCACGTACGGCGCCTGGCCAACCATGGCACGCTTGAGGTTCGTGGCGCTCGCCTGCGTGCCCTCTCCAAGGGAAATCTCGCTCTGCATCAGCGTGAGGTTGGCGAAGAGGGAGAAGCCCTCGAGAACGCCGGCGAAGGAGCCGAGCGACTTGCGGGCCTCGAGTTCAAGTCCGTAGTTCGTCGCGCTCTCGGCATTGACGTAGATCACCGTGCGGGTGCCAGATCCCGCCGCGCGGTACACGCGCTCGATCGGCAGGTCGAACTTCTTGGCAAACACCGCGGCGCTCAGGACCTCATCCGCGCTCGGATACCACTCCCAGCGGGCGTCCACGTTGATCACCCGGGTGCGCTCAAGCTGGTCGTTGCCTTGCGTATCGTCGCCGTTCAGGACGTCGCGGCTCTTGATGGGCGACAGTTCACGGTACTCCGGGCGCGCCAGGGTGCGCGACGCCGAGAGGCGCACCTGCTGGTCGTTGGGGAGCGTGGCATTGAACGCAATCGACGGCAGCAGGTCGTTCCAGCGCTTCGTGACGGTGATCGGGTTGCCGAGGGTGCTCTGGGCGTGCACGTCGAGGGCGTCGCGCTCGTAACGGGCGCCGGCGATCACGCGTAGCCGATCGGTGAGCGCCCAGTCGGTCATCAGGTAGCCGGCGAACAGGTCGTCGGCGGCGTCATACGAACCGCCCTGCGAGAGCGGCGCGATGTCGAAGAGGCTGGCGTTCGAGAACCGGCCGTCGAAGATCTGCTCCGGCGGGAGTTCGCGCACGCTGTTGGGCGCGAGGGCCGCGCCAATGCTGTAGGCGTTGGTGCCGGCATCGCGCCGGGTGGAACGCACGAGGACGCCGGCCTTCAGATTGTGCCGGCGGGCGGCATGCGCGCCGAACTTCAGGAGATAATTCGCCCGCGCCTCGCGGTTGGTCTCGTCGAGCGCCGAGAAGGTGCGCACCGATCCGCCGTTGCCGGAGTTCAGCCACAGGTACTGCGGGGCACCGCCGGCCGTGGAGCGCTCAATCGCCTGCACGAACTCGGTGCGATCCGGCTCGTCACGCGTGACGCCGCTCAACGTGGCCGACACGTCCAGCGTGTGACGCTCACCGACCTGGAACTCGCCGCCGAGTTGGGTCGAGAACATGGAGCGCTCGACGTATTGCATGCGCTGGATGCGCGCTTCAATGCCCTCGTTCTCGAACGACCCGCTCTCGACGCGCGCGCTGTTGTCGGCGGTGCGGTTGTACATGCCATTGAACATCACGCGTGAACTGCCGCCGATCATGGTGCTCAGGTTGGCCAGTCCACCCCAGAGCACGCCCTGGCTGCTGCTCGATCCCTCAAAACGGTCGATCTCGACCGTTGAACCCCGGACGGGACCACGGTCGGCCAGGGCGCGCACTTGGTCGTCCTTGACGTCGGTGGTGCGTGAGAAGGTGCCGGAGAACAGGTAGCCGAGCCGGTGACCGAACAGCACGGGGTCGTTGCCGCCCACCGAGAGCGCCGCGCTGAGGTTCGGCGCGGCGGTGACCGCCGTCGGCGTCCACGCGTTGCGGAATTGGCTGACGAGCAGGTTCTTGTCGCCCTGGTTCAGGTTCAGGCCCTGCAGGTTGCCGACCTCGCGGAGGAGCTGGGGAAGTTCGCGCTCAGCATTGACCATGCCCCAGCGCTCCCCGCCGGTCGTCTGTCCCACGAGGATCTCCTTGCCGGTCGCCGCCTGCGCGTAGCCGCCGCCGAGGGAGGCCGTGTACGTGCGCTCCGCAGGAAACTCGCGCGTCTTGATGTCCACCGACGCACCCGAGAAGTCGCCGGGCTGGTCGGGCGTGAACGTCTTGGACGTGGTGATCGTCTGCAACAGGCCGGACGGAAACAGGTCGAGTGGCACGACGCGCTTCTCCGGCTCGGGGCTCGGCACGCGCGCGCCGTTCAGGGAGCTCGTCGTGTACCGCTCTCCAAGGCCGCGGACAAAGACGTACTTGCCATCCTGCACCGAGACGCCGCTGATGCGCTGCACCGTCTGCGCGGCGTTGCCGTCCGGGCTCTTCTGGATCTGCTCCGACGTGACGGAGCTGACCACGCCGATGCTGATGCGCTGCTGGTCGAGCGCTTCGCTGACGCTGCCCCGTTCGGCGGAGGCCGACACCGTCACGGCGCCGAGCTGCAACGTGGCGGTGCTCAATGAGATGTTCTGTTCGAGCGTCTTGCCCGCGTCGATGAACAGGCCCGTCACCGTCTTCGGCTGGTAGCCGATACGCCGGGCGAAGAGGGTGACCGTGCCGGCGGCCACGCCGTTGATGCTGAACCGGCCATCCACGCCGGACATGGCGCCCATTTTGGTGCCAACGAGCTGGACCGCGACATCGGTGAGGCCCTGTCCGGTGGCGGCATCAATGACCCGCCCGACCACGCGACCGGCGCGCGGAGTCTGCGATACGGCATCGGGGGCCACGGCTGCCAGGGCGAGGGAGGCAGCGAGCAGCGAGCGAAGAAAGCGCATTGTATGGTCGGGATGCTGGAGTGTTCAGGCGTCGTGTGGGCGAGGCGTATTGCCGCCCATCACAGAATCATCGCCGGGGCATCCGACACGTTCTTCTCGATTGTGCAACGATTATGTAACGGCCCCCTGCGACCCCGTATCCAGCGCCGGCGGCGGTTCGTCCACCTCCGCCCGGTGCTTGATCTGCCGCCCCTCCGCCAGGTAGACGGCGTCCTCACTGATGTTCGTAGCGATATCCGCGACGCGCTCAAGATTGCGGCTCACCAGCAGCAGCTCCAGCGACGGATTGATCGTGCGCGGATCGGCCATCATGTGTGTCAGCAGGACACGGAATAGCGAGTCGTGCAGCGCATCCACCTCGTCATCGCGTCCGCAGACATCCCGGCCGAGTGCGCCGTCGGCACGGACAAACGCGTCGAGGGCGTCGGCGAGCATGCTACGCGCACGTCGCGCCATGTCCGCGAGGGAAGCCTCCGGGAGCGTCGTCGGCTGCAGCACGTGCAGACGCTGCACGCTCTGGGCGATGTTCACGGCGTGGTCGCCGACGCGCTCGAGATCGGAGATCACCTTGATGGCGCCGATGAGGAAGCGCAGGTCGCGCGCCATCGGCTGCTGCAGCGCCAACAGCTGGACGGCGAGCCGTTCGGCCTCGATCTCCAGTTGGTCGATTTCGTGGTCTGCCGCGATGACCTGCGCGGCGCGCGTCACGTCACGACGGACGAGCGCATCGACCGACAGCTCCACCATCTCCTCGGCGCGCGCCGACATCTCGAGCAGGTGGTCCTTGAGCTCGCCCAGCTGGTCATGAAAATGCCGGAAGCCGGCCGCCGGTTCTGAAGTCATCCGAATCTCCCGGTGATGAAGGCCTCGGTGCGCTCTTCGCGCGGGGCCGTAAAGAGCTGCCTGGTGGCGCCATGTTCCACGAGGCGTCCGTCCACGAGCAGGGCGGTCTCGTCGGACAGGCGGGCCGCCTGCTGCAGGTGGTGCGTCACGATCACGATCGTCACGTCGGCGCGCAACTCCCAGAGGACCTCCTCGATGCGCTGTGTGGCGATGGGGTCGAGCGCGGAACAGGGTTCGTCGAGCAGCAACACCTCCGGCGCGTTGGCCAGGGCACGGGCGATACACAGGCGCTGCTGCTGGCCGCCCGAGAGTCGGCGCGCGGGCTGGCGGAGCCGATCCTTCACCTCGTCCCACAGGGCGGCCCGGCGCAGGGCCTGCTCCACCACAGCGTCCATCTCGTGGTGCCGCAGGTGGCGATTGAGCCGCGGTCCGGCTGCCACGTTGTCATAGATCGAGACCGGAAACGGCGCCCAGCGCTGGAACACCATGCCCACCCGCTGGCGCAGCGCCTCGAGCGGGAGCTCGGGCGCAAAGATGCTCTGGCCGTCGAGCGTGGCCTCGCCGGCGATGCGAATCGCTGCCGACAGCGCATGCAGCCGGTTGAAGGTCCGGAGCAGTGACGACTTGCCGCACCCCGACGGTCCAATGATCGCCGTAATGGCGCGCGGCCTGATGGTGAGCGACACCTGGTTGAGCGCGCGCGCCTCCCCGTACCACAGCGACAGCTCGTGCGTGGCGAGCGCGCCGATCACGGCGGCGGTCATCCGAACCGTCCCGTGATGTACGCTTCGGTGCGCGGATCCCTCGGCGAGGTGAAGAGCGCGGCGGTGGGCGCCAGTTCCACCAGTTCACCGTGCAGCAGGAACGCCGTGGCGTCCGAGATGCGGGCCGCCTGCTGCATGTTGTGCGTGACGATAACCACGGTGACATGGCCCCGGAGCTCGTAGACGAGCTCCTCGATCCGCTGCACGCTGCCCGGATCGAGTGAAGCGGTCGGTTCATCGAGCAAGAGCACCCGCGGGGAGGTCGCGAGCGCGCGGGCGATGCAGAGGCGCTGCTGCTGCCCCTCCGACAGCGTCGTCGGACTGGCGCGCAGCCGATCCTTGACTTCGCCCCAGAGTGCAGCGCGACGCAGCGCCTCCTCCGCGACCGCGGGCGCGTCGGCCACGGCGCCGGCCGCGCGCAACCCGGCCACCACGTTCTCCTGGATCGAGAGCATCGGGAACGGCGTCGGGCGCTGCATGACCAGCGCCACTTGCCGCCGGACGGCGACCGCGCTGATAGAAGGTGCGTAGATGTTCACGCCGTCCAGCAGGACCGACCCGGACACCGTGGCATGGCGGGCGGTCTCGTGCAGCCGATTGAGGCAACGCAGCAGCGTGCTCTTGCCGCATCCCGATGGGCCGATGATGGCGGTCACGCGTCCCGGCTCCACGTCGGCACTGACGTCCTGCACGACGCGCAGGGCGCCGTACGCGGCGTTCAGCGCCTCGACGCGCAGCGCGGCACCGACTGCGGCCGGCGGGGCGGCGGCGCGCGCCCTGCGCTCAGCGGTGACGGCGGCCATATCGACGACGGGTGGCGAGGCGGGCCGCGATGCTGAACAGCAGGGCGAGGCCGATGAGCACGAGCGCACCCGCCGCGGCGAGGGATCGCCACTCGTCGTAGGGACTGATGGCGTAGGTGTAGATCTGCAGCGGCAACGCGCTGATCGGGTCGCGCAGGGAGACGGACCAGTACTGATTGCCAAAGGCCGTGAAGAGCAGCGGCGCGGTCTCGCCGGCGACGCGCGCCGTGGCGATGAGCACGGCGGTCACGATACCCGGGGTGGCCGCGCGAAGCACGACCGCCAGCGAAGCGCGCCAGTGGCTGTACCCAAGCGCGAGGGCCGTTTCGTAGAGCGGCCTCGGGACCAGCAGCACGAATTCCTCGGTCGCGCGGGCCACGAGCGGCAGCATGATCACGGCGAGGGCGATGCCACCAGCGAAGGCGGAGAAGTGCTGTGCCGGCCGGACGAGGAACTCCCACGCGAAGACGCCGATGAGAATTGACGGGAGGCCGGTTAGCACCTCGCTGATGAATCGAACCGTCACCGCCAGCGCCTGCCCGCGATGCTCGGCGGCGTACAGACCGGCGCCGACTCCGAGGGGAACGCCGATCAGCGCCGCGATGCCGACCAGCAGTACCGTCCCGGCCACGGCATTTGCCATGCCGCCGCCGGGCTCCCCCACCGGCGCCGGCAGGGCCGTGAAGAACGAGACATGCAGTGCGTCGAGACCCTGACTGACGAGGTGCCACACGATCGCGACAAGCGGCACCACCGCCAGCGCCGATCCTCCGATCGCCAGCGCGATCATGACATGGCTCCGGGCGCGACGCGACCTGATGGGCCGCAGCGCCGGAATCTCCGTCGCGCGTGCCGGTGGCTGAACGCGGGCGGCCGGCGTGCCGGGCGTCACGCGACCTCCTCACGCTGAACCTGCCAGACGAGCCAGCGGGCGAGCACGTTGACGAGCAGGGTCACCGCCAGGAGCACCGCGCCGGCGCCCATCAGCGCCGAGAGGTGCAGGTCGGCTGTCGCCTCGGCGAACTCGTTCGCAATCAGGGACGCCAGGGTGTAGCCAGGCGCGAACAGGGACAGCGAGAACTCGTGACGGTTCCCGATGACCATGGCCACCGCCATGGTCTCACCCAATGCCCGCCCGAGTCCGAGCATCATGGCGCCGACGATGCCGGATCGTGCGTACGGAATGACCGCGTGACGGATGACCTCCCATCGGGTGGCGCCCAGGGCGAGGGCCGCCTCACGTTGCGCATCGGGAACAGCGGCGAGTACCTCGCGGGTCACGGCGGCGATGTACGGCAGGACCATGATGGCGAGCAGCAGGCTGGCCGCCAGCACCGACGGTCCATATGCGGGCCCGGCGAAAAGGGGCGTCTCGGAGAGATGCAGGCCCTCCGAGAGCAAGGGCATGAAGACGTCCCGCAGCCATGGCACCATCACATACAGCCCCCAGAGTCCGTAAATCACGCTCGGAATGGCGGCGAGCACGTCCAGCACGAGCTCGAGGGTCCTGCGCAACCAGGCGGGAGCGACTTCGGCGGTGAATACGGCGACGGACAGGGCGAGCGGGGCCGCGATCAGCAGCGCGAGCGCCGATGACACCAGCGTGCCGACGATGGCGGGTGCGACTCCGAACACACCGCGCACCGCATCCCACTCGGCGCCGGTCACGAACGCCGACCCGAATGTCCGTATCGCCGGCCACGCCGCCGCTGCGATGCTCCCGGTGAGCACCACGAAGAGCGCGGGAACGCTCGTGGCGCAGGCCGTGGTCAGGAGGTGATAGAGACGGTCGCCCGGAGGCGAATGACGCAGCGTGGGCACGGCCAGGCAGGATCCTCAAAGCAGCGCGGACAGCAGCTCGCGCCGCTGTCCGCCTGCAGTCAACCTACGGAAGCATGCGCATCGCGGCCTTCATCGATCGAATCGACGCGATCACGGTCTTCGAGGGACGCGAATGGAGTCTTACTTCGCGGCCGCGATGCCGTCCACCTGCTTCAGCAACGAGGGGACGATGGCGACGGGCAGCGGCGCGTAGTACAGTGACGGCGCCGACTTCTGTCCGTCCGTGAGGGCAAAACGCAGGAAGTCGGCGATCTTCCGGGCCTTGGCGCCGTCGCCGCCTTTCGTGTCCGCCAGCAGCCACGTGAACGACGCGATTGGATAGGCACCCTTTCCGGGGGCATTCACGATCGACACGCGCGTCTCTCCACCGGCCATCGCCTTCACGGAGCCGCTCGCCGCGTCGCTCATGGAACGGACGCTGGCTGTCACAAAGGCGCCGGACGCATTCTGGATGTCGGCAAATGCCAGCCGGTTCTGGCGAGCGTATGTCAACTCCACATAGCCAATGGCACCCGCGATCTGCCGGACCTGGCCGGCGACGCCCTCGTTGCCCTTGCCGCCAAGACCGACCGGCCACCGGAGCGACATCCCTTTGCCAGGACCCCTCGCCCACGCCGGGCTGATGCTCGAGAGATAGTCGCTGAAGACGTAGGTTGTGCCGCTGCCGTCCGCACGATACACCACGAGGATGTTCCGGTTGGGCAGCTTCGCCAATGGGTTCAACGCCACCAGGCGCGAATCATTCCACTTGGTGATGCGGCCCTGGAAGATGTCAGCGAGCACGGGTCCCGACAGGCGCAGGGTGACCGTGACGCCGGGCAGGTTGTACGCGGCGACTACGGCTCCGATGACCGTGGGGATATGGAGTACCCGCCGGTCTCCAAGTCGCGCCAGTTCCGCATCGGAAACCGGGGCGTCGGTGGCGCCGAAATCTACCGTCCGCTCCGTCAATTGACGGACACCGCCCCCGGACCCGATGGACTGGTAGTTGATGCGAACCCCCGCCTGCGCGACGTAGTCCGAGATCCAGCGCGAGTAGATGGGATAGGCAAACGTCGCTCCAGCGCCCGTCAGGTCGACGGTCTGGGCGGCAAGCGGCATCGTCACGAGCGAGCCGGCGAAAACGAGAAGGAGGGCGCGAGTGCGCACGAGCAGCTCCGGGATGGCGTTCCAGGCGGGCCGCGAGCGCGACCCCGACACAAGCATGAAAGAAAGTCTCCGCCGCGTTCCGGCGCAGTCACCACAGTGCAACAATGCCGTAACGGTCCTTGGCCGCGCAATATGCGTGTGCGACCGCCGGCGGCCTGCCCTCGCCGACTAGGAGGCCGCGGGGGCCGCCGGCTCGTCGGGCAGCCAGACGGCGATCGTCGTGCCCTCGTCCGGAACCGACTCGGCGCGGACACGCCCGCCGTGCGCCTCCACGAGATGCTTGACGATGGAGAGTCCCAGCCCCGTGCCGCCCTGTTCACGCGAACGCGCCGGATCGACGCGATAGAAGCGCTCGAAGATGCGGGGCAGGTGCTCGGCGCTGATGCCGCAGCCCGTGTCGCGTACGCTCAGGAGGACACCGTCGCGGTCCCGGGCGGCGCGCAGGGTGATCACGCCGGCGCTGGTGTGACGAATGGCGTTCTCAAGGAGGTTGTTGATCGTCTGGCGCAGGGCCAGCGGATCGGCGTACAGGATCCGGGCGTCCTCGTCGAGCTGCACCTCGAGCCGCACACCCTGACGGTCCGTCGCGCCTCTCGCGCTGCTCACGTCGTCGGCAATGACGGCCGCGAGGTCCACCGGGCGCGGGTCGGGCACCCAGCCACCCGACTCGATGCGTGAGAGGTCGAGCAGGTCGTCGACGAGGCGCTGCATGCGCCGCGTGTGCGCCGCGATGCTCTCGGCGAATTGGCGGCGGACATCGGGCGGCGGGTCGTCGTCGGCCAGGGTCTCGGCGAAGCCACGCACGACCGTGAGCGGGGTCTTGAGCTCATGCGACACGTTGGCCACGAAATCGCGGCGGACTGTTTCGAGACGGCGGAGCCTGGTGAGATCCAGCAGGGCGACGACGGCGCCCCCGAACTGGTCCAGCGGGCGCGCGGTGATGTTGTACACGCGACCCGCGAGAGTCACCTCGGCGTCGCGCAGGGTATCGCCGCGCATCGCGCCGGCGATCGTCTCGCGCAGCACGCGATCGCGCGGCAGCAGCTCGTCGCCGAATGGCAGCGCCCCTCGCAAACCGAGCATCAGGCGCGCCGTCTCATTGATTCGCACGACCTGGTGCCGCGAATCTACGACGAGAATGCCCTCGTTCAGCGACTCGGACAGTTCGCGCAGCAGGGTTTCTTCGGCCCGCAGGGCATCGAGCCGCGTGCTCAATTGCTCGGCCAGCTGGCTGATGGCGATGGCAAGATCGCCAACCTCGCCTGGCGCGGCGCGCGCGGGCCGACGGCTGAAGTCCCCGGCGGCGAGGGCGCGCGCCACACTGCTGAGCTCGACGACCGGCTGTGACACGGCGCGCGCAAAGTACCACGAGAGCAGGCCCGCGACGAGCAGCGCGCCCAGGCCGGCGAGCGCGACGTCGCGTCTCGCGGCCCCCACGATGGTCTGTAGCGACGTTGTGGAGAGCGACACCCTCGCCACCCCGAACGCCGACCGGACCGCCACGTAGAGTTCCTCGTCCCCGGCGGACGGACTCCGTCGGCGCGCCGTACCCATTCCCCCTGCCCCTCGCGCGGCGACGATCTCCGGTCGAGACGCGTGATTCTCCAGGTGTGCGAGCTGGGTGCGCTCGAACTCGGAGTCGCCGAGCACAGCCCCCGCGGAGTCCACCAAGGTCACCCGATGACCCGTGAGGCGTCCGAGCTCGTCCGCGAGCGAATCCGGATCGGCGCCCTGCGTCCAATGCACGGCGACCAACCGCGCCTCGCTGATCAGGCGCTGTGTGGTCTCCGCGGTCAGCCGCTGCCGAAGCGAACGATCCACGACAATCGTCAGGAAGACCACCATGATCCCGACGACGCCCAGCGCGCCGAGGAGGAGTCGCTGGGTGAGTCTCACGCGTCGCGCGTGGCGCGCAGGCGGTAGCCGAATCCGCGCACCGTTTCGATCAGGTCGCCGGCAGACTCGAGCTTGGCGCGCAGTCGTTGCACGTGCATGTCCACGGTGCGCGTTTGGATGTCGGGGGCCGCCTCCCACACGTGCTCGAGCAGCTGCGCGCGCCCCTGCACGCGACCGCGGCGCTCCGCGAGGAGCAGCAGCAGCTTGAACTCCGTGGGCGTGAGCTCGACCTCGCTGCCCCGTACCGTGACCGTGTGGGCGGCCCGGTCAATCGTCAGCGCCCCGATCGAGAGCAGGTCACCGGACGCGGGGACGGCGGCGCTGCGTCGCAGAATGGCGCGCACGCGCAGCACCAGTTCCTGCGGACTGAACGGCTTCGTGAGGTAGTCGTCCGCGCCGAGCGACAGTCCCTTGATGCGGTCCTGCTCCTCCTTGCGCGCCGTGAGCATCAGCACCGCGATATCGGCGGTGGCGTCGTTCGCGCGGAGCTGCTCGAGCACCTCGAAACCCGACAGCCCCGGCAGCATCAGGTCGAGCACGATGAGGGCTGGTCGCTCGTGGCGCGCGTTCTGGAGGGCGTCCGACCCGTTCGCTGCGGACGAGACGCGGTACCCTTCCTTGGCCAGGTGGTACACGACGAGCGCGACGATGTCGGGTTCGTCGTCCACCACGAGAATGCGCTCGCGCGGCTTGACGTCGCTCATGTCTGCTGCCCCTGCAGTCGACGGAGGATGGTGGCGATCATGAGGTCGATGGCCACGACATTGTGGCCGCCGCGCGGAATGACGAGGTCGGCGTAGCGCTTGCCCGGCCCGACGTATTGCAGGTGCATCGGCTGCACGGTAGTGAAGTACCGGTCGACGATTTCGTCGAGCGGCCGGCCGCCCCCCTCCCTGTCCCGGCCGACGC